>CADEDT010000071.1 GCA_902826145.1 uncultured Caulobacteraceae bacterium
CGCCCGCGCGAGGACTGATGCGCTACATCTCAACGCGAGGCCAAGCGCCGCCCGTTTCGTTCCTGGACGCAGTGCTGAGCGGCATGGCGCCGGACGGCGGACTCTATGTGCCGGAGCAGATTCCAGCGCTGCCGATGGCGCCGCGTACGATCGCTCACGCACACTTCGGCGGTGTGGCGATGCGCGTGCTCGAGACATTTGCCGGTGACGATCTTCCCGCGAGCGACGAAGCGATACCCGCCATCACGAACGAGGCCTTCATCGACGCTCCGGTTGATCCGCACGACAAGACCTGGCGCGCAAAGTGGCCCGAAGCCGTGACGCCGCTGCGCCAGAGCGGTGTCTCAGATTGGTCCCTTGAGCTTTTTCACGGTCCGTCGCTTTCGTTCAAGGACGTCGCGATGCAGTTCATTGGACCGCTCTATGACGTGGCGCTCACGAAGCGCGATGAGCGTCTTTCCGTTGTGTGCGCGACCTCCGGCGACACCGGAGGTGCGGCGGTCGAAGCTCTGAAGGATCGCGACCGCGTCGATCTCTTCGTGCTGACGCCGAAGGGCAGAGTGTCGGACGTGCAGCGCCGGTTCATGACGACGTCAGGATCCAGTAACGTGTACGCGCTTGAATTGGACGGCGATTTCGACGCGTGCCAAGCCATTGTCAAATCGCTCTTCGCCGATCGCGACTTTGTGGTTCGTGCTCATCTCTCTGGCGTCAATTCGATCAATTGGGCCCGCATCGTTGCGCAGTCGATCTACTACCAAGTCACGGCGCATACGCTGAGCGCACACGGCCCGGTCAGCTTCGTCGTTCCGACAGGAAATTTCGGAGACGCGTATTCAGGCTGGATCGCCAAGCAGATGGGCGCGCCGGTGCAGCGCATCATCCTGGCGACCAATGCCAACGATATTTTGGCGCGCGCACTGAAGACGGGCCGCTATGAGCGCGGCGCCAGCAAGCCGACGCTTTCACCGGCGATGGACATTCAGGTGGCGTCCAACTTCGAACGCATCCTATTCGAAGCTTTGGACCGCGACGGCGAGGCTGTCAGCGCGCTCTGCGGCGCCCTTACGCAGTTCGGTGGCTTCGACATCCCACCGCAGGCGCTCGCTTGGTTGCGCGAGTCTTTCGACGCGGTGTCGATCACGGACGCCGAAACGCTTGAGCAAATGCGCGACGCCTGTATCCATGAAGGCGAACTGCTGTGTCCTCACACAGCTGTCGGCCGTGCGGCGCGCGTCGCCGGTGGAGGGTCGCCGCGCGTATTCCTCGCCACCGCCCACCCAGCGAAATTCCCCGACACAGTGGAGCGCGCCACGGGGCAGCGCCCGCAACTGCCCACGAAGTGTGCGGACCTCTTCGAACGCAGTGAAAAGTTTGACTCGCTCCCCGCCGACGCCGAAGCGGTGAAGCAATACATCCGAGAACGGAGCCGTGCGTGGAGCTAGAACTTGTCCGCTTGCCGAACGGCGTGCGTTTGGCGCTCGACCCCATGCCGGGGCTTGCCACGGCGGCGCTGGGCGTCTGGCAGCGCGTTGGCGCGCGCTGGGAGCCGGCCGAGATCAATGGCGTCGCCCACTTGTTCGAGCACATGGCGTTCAAGGGCGCGGGCTCACGCGATGCGCGCCAGTTTGCTGAAGCCACCGAGAACGCGGGCGTCGTGATGAACGCCGCCACCGGCTATGAGCGCACGGCCTACTACGCGCGCGCCGTCGCCGAAGAGGCGCCGTTCGCGCTCGACCTCATCGCCGACATTCTACTCGAGCCGCATTGGGCGCCGGAGGACTTGGAGAAAGAGAAGGGCGTCGTCGCGCAGGAGCGCGGCGAGGCTTTCGATGCGCCGGACGACCGTGTGTTCGAACTACATCAGGCTGTCCTCTACAAGGATCAGCCGCTCGGCCGGCCGATTCTCGGCGAAGAGGAGACTCTGAAGAACGTCAATGTCGACACGTTGATCAACTTCCGCTCGGCGCACATGGCGCCGGAGCGCGTTGTCCTCAGCATCGCTGGCGGCTTCGATCGCGACGCTATCGTCGACACCGCAACCCGCCGCTTCGGCGATCTCGCCGCTAAGCCCGTGCAAGAACGAGATGCCGCCCGCCCACTCGGTGGCCATGCCAGCGAAGTGCGTAAGCTCGAGCAGACGCACCTCGTCTTCTCGTGGCCTGCGCCGAACTCGCGCAGCGAACAACTCTACGCCGCGCGGTTGCTGTCTGAGATTTTCGGTGGCGGCATGTCCTCCCGCCTTTTCCAAGAAGTGCGCGAGAAGCACGGCTTGGTCTACGCGATCGATTCCGCGCTCGACGTGGTCGAGGATGACGGCCGCATAAGCGTCTACGCTGTTTGCTCCGCCAAGCACGCGCGCGAGGTGTCTGAGATCGTGCGCGCACAGCTCGAACTCATGGCCGCCAAGGGCCCGACCGACGCCGAGCTCACACGCGCCAAGGCCGTCTCGCGCGCCTCCATGCTGATGGGGCTCGAAGCGCCGACTGCCCGCGCTGAAGCGCGCGTCAGCCAGATTTTCCTGCGTGACGGGCTCTATGACTTCGCCGAAATCCGCGCTCGGATGGAGGCGGTGACGTGTGAAGAAGTGCAGGCGCTCGCAGGCGCAGCACTCGAAGGCCCCGCCTGCGCAGCTGCGATTGGCCCCAAGGCGGGGCATGGCGCGCTAGACGCGTTTGGGGCAAACTAGCGCCGTCATGGCTTTGATGCGGAAGGACAATGACGGCATGCGCCGGATTGACGGGGAGGGCGTCTATCTCCGCGCGCCTGAACTGCGCGATTACCAGGAATGGGCCGACGTCCGCGAAGCTAGCCGCAATTTCCTGACGCCCTGGGAGCCGACCTGGGCGCAAGACGAAACCTCGCGCGGCTCCTATCGCTACAAATTGCGCCGCTACACGGAAGATGCGCGCGATGACAAAGCGCATGCGCTGTTCGTGTTTCGCGAAGACGATGACGCGCTCTTGGGCGGCGTGACGCTCTCGAACATTCGTCGCGGCGTCGCGCAGACCGCATCGCTTGGTTACTGGGCCGGGCAGATGCATGCGGGCCAGGGGTACACGACGTCAGCCGTGCACGCCGTCGTGCGCTACGCGTTCGAAGACTTGGACCTGCACCGCGTCGAAGCCGCGTGCCAGCCTGACAATCTCGCCTCGCGCCGCGTGCTGGAGAAATGCGGCTTCACCCAAGAGGGCGTCGCGCGCGCGTATCTGAAGATCAACGGCCAGTGGCGCGACCACTTGCTGTTCGGGATCGTCAACGCGGGCGTTTAGAGCGCGTCCAATCCCACATCGAGCGAGCGCGCCGAGTGCGTCAGCGCACCGATGCTGATCACATCGACGCCCGTCTCCGCCACGGCCGCCACGTTCTCAATCGTGATCCCGCCGGACGCTTCCAACAGCGTCTGCCCCTTCGCCATCTGCACGGCAGTGCGCAGGTCAGCTTGAGAGAAATTGTCCAACAGGATCGCGCTTGGGCCGTAGGGCAGCGCTTCGCGCAGCTGCTCCAGATTGTCGACCTCGATCTCGATGCACGTCAGATGCGCCGCTGCATCACGCGCGCGCTCAAGCGCCAAGCCTACTGAGCCCGCCGCCGCGATGTGGTTGTCCTTGATCAGCATCGCATCGTCCAAGCCGTAACGATGCGCGCCGCCGCCGCCCAGGCGCACCGCGCGCTTCTCCAAAGCGCGCATGCCGGGTGTCGTCTTGCGCGTCGAGGCGATGATCACATCCGTGTCGGCGACCGCATCGACATAGACGCTCGTCAGCGTCGCGATCCCGCAGAGGCGGCCGATGAAGTTCAGCATCGTCCGCTCGGCCATCAGCACCGAGCGCGCCGCGCCTTCGATCTCCATGATCGTGTCGCCGGTCTTCACGCGCGCGCCATCCGGCGCCAGCACGGTGAACACCAAGTCCGGATCGATCATCGCGCCGGCGAGGATTGCGGCATCGAGTCCAGCGACAACACCAGCCTCACGTGCGCGCAAGGCCCAATGGCCTTGCGTCTCCGGATCGATCAGCGCATCCGTCGTGACATCTCCCGCCGCGCCAAGATCCTCAGCGAGCGCGAGCTTCACAATCGGCTCAAGCACCACATCAGGAAGCGGTGGCAACATCGGGCGAACTGCCACTCCACGTGATGAAGGCGCGTTGCGGTGTCGCGTCATCGGGATAATCGCTCCTGAAGTGCGCGCCGCGGCTCTCGTGCCGGGCGAGCGCTGCTCTGAGTATGAGTTCTGCTGCGACAAGCGCATTGGCTTGGCCATGGCTTTCGCCGAGCGCGTGAACACCGGCGAGGGCGCGTCGTAATCCTGCGCCATCTCGGACGACGTTCGCGTCCGCTTCCATAAGCTGGCGAAGTTCAGCGCGAGGTCCGTCAGCGAGTGTTGGCGGCGCGGCGGCTGGTTCCGGGGCGAGGGAAAGTTGTGAAGCGTCATCGCGCAGTCTGGCCGCGATTCGGTGCGCGAAGACCACCGCTTCAAGCAACGAGTTCGACGCGAGGCGGTTGGCGCCGTGCGCGCCGGTCGATGCGCACTCGCCGACAGCCCAGAGCCCATCGACGCTGGTTCGGCCCCAAATATCCGTGGCGACGCCGCCCATGTGATAGTGCGCCGCCGGCGCGATCGGGATTGGCGCGATGCGTGGATCGAGGCCTGCGCTCATGCAGGCCGCGAAAACTGTGGGGAAGTGCGCAGGGAACTTTGAGCCAACCGCTTCGCGCGCGTCGAGGAACGCGCCGCGCCCGGCTTGGCGTTCGAGATGAATGGCGCGCGCTACGACATCGCGAGCCGCGAGGTCTGAGACGAACGCTTCTCCCTTGGCGTTGATTATATGTGCGCCTTCGCCGCGCAGCGCTTCCGTCGCCAGCGGCGCCGGATCGCGGCCAATGTCGATCGCGGTGGGGTGAAACTGCACGAACTCAGGGTCGGCGATCAGCGCGCCAACGCGCGCCGCCATCGCGAAGCCTTGGCCCTGCGCTTCGGTTGGATTGGTCGTGACCGCGTAGAGCCCGCCAACACCACCAGTCGCGAGGATCACTTCGCTGGCGAGAAACACCTCGTCGCCATCGCACAGAACGCCGCAAGCGCGTCCGTTCGCATCGCGCAGCAGAGCGCGCGCACGCTTGCATTCAACAATCTCGATATGCAGCGATGCGCGGACCGCCGCGATCAGCGCATCCATAATCGCCTTGCCGGCCAGATCGCCGGAGACGCGCACGACGCGTGGCTTCGAGTGCGCCGCTTCCAAGCTTTGCGCCAGCTTGCCGTCGTGTGTGCGATCGAACGGCACACCGAGCGCAATGAGATCGCGCACGCGGTCGGGCCCCTCGCGCGCGATGAGCGAAGCGACCGCCGGATCAACCAGCCCAGCGCCCGCCTTCACCGTGTCTTCCGCATGCAGCGCCGGATCGTCGCCCGGCGCTAGCGCCGCCGCCAGCCCGCCTTGAGCCCAGGCTGACGACGACGCGTGTCCGAGCGGCGACTGGCTCAACACCACGCACCGCCGTGGCGCCAGCTTCAGCGCCAGGAAGAGGCCCGCCAGCCCGGCGCCGACGATGAGGATGTCGCCACGCATTAGCTATGCGCCTCACCTCTACCCCGCGAGGGGGAGAGGTCGCTCGAACTTGTTCGAGCGGGTGAGGGGGCGAGTTTGAAGGTGAGCCTCTTCCGGACGCTCCCACCCTCATCCGGTCGCTTCGCGACCACCTTCTCCCGCCCATGCGGGAGAAGGAAATGCGACCGCGTTATCTCAGCCGCGAGAACGTCACTTGGCTGGAATTGTTCGACTGCAGCACGCCGACGAGCTGATCCGTTTCGCCCGCTTGCAGCACGAAATTGTCCGGCTCGTAGCCTTCGAGTGGCTCGGCCATTTGGCAGCTGATCGTGAATTGGCCGTCGTCGTTGACGCCCGTGCAGTTCTGCCGCGCCGTCAGAAACGCGCCTTGGCTCGTCTCGCGATTCACCAGCCGCTCGTTGGAGAGAAGGCGGATGCTGTAACGATTGCGCCCGTCGCGCGTGATCACTGCCGCGCCGCTCATGATGCCGCCGACTTGCTCGTTGCCGTACGACGCCGTCTGAAATGCCCACGTTCCAGTGTACGGATCGTCGCCGGATTGAGCGCTCGCTGGCGCCGCCGCGAACGCCATCAGAGCCGCCGACGCAATCAGAAATGCACGCATGTCTCGCCTCGCTTTCGCGGAGCGTGTTGGGCGGCGAAAAGGGCGGCAATTTGGCGGTTCGCGGCGCTTAGACGAGCTCTACCGCAACAGGCACGCGGCCCGTCGCAAAAGCGCGCGGCTTCTCCTTCGGCAAGTCGAGCATGCGCTGGATTGCGAGCTTCGCGCGGACGCGGACGTCCTCGGGAATGGTCACTTCGTGCTTCATCTCGGCCAGCGCGTCATAGATGCCTTCGAGCGTGATGCGCTTCATGTGCGGGCAGAGATTGCAGGGGCGGACGAAGTCGACGTCCGGCGCAGCCTGCGCAACGTTGTCGCTCATCGAGCATTCGGTGAGCAGTACGACTTTGCCCGGCCGCTTCTCGACCACGTAGTCTTGCAGCGCAGCTGTAGAGCCCGCGAAATCAGACGCCGCCATCACGTCCGGCGGGCACTCGGGGTGCGTAAGCACGACGACGCCAGGATGCGCCGCGCGTAGTTCGGCGATGTCTTCAGCCGTGAAGCGCTCATGCACTTCGCAGCGGCCATGCCACGAGATGATGTGGATGCCCGTCTGCGTCGCGACGTTCTTGGCCAGATATTCGTCCGGCAGCAGGATGACGCGATCCGTCTTCCACTCGCGCGCCGCCCATTCGACGACAGCGGCAGCGTTCGAAGACGTGCAGCAAACATCGCTCTCGGCTTTCACGTCGGCGTTGGTGTTCACGTAGGTCACCACCGGCACGCCTGGATAACGTTGCTTGATCAGGCGCACGTCGGCGCCGGTGATCGAAGCGGCCAGCGAGCAACCAGCGCGCAAGTCAGGAATGAGCACGGTTTTTTCCGGCGCGAGCGTTTTCGACGTTTCCGCCATAAAGCGCACGCCGGCCTGGACGATCACGGCCGCATCCGTCTCCGCCGCTTCGCGCGCGAGCTGGAGCGAGTCACCGCGGAAATCGCCGACGCAGTGGAAGATTTCCGACGTCATGTAATTGTGCGCGAGGATCACCGCGTTCTTGGCGCGCTTCATCTTGTTGATGGCGCTGATCAGCGGCGCATAAGCCGGCCACTCCACTGCGGGGATGACGTGCTTCACGCGCTCGTAGAGTGGCGCCGTTTCGGCGGCCACTTCAGTCGTGTAGGCGAGCCCCCGGCGAGCGGCGGCGTCGAGCGCGCCCCACGTGCCGTGAACCGCGCGTGGGTCGCAACTGCCTTCGCTGGCGGTAAGGGGGGCGTCGATAATACGGGCCATCTCAGGCCTCCTGCGCCCGGAATGGGCGATTTATGCTCAGTTGGAGCATATATAGGGTGTCAAAAACGGCCGAGAAGAGCCTCGGCCCACCCTTATGCTACAAAAGAGCATAACCAGAGGGCGAACTTACTCCCCAAGATTCCCGCTGGCAAGCAAAAGCCGACCGGGTGGTCGTTACCGCTGTTCCAGGCTGCCCGGCGAGCGCGCGCGGGATAGAAGGCTAGTCCGCGTTCCGGAGGGTCTCATGCGTCGTGTTCTGACATTGCTTGCCGCTGCCTCAGTGCTGTCGGCGTGCGCGAGCACGGGCGGCGAGCGCACTAGCACTGGGCCCACGCCGCCGACCGAAACGCCCGCCGTCGATTTCGCGCTCGCGCCAGCCGCGTTCAGCGACATTCCCGATTGGACGACGGTCGATCTCGCGCCAGCGCTGCTCGCGTTCCGCCGTGCATGCGATGGCCGGCGTCAGCGCGATCCGAGTGCTGCGCTTCCTGGCGGCGGCCGCTATGGCGGCACAGTCGCCGATTGGGCGCCGGCGTGCACAGCGGCGCAAAGCGTCGCGCCCGGCGGCGAGCGCGCGTTCTTCGAGGCGAACTTCATTCCGAACGTCGTTCGTGGCGGCGGCGAGGCGCGGCTCACCGCGTACTACGAACCGATCATCGAAGCGCGCCGCTATCCCGATCCGATCTACTCGGCGCCGCTCGTGCGCAAGCCTGGCGATATGGTGACCGTCGACATCGGGGCATTCGCTGAAGCGTATGACAATGAGGCGCTGCGCGGTGCGCCGCGCACGCTGACCGGACAGCTCAATGGCGCGCAAGTGCGCCCGTATCCGAAGCGCGAAGAGTTGAATCCTTCTCAAGATCAGGCGTTCGCGTGGGCGCATCCGGTAGATGTTTACAATCTGCAGATCCAAGGCTCGGGCCGGATTTCGTTTCCTGACGGAACGCAAGCGCGCGCGGCGTTCGCGGCACAGAACGGCTATCGCTGGCGTTCAGCGCTCGGCGCGCTGCGCGACTCCGGCCAGCTGCAAGGCGGCGCGACCTGGTCGAACTTCCGTGCGTGGAGCGACCAGAACGGCGCGGCCGCGACGCGTCAAGCGCTCAACGCCGATCCATCCTACGTCTTCTTCCAAGAAGAGCGCATCGATGATCCAAGCGCTGGGCCACGTGGCGCGGCCAACGTGCCGCTGACGCCGCTCGGCTCGATCGCCGTCGACCCGGCCTACCACCCGTTCGGCGCTGTCGTATTCGTCGACGGCGAATATGACGGGCAGCCGTTCCGCAGATTGCTCGTCGCGCAAGATACGGGCGGCGCGATCAGGCGTGGACCGCTGCGCGGCGACGTGTTCTTCGGCTCTGGCCCGGAAGCAGGGCGCGGCGCCGAGCGCATGAACGCGCCGGCAAGGTGGTGGACGCTCGTCCCGCGCGGCGCGCCGATTTCGTAACTGCGCATCGCGGTTCTGGAGCCATGCTCGTTCAGCTAGCATTCAGGCGCTGCTGCAATTCTGGGTGCGGGGGTTGAGCGGTCGGTTTGGGCGGGAATCCAATGCGACGTATCGCTTTAGGTCTTATCGCTGTGCTGGCGCTTGCTTCATGCGCGTCAGTGGAAGAATCTGTGCTGAGCCGGCAATCGCAGCCGAGGGCGGCTGAGCCGCGGCCGGCGCTGACGCCGAACATCTATATGAGCGCGCCGCGCGCGCCGCTGCACAGCGAACTCTTCGCGTGCAACACGTGGGGTTCGAACCTCGGCCTCATCGGCCAGCGCGGCGAAGCCACGAACTACACGCCGTACATGCAAACGCCCGCTGGCTCGCTGCTGCGCAATCCGACAGAGTCAGCTTGCATGTCGTCAGGCTATGGCTGGCGCGGCGTGGCCAACGGTGGCGGCCGTCAACACAATGGCCTCGACCTCGCTAACCCGAGCGGCGGCTACATCTATGCGGCGGGCGATGGCTGGATCGTCTCCGCCGATTGGCGCGGCGGCTTCGGCAATTTCATCGAGATCGATCACGGCAACGGCGTGCGCACACACTACGCGCACCTCGCGGAAATCGATCCGAACTTGCGCCCCGGCGACCGGATATCCGCCGGCACGCCGATGGGTCGCATGGGCATGACCGGCAACGCGACCGGCGTGCACCTGCACTACGAAGTTCTGGTCGATGGCTTGCTCGTCGATCCGCTCAATTACGGTCTACCGCCGCAGCCCTATCAGACAACGCCTGTGGCGCAGACGTTTGATGAGCCGATGGCGATGGAGCCGTTGCCCGATCCCGAGCCGGTGCAATAGCTCACGGCACGCGCGTCGATTGGCCGTAGACGACGCGCCATTCGCCATCGCGCAGCGCCCAGATATCGACGTAGCGGATGTTGACGCTGACAGGCGCGCCGTCCTGCGACCATGACAACGTGACCGTTCCACCGAGCGCAGCGCCGTCCGTCCAGCGATGTTCGACCGGATCAGTCACGGTGACCGGCGCCGGATCGAAGCCATCGGCCGTCCAGAACTCGATCAGCTCAGCTTTGTTCTGCTGCGCGCCATCGCTGCCGACGAGCACGTAGTCGTCGGCGATCAGCTCATTGAGCACCGTCGCATCGCCGTCGATTTGCGCTTCTTCATAGCGCTGCGCGGCGACGTTGAGGTCCGGTGCAGCCGCTGGTTCAGGGGCGGGGCCGGTGCATGCGGCGATCACAAACACCAAGGAAAGAACGAGCCTCCGCATTCGACATCCTAACGCTGCGCCGTGGCGATCTCCGCGTCCGTCAGCGGAACGCTGGAGATGTCCATCTTCGCCGACCCTTCAACCAGTTCGCGCGAATGCGAAACATAGAGGATCGTGCGGTTCTGAAGATCGACGATGCGGCGGATCGCCGTGTTCTTGAAGAAGAGGCTGGTGCGCTGATTGAAGATTTCTTCGCCCGAGCGCGACGTCGGCACGCCCGAGAGATCGATAGCGCCGATGCGCTGACAAGACACTGCCGAGTTCGACGGGTTCTCGAACCAGTTACCCTGGCGAATGCGATCGAGCATGCTGCGGTCGAAATAGGCGACGTGGCAGACGACGCCAGGAATGCCCGGATCAGGCAGCGCTTCGACCATGATCTCGTTGCCGAGTAGATCGTTCGAGAACTCGCCGACCTGACTATCGCGATCACCGCCGCACGCGGCGAGCAATGCGCACGCGGTTAGCGCGGCGAAGGCCGCCCTGAACTTAAAAGACATGGAACCTCCTGCAGCAAGCTTGGACGCGCAGCGCGTCTAAATGTTCCGGCATCGCCGGCCGGCAGTAGCCCCGATTACACCAACCAGCGTCACACCAAAAAGGCGAATTCAATATCTCGCAGCGTGCAAGAGAGACAGAGTTCAACCTCAAGTGGGGGCTTGCTATGACCAAAATATATAGAGTGTCTGGTGGTGCGCCGCTGACGGTGCACGTAAGGGCGCAACAAGGCTCGTTGCTCTATGCCGACCTTTGGTACGACGAAGACGACGCGCATTGGTGGAATCTAGAACAAGATGCCTTTGATGATCAGAGCAGCGAGTGGAAGGTTGGTCCGCTAGCAAGCATCTGGACTCATAAGGCGCGTACTTTTCAGCAGCGTGACCTTCACCGACCATTTGAAACCGTTCAGTTCGATCCGGGATTGAACAACGAGTTCACATTTGATCTCGATGCACGTGTTGGATCGTTGTCCGGCGGATCGCAACTGTCCGTTGTTGAAGTGACGGTCACCCAAAACGGAAACGTCGTGAGGTCCGAAGACGGCAATCCCCACGTTGTCGTGGGGAGCGGCACGACATCCAACAAGTGGGAAAAATTGGTCTTCAGAACTTAGCCGGGGGGCGGGGATGAGAACTCTATCAAAATTAGTTTTGGTCTTGGCGACGACGCTTGCCTTCGCGAGCCCCGTTGCGGCGGATGAGCAAGAAGACGAAACCCAGACCTGGACGCTTAACGAGTTCAACGCAGATGCCTCGAAATCATATCAGGTAGACACCGCGATTCCTTCAGCGCCTGCGTTTGCGCTGCTCGGAGCGGACACCCCGTCAACAATTGGCATACCGTTCGGCGGCGACCAGTATTTTAATTTCGGACCCGGCGACGAAGGCTTGCCCGAGATCGGTTTCGCAACTCGGCCATACTGGACAGTGTTCAATCAAGACCAAGGTGTCGTGGACTATCGCGGATGGGCTGATCCAAACGTCCCCGATGCGCCAAGTTGGAACGACCGGCTGCGCCATATCGCCGGACGCACGATCGTGAGCTTTGCAGTGGGGCCCGTGCGCGGAGGCGAGACTAGCACCGGTGGTGCAGCAATCGGCGTCAGCAGTTCGCTGCTTGATAATGCTGATCCTCGTTTGGACCGGGTCTTTGCCAATTGTGTACGTGAGGTGTTGGCGGCGCGTGGCGGGCCATCGGGTATTGGCGCGGAAGAGGCGGCGGCGCTGGCGCAAGCCTTTGCGAATGCGACCTGGAATGTGCCGGCCAACGTCGGTGTAACCGCGCAAGCTAATACCGTTGACCTGAGAGCGTCGGCGATCCGCGATCATATGAGAGCCTTCTTCGCGAACAATCCTTGGGGACCATTCACGGAGCGGTTGCTTGAGCGAAAGTTCACGAACGGCGAGGATCGCGCTGCCGCCTTGGCGCTCTATCGCGGCGCCGGTGAGCGCCGTGCGGCGTCTTTCGCGCGAGCGGCCGACACGGCTTACGGCGAATGCGTGGGCGCCGCCAGAAAGCGCTATTTGGAGGAGCCCGATCTGACCGTAGGTTTTGGTTCGTTCATGCAGGGCGAAGAAGAGGATTCGCTCGAAGGCCTGGGATACGCCGGCACGTCAGTTTGGGTGGGCTATCGCTATCCGCTGTCTCTGCGGGACGGCCGTCAAGGCGCATTCAATGCCTATGCGCGATACGAAGAACGCACCGATCAGCCGCTTGAGAACAACGTTATCTCCGACACGCAGACAATCGTGGCTTACGCAGATTATTCACTGTCGACGGATCGTTGGCGGTTCACTGTCGCGGCGTCTTTCAACTCGCGTGAATATGACGATGCCGCCGTGGAGGATCGTGAGTTCGCCCGTTACTCGGTGTCGGGGGAGTATCGCATCCAAGAAAACACGTGGGTTGAGTTGGGCTATGGCGCGCTTAGCGAAGATGTGCCCGGTGAGGAATCGTTTGGTTATCTGCGGCTCAAATACAATTTGAGCGGCGGCAATCGCTAGTCACTCCCCCCGTGGCGCGGGCACGTGAACGCCGCCGACGGGGCGTTCGCTTAGTGTCTCGCGGCGGGCGCGGAAGAGTTCGGCGGGGCGGCCGCCGGCGCTGGTGTCGAATGCGCCGGTGCCTTCGACGAGGCCCGTGCGGTCGAGCAGGCGGCGGAAATTCTGCTTGTGCAGCTCAAGGCCAGCGATGGCCTCAACCACGCGCTGGAGATACAGCAGCGTGAATTGCTCCGGCGCTAGCTCGAACACGACAGGCCGATATTTGATCTTGGCGCGAAGGCGGCCGATGGCCGTTGCGAGAATGCGGCGGTGATCGGAGATCATCGGCTCGCCAAGCCCTGGCTCGGCTTCCATCGCGGACGATTTCTTGCCATCGAACCGTGCGCGATCTCGCGCTGCTTCGGGCGTCAGGCCCGCTTCATAGAGCAATTCGTAGCGATCGAGCGCGCGCTCTTCGTTCCAAACGGCGCCATCCAAAGCAAAGGCGAGCCGCGCTCGTGCGCGCCGCTGATTGATCGCATCGGCATCCGTCGCGTTTTGCGCCCATTTCGTGAGGCGCGGCGCAATGATCTCGTCGATCACGGCGGGGCGGCCATCGCGCCAGTCTTCCCACGGGAAGAAATCATACCAGGAGCGCCAGCGCGCGGCGGCGCGCTCGAGCACAGCGCGTGAGGGGGTGAGGGCGAGATAGGAGATCGAGATCGCACGATCCGAACCCGCGCTCTCGGCCATCGGCATTTCGCGGCCCCGATCGCCGAACGTATAGAGCTGCTCCACATAGCCGATGTCGAAGCCGGTCTGCTCTTTCACCCAGCCGCGCAGCGAAAGCTCGAGTGTGCGGTCACCCGCCGGATCGAATGCGCCGAACGGCAAACCGGGCGCGTCGCCGCCTTCGCGCGTCACCACGGCAAACGGCCCGTCTTCCGTCACCGCGATGATCGCGGCGGAGAGGCCGATGATGACGCGCGCTTCGCTCATGCGAAGCGGCTCGGAATGGAGAAGGGCGTGTTCTCGCCGATTTCGTACCAATTGGCGCCACGGCCGATTTTGTCGATCGCGCGCGACATGCGCCCGTTGCGGCCAAGCTCCGCATCCGCCATCGCGATAAAGCGCCGATTCGGCGCGGCATGCTCGGAGGCTTTGCGCAAGGCCAATGCGATCGCTTCTTCATCCGCGCCTGGGTTTTGTGCGCACGCCGTGATGAACGCCGTCGCGGTCGAGCGGCTGAGGCCAGCATAGCAATGGATCAGGATTGGTTGTGCCCGATCCCAGTCGCCGACGAACTCAAGAATTCGCTTCGTTCGAAAACTGCAAAGCGGATCCATGTCTTCTTCGATGTCGTGCACTTCAACGCACAGGTGTCGTTCGCCAACATCATCAATCCTTGGAAACGCTGTGCCAGGATCAAGCAGGCTGACGACGTGTGACACTTTATTTTCACGCGCCAGACGAGCGGCGCGGGAGAGGGGGCAAACATAAATGGTCATGTGCCGCCAGTTTACGCCGGATCGAGCAGCGACCGGAAGCGCTTCAGGAACGCTTCCTGCACTTCGCCCGTCGGCTTTGGCGTCAATTTTAGCTTCAATCCACGCGGCGGCGCGCCGAAGAAGCGCTTGGCTTCCGCTTCGGAGAAGCCTGCGAGCTGCGTTGCTTCGAAATAGGCGCAGATGATATCAGCGCGCTTGATCACGCCTTTCACCACGGCAGGCGGGTGCGCAGGCAAGCCGAAGCGCAGATGGATCGCCGCTTCGAGCTTCGCTTCGAACGCTTTATAGTCGAGGCCGAGTGCTGCCTTGAAGGGGCTGATCATGTCGCCGATTACGTATTCCGGCGCATCGTGCAGCAACGCGAGCAAGCGGCGCTTCTTGTCCCACTCGGGCGCGAGCTTGCGGCAAATCTCTTCCACGAGCA
The DNA here is from genome assembly GCA_902826145.1 of uncultured Caulobacteraceae bacterium. Lineage (GTDB taxonomy): Bacteria > Pseudomonadota > Alphaproteobacteria > Caulobacterales > Aquidulcibacteraceae > Vitreimonas. The sequence continues at coordinate 14,543 of CADEDT010000071.1, forward strand.
GCGAATGCTGCGCGACCGAGAATGCATGTGCACCGATCGTTTGGCCGTTCCATCGAGCTACACGCGCAAGCCCGTGGGCGATGTCCTCGATTTCGATGTCGAGCGGCGAGGGATCGAGCAAATCGAGCCGCCGGCCCGACAGCATGCGTTGCCAGGCGCGTGGCTTCTCGGCGGGTTTCGGTGTGCTGCGTGGCGCGGACGCCATGAAGTTCCTCTTGGCTGATCTCAATGTAGGCGGATCGATGCGCCGGCATAAGCGCGTTCGCCGAAATACGCACCTGTCGAGGCGCCAGGCTGGCGCGCGGGCGAAACTCCCGTAAGCTCGCTCCAAAATAACAGCGGGAGGACGCCTGTTGACCGATGCCGCCATCCCGGCGCAGCCGCCCGTGCGCGCTGTCAGCGCAAGGTATCGCGGCTACGCGATGGGCCTTTTGCTTCTCATCTATGTGATGAATTTCGTCGACCGGCAGGTGGTCAACATCCTGGCCGAACCGATCAAACGGGAACTCAATCTGCTCGATTGGCAAGTCGGCGCGATGAGCGGCTTGGCGTTCGCGATATTCTACACCGTGCTCGGGCTGCCCATCGCGCGCATGGCTGAGCGCGGGCATCGGCCCTTCATCATTGCGTCGGCGCTCGCCGTGTGGTCCGGGTTCACGGCGCTCTGCGGCTTCGCGCAGAATTTCGTGCAGCTGCTGCTGGCGCGCATCGGCGTTGGTATTGGCGAAGCGGGTTGCACGCCGCCAGCGCATTCGCTGATCACCGATTACGTGCCGAAAGAAAAGCGCGCGTCGGCGCTGGCGTTCTATTCAATGGGGACGCCGCTTGGCAGCCTCGTCGGCATGGCGCTCGGTGGTTTGATCGCCGACGCCCATGGGTGGCGTATGGCCTTCATCGTGTGCGGCATACCCGGCGTGATCTTGGCCATCGTTGCGGCGCTATCCTTGGTCGAACCGCGCATCCGCGCAACTGCGCAAGACCTGAAGGCGAAAGCTCAGCAATTGCGCGATGCGAAGCCGTTCCAGGCCGCGCTCGCAACTCTACGCAAGAAGCGCACGTTCTGGCTCGTGTCACTTGCGGCGGCGATCAAGGCGTTCATTGGCTACGGCCAAGCGCCGTTTGCGGCTTCTTTTTTCTATCGTAATCACAGCGAGGAGGTCGCGGCGCTGGCCGCATCCTTCGGGCTGCAGTCCGGCGGCTTCCTCGGCTTGGCGCTTGGCCTTATGGCCGGGATCGGCGGCGCTATTGGTGCGTTCGCGGGCGGCGTCATCGCCGACAAATACGGCGGCAAGGACTATCGCGCTTATGTCAGCGTTCCCGCGATCGCGTCGCTCGCGGTGATCCCGATTTACGTGACAGCGCTGCTTTCACCCTCTGCGACGTTTGCTCTCGGCTCTCTGCTGTTCGGCTCGATCCTGGGAACGCTTTGGTACGGGCCCGTGTACGCCACGGCGCAAACGATCGTGCCGCCGCACATGCGCGCGACGGCGGCTGCCATTCTGCTGTTCATCATCAATCTGATCGGGCTGGGGCTCGGACCATTGGCGGTAGGCGCGCTTTCGGACACGTTCGCGATCGGCTTTGGTTTGGGTGAAGCGGAAGGTGTGCGCTGGGCGCTGTTCGTGTCGGCGTTTGCAGGTCTGCTTGCTGCTGCGCTTTTCTGGCTGGCTCGCGCAAGCATTCGCGATGAGATGGAGGGCTAGGTGAGCACCGCGCGATAGCGGCGACTGCCGAGCACCGTGCGGCCGTCGCTGAGCGTGATCTCGACATCACCGGAAGGTGTGGGCTTGAGCGCGGCGATCTTGCTGCGATTTACCAGCCGCGAGCGATGCACGCGGATAAAGCCACGCGCTGTTAATCGCGCTTCCCATGAGGCGAGCGTACCGCGCACCAGGTGCGTTTTCGCACCCGTGTGGAACTCAACGTAATTGCCGGCGGCCTCAACGTGACCGATGTCGCTGGGTGCAAGGAAAACCGCCGCCCCGCCGTCGCGCACCTCAATCCGGTCATCTGGCGGCTGCGCCGCTGCGAGCCTGCGTGCCGCAACGTACCCGAAGACCCAATAGGTCGCGGCGATGGCGGCGTAGCTCAGGATGTCCTTGCGCCATTCGTAGAGCGCGGTGATGGCCACGCCGCCGTCGAAGAAGCCGTAGTGGGCGCCCGCGGCCCAATAGGCGGTCTCTCGCATCACGAAGATGAAGAGGATGTGCGCGAGCGCGAAAGGGACGGTCAGGCCCAGGTGTATCAGCGCGAAGGTGGGAAGGTTGTCGGCGCGCGGCGGCCAGCGCCCCATGGCCCGGCCGATCAATGGGGCGAGCCCAATGATGACGATGGCGCTGGTGGTTTCCCACAGCACCGGCTCGATCCAGTGGTCGCCAGAACCCTCGATGATGCCGGACGTGGCGTTCACGAAAGCGACGACTACACCGACGATCAGCACGGCTAGCCAGGGTCCCCATTGGACCCGGGGCCATCCGCTTGTCCCTTTTTCGTCGCCGGTGGTCACCGGAGGCTCCCCGTTCGTCCCGGCGGGCCGCCGGGCGTGGCTTGAACGTAGCGGGGCGCACGGAACAGCGAAAGAAGCGGGCATTCGAAGGAGACTTCCAGCCCATGCTCGAACGCCGCTACGACCTCGATTGGCTCCGCATCATCGCGTTCGGCCTGCTCATTCTCTACCACTGCG
>CADEDT010000072.1 GCA_902826145.1 uncultured Caulobacteraceae bacterium
CCGTCGTCGAAGCCATGAAGATGCAAAACATCATCCGCGCCGAACGCGACGGCGTCATCGCCAAGGTGAACATCGCTGCCGGGGCAAGCGTGGCTGCGGACGAGGTGATGATTGAGCTGACTTAAAGTCCCGCCCCCACAGAAATGGGGCTGAACCAGTTGCGTTCAAGAATTGCCCGCATGCTGATTTTGGTCGACATCGCCGCCCTTGGTGAGCGGAGTGATCCCGAATGACATCGACAGAGGCTGTAATCTTCTACCACGGCACGCGGGCCGATCTTCGCGTCGGCGATCTTATCGCCGCCGGTTACACCTCCAATTACGGCAGCCGCAGAAAAGCGAACTTCGTCTATTTCAGCGCTCTGCTCGAACCGGCAGTGTGGGGCGCAGAGTTAGCTGTCGGCGACCGCGAGCGCATTTACACCGTCGAACCCACAGGGTCGTTCGAAGACGATCCCAACCTCACCGACAAGAAATTTCCCGGCAATCCAACCAAGTCCTACCGCACGCGCGAACCGCTCCGCGTCACCGGTGAAGTCACCGAATGGCAGGGCCACAGCGCCGAGCAGCTCAAAGTGATGCGGGATCACCTCGAGGCGCTGAAGCGCCAGGGTATCGAAGCGATCGATGAGTGACCTAGCTCCGCTTCGCCTTCATCACCGCCGCATCGAGCGCCGACAAAAACCGCGAGCGATCCTGCGCTGAGAATGGCTTCGGCCCGCCGCCGACCTCACCGAAGGAGCGCAGATGCTCCATCAACTCGCGCTGCGCCAGCGCCGCGCCGATCGAGCTTTCCGTAAACGCTTTCCCGGTCGCGCCGAGCGCTGCGCCGCCGGCCTTCAACGTGCGGCTGGCCAACGGGATATCGTTCGTCACTACGATGTCGCCGGGCTGCACGCGTTCCGCGATCCAATCGTCGGCGACATCCGGCCCCGCATCCACCACCGTCAACGTCACATCCGGCGGCACGCGCATGAAGCTGTTTGACACGACCTGCACCGGACACCCTGTCCGCCGCGCCACGCGATAAATCTCTTCCTTCACAGGGCAAGCATCAGCGTCGACAAAGATCGTGGGTGTGGGCAGAATCCGTCTCCGCACGCAATCTAGCAGGCGGGGCGGGAGGAGAACAAAGTGCCGCGACGCCGCAATCAGCTGATCTGCGCGCTGACGCTGCTCGTCTCCGCGTGCGCACACGAGGCGCCGCAGCAAGAGGGTCAAAGCGTGTGCCGCACGCCAATGCCGCTTGAGCTTCGCCTCCGGCGCATGGAAGGGCGCATCGCCTTGGCCTACGCGAACGCGCCACCGCTCAGCCGAGATGAAGCAGAACACATGCAACGCCTCGCCGCCTGCTACGGCTCCGGCCACGATTGCACGGCCGAGTGGGACGCCGCGCAAGCCAGCGGCCTTGCCGATCGCTATCGCCTGCGCAGCGCCGAATACGCCATTCCCGAATGGTTAGGCACTGCGATCGCCGCGCCACTCGGCGCGCGGCGCACAGGCGATCTGCTTGTCGCCCTCGCCGTGTCGAACGAAGCGGAAGACGCGCTAAAGGCGCGCTCCCTCGCGACGACCGGCGCTCACGACGAAACCTCGATGCACATGATGCTCGTCGGCGCTGATATCGAGCAAGCAATCATCTGCGACGCCGCCGATCTCGCCAACGGGCGCGCGCGGGGCATGCCTTACGATCCTGCTGCGCCGATACCGGCGGGTCCGTAGGCGCTAGACGCCAAACCAATTTCGTCACTTACTGCCGGCCTCAGCGGAGGGACGAATGCAGTTTTCACGCAGATCGACGCTTGGCGGTCTTACCGCATCGCTCGTGCTCACATCCCAAAGCGCTTGTGCGCAGCCGGCGGGCCGCACGGCGACCGGCTTGCGCATCAACGATGGCGATTTCGCCGCTGCGCGCGCGAGCTTCCGCACGCGGCTGCTCCATCGCGGGCCCTCGCCGCAGAACTACGATACCGGCGCGCGGCCCTCGGACGTTCAGGAGGTCAACTACACGTCCGGTGATCTCACGCTGAAGGCTTGGACTGCACGTCCTGCAGGAGACGCCGCGGCTCCGGCGGTTGTGTTCGCCCATGGCGGCTTCGCGTTCGGCGCCGAAGATTTCGAGATGGCGCGCCCATACCTCAATGCGGGCTTCGCAGTGATCACGCCATTTGTGCGCGGCGAAAACGGCATGCCGGGCGATTATTCGATGTTCTACGGCGAGGTGGACGACATCGTCGCCGCAGGCGAATACATGCGCGCGCAGCCAAACATAGATCAGAGCCGCATTTTCCTTGCGGGCCACAGCGTCGGCGGCACGCTTTCCATGCTCGCCGCGCAGGCTTCACCGATCTTCCGCGCCTCGGCGTCCTTCTCAGGCTCGCCCGATCAGATCAGCTTTTGTGAAGCGTGGTCACAGATCGTGCCGTTCGACACCAGCAACCCTGCCGAATACGAAATGCGCTCGCCGTTATCGTACGCGAAGAGCTTCAAAGCGCCCGCGCGGCTCTACTTCGCGGTTGATGAAGTCTTCGAATTGGACACCCGCCTGACCGCGCATATCGCCACCGAAGCAGGGCGCGACGTACAGGCTGAGGAGGTGCGTGGCGATCACTTCACGGCTGTCCCGGAAGCGATGCAGCGCAGCATAACGTTCTTCAACCAGCAGACCTGAACACTTCGTCGATTTCCCGCTAGCCCCGTGCGCGGCGTTCCGCCAATCTCCGGCCCGCCAAGGGGATCGACATGTCGAGATTTATCGCGCTCGCGGCCGCAGCATTGCTTGTGCTCGCCGGTTGCAATCAGAATTCCGCCAATTGGGAGGCCTTCCAAAACCGCTTCATCGAGCGCGCGTTCGAACTCGATCCCACGTTCGCTGCCGGCCAAGGCAAGCACGAGTTTGATGGCCGCCTGCCAGATTGGAGCGAAGAGGGCCTCACCGCCGCGAAGACCTTTCTGCGCGACGTCATCACCGAAGCCGAAGCGATGCGCGGCTTGAATCAAGAGCAGACATTCCAGCGCGACTATCTCGTCGCAGTCGCGCGCGGCCAGCTCTTCTGGCTAGAGACCGCCGATCTGCCGCACACAAACCCGGCCTTCTACATGGGCGCTCTTAGCCCCTCGATGTACGTCGCGCGCCCGTATGCCGCCGCTGACGTGCGCCTCCGCGCCTACGTCCAGTATCTGCAAGCCGTACCCAACGCCGCGACGCAAATCCGCGCCAACCTGCGTACACCGCTGCCGCTCACCTTCATCAACTACGGGCGCTCATCATTCGGCGGGCTTGCCGACTATTACCAAGGAGACGGCAAAGCCGCGTTCGCCGAAGTGAATGATCCAGCGCTTCAGCAACAGCTCTCCGACGCGTCGAACGCCGCCGCCGTCGCGATGCGCGATCTTTCGAACTGGCTCGAAACCCAACGCCCCAACGCCACCAACGATTTCGCGCTCGGCGCCGAACGCTTCGCGCAAATGCTGCGCGATACTGAGATGGTCGATATCTCGCTCGAAGAGCTGGAGCGCATCGGCCGCGAAGATCTCGCGCGCAATCAGCAAGCCATGCGCGACGCTTGCGGCCGTTTCGCGCCGGGCGCGACGATCCCGCAATGCATGGCGCGCATGAGCGAAAACAAGCCGCAAGGCGGATCAGTCGAAGGCGCGCGCGCTCAGCTCGCTGGCCTCCGGCAATTCATCGCCGACAACAATCTCGTGTCGATCCCTGGCACGGAAGAGGCGCAAGTCGCGGAAGCGCCGCCATTCCGTCGGCAGAACTTTGCCTACATCGACATTCCCGGCCCGTACGAGACGAACCTGCCGTCCGTCTATTACATCGCCCCACCGGACCCATCGTGGCCTGCGCAAATCCAGCGTGACTTTGTGCCTGGCCGCGCTGAACTTCTGTTCGTTTCCGCGCACGAAGTCTGGCCTGGCCACTTCCTCAACTTCCTGCACGCCAATCGCTCGAACAATCAGTTCGGCCGCGTGTTCGTGGGCTACGCCTACGCCGAAGGCTGGGCGCACTACACCGAAGAGATGATGTGGGATGCCGGCCTCGGAAACGGCGATGCCGAAACGCATGTCGGCCAAATTTCGAACGCGCTCCGCCGCGATTGCCGCTTCCTCTCGGCGATCCTGATGCACACCGGCCGCATGACGGTCGATCAATCGCGCGAGATGTTCGTCAACGAGTGCTATCAGGACGAAGGCAACGCGCGCCAACAAGCCGCGCGCGGCACCTACGATCCCGCCTACCTCAACTATACGCTCGGCAAGCTGCTCATCCGCCGCTTGCGCGAAGATTGGACCCCCTCACGCGGCGGCCGCGAGGGCTGGCATGACTTCCACGACCAGTTCCTAAGCTATGGCGGCCCGCCAATCCCGCTGGTCCGCCAGCAAATGATGGGCGGCGAGGCCGAGGCGGTGTTCTAGTACACACACCGCGTTGGCCGAACCATGCAGCCTTCGCAGGCGCGGTTTTCCCAGCCGGCGCCGCCATGGACCATGGCGGTGAACCAATCCGCCAGCGGCGCGCCGCCGCTTGTCTCGGTGTAGAAGCGCGGCGTACGCAGGATCGAATGCGTTTCACCTGAAGCAAGGTAGGAGCGGAAGTTCGGCGCGCGCTGGCGCTCCGTCAGCGCTGTCGACATCGCCTGGCTCCAGGCAAGGCACGCATTCTCGACGCCCATCAGCGCGTAAAAGCTCGACTGCGTGATGTCGTGCGCGGTGGTGTATTGCGCAAAGCGATCGTTCGGGTAGCGCTCCGCCAAGCGGCCGATCAGATCGGTTTCCGGCGTGATCGCTTCGTTTCTCCGGAAGAGCCCGCGCGGCAGCACGGCGTGCCAGCGCTGATCGCGCTGCTGCAGGAACGATTGCGTCATCACGCCCTGGCCGGCGTCGCCGATCAGAACGGCACGTCCGCGCGGATACGCTTCGCGGATGCGCGGATAGTGCGTCGCCGCGCCATAGGCGCCCGCGCTCGATCCCGCGACCACGATCTGGCCCGGCTGGGCGAAGTTCTCCTTCAGCCAGCTCAGTATGACGCGGAAGTTGTCCGCGCCGCGGTGTTCGATCGTGTACGGCTCGCCGGTGTCCGGATCGGTGTACTGCGCGGTGTTCGATCCCGTGTGCACATCGCCCGTGCAATAGGGCACGTAGACGAAGCTCCAATTGCGCACCGGATTGCGCGGATTGTTCAGATCGAAGATGCCGTTGAAGCGGTTCGGATCGTCCGTGGTGATGAGCTCGGCTTTGTAGAAGCCATCGTCATCGCGCGCCGCATCGCGCAGGCGCGGTATGGCGCACGTGACGTCATCCCAGCACGCTCCGCCGCCATCGAAGAAGATCACCAGCCCATCGGCCGTGCCGCGCCGGAACCAGAACTTGTAAGCGGGGTCGGCGCCGCGCGCTTGCGAGCACGTCGCCGTGTACATGCGCCCATCGATGCGCGTGGGCGCCGGCGTCACCGCGACCCAGTCAGTGCGGCGTTCGGCGGGCAAGTCAGCGGCGCTCGCCGCCGAGCATGCGGAAAGCGCAAGCGCCGCCAGCATGAACCACTTCTTGATCTGCAAGCCGAACCCCGCGTCCACAGCTAAAGCGCCTCAGTTGAGCGCTGGAATGCGGCGAGGACTAGACGCGCTTCGCGCCAAATTTGGATAGGGCGGAATCAAAACTGGCCAGAGGCGGAAGGGCCTCTGGCCAGCGATTTGAGGTCGTCGCCTCAGGCCGGGTTACGGCGTTTGGTGGCGTAGTCGATGATGGCCAGCAGCAGGAAGGCGCCGCCGACCGCGGCCAGAATGGTGGCCGGGATCCACATGGCGTGACGTGCGTCGCCGCCTGGATCGAGGCCGTCCATCACGAAGCCGGTGGCGATGAAGCCGCCCGCCAACGCCAGCAGGATCACCGCGCTGCCAAGGCTTTTGCGAGCGCGATTGCCCTCGTCGAGCATGTTCTGGCTGAGCTGCTGCACGAGCTGGGGGTCGAGGTCCTGGCCACGCGACATGGCCTGCGAAATCAAATTGTGCGCCGAACGCTTAGTCCGCTCCTTGGCCAGCACCGGCACAAGGATGATCGCGGTTAGAAATCCGAAAAAGAGAAACGGAACAAACACATCGCTATCCATCATCAGGCTCCATAGCCGGGGTTTATTGCCCCATTGCCGACACAGATGCGGGGCCGGCCGGGTTTGGACGCAAGCGCCTGTCGAAAAGTGCAACCGGCCGCCCGCCCCGCCGCGCAAAGAAAGAGGCGCGCCTTGCGAGGGCGCGCCTTCAGGAAGCACTTCAAGGGGTAATAAGCGGCGCTTAAGTCCGCAGCGCCGTGCGATCCGCCGGAGCGCGCATCAGCGGCTGAGCCGGCTGCTGGCTACGCTTGAGAAGGTCGAGCGCGTCATAGCGGGCAAACCATTCCTGCACGCTGATGCGCTTGGCGGTTCTGTCAGCTGGAGCGTTCATTTCTTCTCTCCGTCGTCTCTTGAGAGAGGATGTCAGCGCGCACGCCCGCGGATGCAATTATCACTCGTGGCCTAAGCCGGTGGCGGAGAAAGTTCCGTTTTTCCAAACACCGTCTCAAATGAAGCGCGAAGCGCCGCATCTGCGTCGTTCATTGTGACTGGCAAACCAAGATCAACCAAACTCGTCACGCCAAACTGCGGCGAGGAGATTCCGCACGGCGTGATGCCTGAGAAGTGCTCCAGATCTGGCTCAACATTGAACGCGATGCCGTGAAAGCTCACCCATTTTCGCAAGCGCACGCCGATCGCCGCGATCTTATCCTCGCGCGCCCAGCCGGCGCCTTTGCGCTCGACCCAAACGCCAACGCGGCCCTCGCGAATCTCGCCTTTAACGTTGAAGCGCTCCAGCGCGCCGATAATCCAGTGTTCGAGATCAGCGACGAATTTCGTTACGTCGCGCCCACGCTCACGCAGATCGAGCATCACGTACGCCACGCGCTGGCCTGGTCCGTGATAGGTGAATTGCCCGCCGCGCCCGGTGCGGAACACCGGAAAGCGATCAGGCGCCAGCAAGTCGCCATCCTTAGCGCTGACGCCCGCCGTGTAGAGTGGGGGATGTTCCAAGAGCCAAACGAGTTCGCCGGCCTCACCCGCAGCAATCGCCGCCGCACGCGTTTCCATCGCCGCGACTGCGGTTTCGTACTCTGTCAGCCCCGAAGAGACAGCCCAGCCGATCATCCGTTCACGCACCCGCAACCCTTTCAGGGTCGACTAGAGCAGAATCAAATGGGGTCGTCGCGTGTCCGGTAAAAGCCAAGTCCATCATGTCGATATCGAACTCAGCGTCGTGCTCGGGCGCTGCTCGATGCCGATGCAGCAGCTCCTGCGTATGGGCCGAGGCGCCGTCATCCCGCTCGACACCAACGAGACCGACGAACTGTGGATATTGGCCGCTGGCCACCCCATCGCGCGGGGCGAAATCACCATCCAGGGCGACCGTCTATGTATCACGGTAACCGAGCCTGCCGACGTCCACGAATTTAATGCGGCGGCTTAGCTACCCACTCGTTTTTGGGCTGGACGGAATCTAGCACGATTGTTCATGTTGTCCGCAGGCGTGGGATGCCTAGCAGACAACGCGCGCCAGAGCCCGGCGCGTAAGACAACGGGGAAATTCATGACCATGAAGACGCGTATCGCTGCCACCGTGGCGGCTGCGGCCATCGTGCTGAGTGCTGGCTTTGCTGCCGCGCAGAACTACAGCCTCAACCCGAGATACGGCACCTTGAATTTGTCCGCAGGCTTCCAGCCGGATCCTCAGGTCGTCAATGTGGAAGCTGGTGGCAGCCGAAGCGCGCGCAATCTGAATTCCGCTTGCGCGGGGTACATCGACGAACGCCCAGACGTGCGCTTGAATTACCAGTCAGGCCAATTTCAGTTGATGATCTCGGCCGATGCTAGCGCCGACACGACGCTTGTGATCAACGGCCCAGACGGCACGTGGTACTGCGACGACGATGGCGGCAACAACGGGATGAATCCGCTGCTCCGCTTCAACAACCCCCCGAGCGGCCAATACGACATTTGGATCGGCACCTACAGCTCGGGCGCCACGCAACGGGCTCAACTCTACGTCTCAGAGGTCGGCAGCCGCTAAAGTCTCGGCGTTTTGCCAGCGGAAAGGGCCGGAGCCAGCGCTCCGGCCCTTGTTCGTTTGGGGCGGGTCTGGTAACCCCCCGCGCCTGGAAATGCGCTCGTGGCGGAATTGGTAGACGCACTGCCTTGAGGTGGCAGCGAGTAACATCGTGGAGGTTCGAGTCCTCTCGAGCGCACCAGCCTTCGCTGCGCGCAGGCTGAGCCCCAACGAAAAAGAGGCCTCCGTTGCCGGAAGCCTCTTTCCCTTCCGACTTCCCCACTTGCGCGGTTCTTTCAGAAGTTAGGGTTGAACACCTGAGCGCTCAGTTCGTTCCCAGATGAACTGCCGTCCAACTCAGAACTTTTCGCCGACCATTTCTTCGCTCTTCGCCCACAGCGCTTTCGCGCGATCGGCGTCGAGCGCGTAAGGGCGTACGCCCGCGCTCAGATCCATCATCCCGGCATCGGTCAGCGCCGCTACGTGGCAGTCCTCGCAATAGCGCCCGCCGACTTCTTCAGCGCCGGCGACAACCCCGGCCCAAACCGAAGTCGCGGCGCCCTGCGGCACGCTCTTGAACTCGAACGCCGCTTTGCCTTGTGCCGCCGCTTGCTTGTTCAGCTGCGCCGCCAATGCTTCTAGATCGCCTGGCTGCATGTGGCGGCCAAGTTCCGTGCGGATGCCGCCTGGATGGACCGCGACGCCGCGAATGCCGCGATCGCGCCAGCGGCGATCGAACTCGACGGCGAAGAGGATGTTCGCCGTCTTCGCACGTCCGTAGGCAACCCACGGATCGTAGTCACCGCGATCGAAGTTCGGATCTTCGAGATCAACATCGCTACGGCGATGCCCTGACGACGCCAAGCTTACGAACCGCCCGCCCGGGCGCAGCAGCTTCGCGATCCGGTTCACGAACACGAAGTGGCCGATATGATTGGTGCCGAATTGCGTTTCGAAGCCGTCTTCGGTTTTACCGAACGGCGCCGCCATCACGCCGGCATTGGCGATGATAATGTCGAGCGGTTTGCCTTCGGCGACCAATTTGTCCGCCGCCGCGCACACGCTCCTAAGCGACGACAAGTCGAGTTCAATCAGCTCAAGCGCGCCGCCATTACGCGCATCTTCACGCACTTGCGTCGTCGCACGCTCAGCTTTCTTCAGATCACGCGCCGCACCGATCACATAAGCGCCATGCGCCGCGAGCGTACGCGCCGTTTCGACACCGAGACCAGCTGAAACGCCGGTCACCAGCACGCGCTTGCCTGAAAGGTTCACGCCATCGAGCACTTCGTCGGTGGTCGAGGTCGCGCCAAATGTCTTGGCCATTCCAATATCTCCCAAACTGAAATTTGCGGTCCCGCCCGATCTTCCGCATTGCCTGGCCAGCGCGTTTACGGCATAAAAGGAGGGTGCCTCCGGTTATATACGGAGGAAGCCTCCGTTTAGCAAGCCCCATCCTCCGGTTATTTTGTGACAACCAAGAAAGCCCCCGCCCGCAAGCCGCGCGCCGACGCCGAGCAGAACCGTGCGCTGCTGCTGGAGACGGCGAAGGCCGCTTTCGCGGAGAAGGGGGCCGCAGTCGCACTAGAGGAGATCGCACGCAACGCGGGCGTCGGCATCGGCACGCTTTATCGTCACTTCCCAAACCGTGAAGCGCTTCTGCAGGAAGTCTACGCCGACGAGTCCGAGAAGCTCGCCGCCGCCGCCGAGCGCCTCATCGCCAACGAAGAGCCGGTCGAAGCGCTACGCGAATGGCTCAGGCTGTTTGTGCGCTATTTTGCAACGAAGCAGCTGGTGATCGGCGCGCTGAATGCGCTCGTCGGTCCCGACGCGAAGCTGCAGGCATCAGGCGCCCACGTCGAGACGGCCATCAACACGCTGGCGAAGAATGCGGAGAAGAGCGGCGACATCAAACTCGATGTCGCGCCCATGGATCTCCTGCGCGCCGTCGTCGGCCTCTCCGCCTACGCCAAACCCGGCTGGGAAAAGAACGCCTACAAAATGATCGACATCCTCATCGCCGGCATGCGCCGCGATTAGGCGCCCTGCCGCCGCCATGGAAACAGCGCGCGCAGCTTCTCATCGCGCAGCCACAAGCCGCCCCACATGAAGAGCGCCAGATAGATGCTGAATAACGTGTGGCTGAAGAGCGGTTGATCCGCGCGCAGATTCGTCGCCATCGCCCCACCGAGCAGACCCATGAACAATACCGCGCCAAGCACACTCGTCGGGCGATACGCATAAAGCAGCGTAAAGATCAGTTCGGCGACGCCGATCGGCAGCACGTATTCCCGCCGCCAGCCGAGCCCTTCGAGAATGTCTCCCGCGATCGGCATGCCCATCAGCTTCGGCGTCACCGAAGCGCCCAGCATGAACAACACAAACAGCGCGCTCATCACGCGCCCAACCCAGACAGTGGCAGTGGCCTTCATAGGAATCGTCTCCTCGCTTCTGGCTCAAGGACGATCTTAGATCGCCGCGTCCTACACCGTGGTTGGGGAATATTGCTGCTCGGGTGTTGGCCTATCCGACCTTCAGCCGGACAAACCCCATCGCGCCCTCGGGGTCGCCGCCATAGAGCGGTTCCAGCGCATCTGAGGCGTAATGAGCCTGCACCAACGCGCCGACGCCGAACACCGCGTTCTCGTTGATCCGCCAATCGTGGATCACGCCGGCGCTCAGCCGCGCCACGTCCTCCACAGGTCCGTGATGGATGAGCCCAAGCTCATCTGTCTCAATCGCTTCGCCGCGCGCGAACACGGTCCACGCCTCATTCGGATGCCACGCCGCTTCCGCCAACAACGCGTCGAGCGAGGCGCCATCGCTGCGTTCCTTGTTTGAGAACGCCACCGTCGCCGACCACCAGCCGTCCTCACCAATCCGCCGGGTGTAGATGCCGCTCACCGACCAGCGCTCTTCATCCTCATCCGGCTCCAGCGCCTCCGGCGAATTGATGTCGGCCCACGACGCTTGGAACGACCAGTTCTCACCCGGATTCCAGCTCACGCGGACTGCGGTGGAGTCGAGCGCGCCCGTCTCGATGTCGAAGCGGTCCTCATCGGGCTCGCGGCCGCGGAACTGCGAGGCTTCGAGTTTCCAATCGCCATGGGTCACGCCCGCTGTCAGCACGCCGAACGTGATGTGCGTGGAGTCGAACCAGTGATGCGTGATCGGCGCCTCAGGCGAATCCATCGCGCTCATCCGGTGCATGAACGCCGGTGGCCCAAACGCCGGCTCACCCGGCAGGCCGCCATAGATGAACACCGACGAATTCTCGCCAATGCGATGCGAGTAGGAGGCGGAAAGCTCCATGAAGAGATCATGAGGGTGCTGGCGATCGACCAGCGGGTCGACGCCATTGGCGCTTTCCCCCGCCGCGAAGAGCAGCGGATAGCCATTCGCGCCCATGAACGGATCTGGCGAGAGCATCGCCCGGAAATTCAGTGTCCCGCGCTCGCCAACATCGCGCCGGGCAGAGCCCATGATCATACCGGCCAGAAACGCCTTCTCATCGCCGCGTGGCCCATCGGACCAAGCATAGACGCCGTTGAGCATTGCGTGGCCCATCAGCATCCAGTCACCCGAATGCACATGCACGCCGCCGTGGCTCGATGCATCCGGCTGCCATGCCGTGCCCGAAGCATCACGCCCCATCGCGTAAGGCCCATAGAGCCCGCGCATGTTGGCCATCATCGAAGCGTGATCGTCAGTTGGCGCTTCGCCATGATCCATCTGGTTGTGATTGTGCGTCTCAGCCGGCTCAGCCGCCGGCGCTTCGTGATCGTGCTGACGCTCGGCCGGCTCTTCTTGCTGAGCAGGTGGAGCGTGGTGATCATGCTGATGATCCTGCGCCCAAGCGGGGCAAGTGATCATGAGCCAGGCGGCTGGCGCCGCGATCCAGAGCTTCATGGCGTCCTCGTTCTGAGTGCGTATCTTCATAGAAGCAGTTGGCGCGTGAATTCCTAGCGCTTCGTTGACGCATAAGGGGTTGACGCGGCGCCCGATGCGGCGTTTGGGAGGCACGAACCCACTCGTCCTCCAGTGAAGCGGCCCGCCGATGAACACCGAGACCGAAACGGCGGCGGTTGAGCGCCATGCGCCTTCCGAAGACGCCCACTTCATCACCACAATTATCGGCGCCGCCGGAGACCATGATGGCCCCGCGCTTCGCCGTCAGCTCGCCAATCTCGATCCGGCCGACATCGCCGATGTCATCGAGCACGTGCCGCTCGAAACCGCCCGCACCATCGCTAAGATGGTGGGCCGCTACTTGCCGCCGGAATTCCTCGCGGAGCTCTCCTGGGAGCGCCGCGAGGAAATCCTGCCCGAGCTGCCCTCCGATTATGTCGGCCGCGCGCTGGGCCAGCTCGACACCGACGACGCGGCCGCCGTCGCCGCCGACATCGACGAAAAGCAGCTCGGCAAAGTTCTTGCCGCCGCCGACGAAGATACGCGTCTCGCCGTCGAAGAAGCGCTCTCGTTCGAAGAAGAGACGGCCGGCCGTCTCATGCAGCGCGAATACGTCGCCGCGCCGGAGGGGGACACGGTCGGCGACGTCATCGACCGCATGCGCGAAGATTCCGCCGAACTGCCGGACGAGTTCTTCGAGATCTACATCGTAGACGCGCTGATGCGCCCCATCGGCGCGGTCCGCGTTTCAAGCCTCATCCGCGCCCGCCGCGAGACGCCGGTGATCGATATAATGCGTTCGCCGCTCATTCTGATCCGCACCGAGATGGACCAGGAAGAGGTGGCCCAAACCTTCCAAAAATATCACATGGCCTCGGCGCCGGTTGTCGATGAAGCCGGCCGCATCAAGGGCATGGTTACAGTCGACGACATCGTCGACATCATCACCGAGGAGAGCGAGGAAGACTTGCTCAAGCTCGCCGGCGTCAGCGAAGCCGCGCAGACGGATAGCGTCTTCAAGTCCGTGCGCGCCCGGGCGCCGTGGCTGCTGGTGAACCTAGGCACCGCGATTATCGCGTCTTGGGTGATCTCCAACTTCGAAGGCTCAATTGATCGGCTCATCGCGCTCGCCGTCTTGATGCCGATCGTCGCCTCGATGGGCGGCAATGCCGGAACGCAAGCACTGGCCGTCGCCGTGCGCGCCATCGCTTCGCGCGATCTCACCGAGAGCAACGCGCCACGCTACGTTCTCCGCGAAGCCATGACAGCTATGTCCAACGGTGTGATCTTCGCGGTGGTGCTGGCCGGCGTCGTCGCGGTCTGGTTCAAGATGCCGCTGCTTTCGGTGGCGATTGCCGCGGCCATCCTGATCAACTTCGCATGTGCTGGTCTTGCCGGCATTCTCGTGCCGCTGACGCTTCGCCGCTTTGGCGCCGACCCGGCGGTCTCGTCCTCAGTCTTCGTCACGTTCGTCACCGACATCGTCGGCTTCATGGCCTTCCTCGGCCTCGCGACTTTGATCGTGCTGAGTTGAATTATTCCGCCGCCAGCGCCTGCGCGCGGCCGAGATCGACGCTGACGAGCTGGCTGACGCCTTGTTCCGGCATCGTCACGCCATAGAGCCGGTCCATGCGCGACATGCTCACCGGATTGTGCGTGATCACGATAAAGCGCGTCGTCGTCAGCCGCTTCATCTCTTCCAGCATGCGGCAGAAACGGTCGACGTTGGCGTCGTCCAGCGGCGCATCGACTTCGTCCAGTACGCAGAGCGGGGCAGGGTTCGCGAGAAAGACCGCGAAGATAAGCGCCGTCGCCGTCAGCGCCTGCTCGCCACCTGAGAGCAACGAGAGGTTGGTCAGCCGCTTACCCGGCGGCTCGGCGAAAATCTCAAGGCCAGCCTCAAGCGGATCGTCGCTCTCGGTCAGCTTAAGATTGGCGCGCCCGCCCTCGAACAACGTCGCGAACAATTGCGCAAAGTGCGCGTCGACTTCCTCGAACGCCCGCAGTAGTCGCGCACGGCCCTCATTGTTCAGCGTGGTGATCGCGCGACGCAGTTTGGCAACCGCCTGCGCCACGTCTTCCTTCTCGCGCGTGAGCGTGGCGACGCGTTCCTGTGCTTCCTCAAATTCCTCGTGCGCGCGGAGGTTCACCGGCCCAGCCGCATCGCGCTCTGCCTTCAAGCGCTCCAGGCGCCGCTCGACTTCCGCCATTGGCGCCGCACCAAGCGCGCCGCTCAGCAGATTGCCCGCCAGCCCCGCGAGCTTCTCCGGCGCGACGCCGGCTTGCTCCTGCGCCAACGTCTTGATGTCTGTGACGCGCGCCGCATTGGCTTGCGCGTGAGCATCCGAGCCTGCGCGCCGTTCCCGAGCATCGGCATGCGCTTGCTCCAGCGAGCGCGCGCGATCGCCAGCGACCCGCGCGGCCGTCTCGGCCTCAGCAACGCGATCGCTTGCCTCGACGCGCCGCTGCTCGGCCGAGCCAGCCTCATCCATTAGCGCTTCGAGCTTTGCCTTAGCCGTCTGCGGGGCGGCTTTGGCGGCATCACGCCGCGCCTCGATCTCGTCCAGTTCCTTCGACAGCGCTTTCAGCCGCGCATCCGCGCTATCGATCCGCGCGCGCCATTGCATAGTCTCTGCGTCGACGGCCTTCCGCCGCGCATCGCGCTGCGCCTTGTCACGAACGATGCTCTGCGTCGCCGCCGTTGCTTCCGCCGCTGTGAGGCGCGCCACATCCACCGCAGCGCGCGCTGCGGCGATCGCGGCTTCGTCCACTTTCACCGCCGTTTCGCCAGCTGCACCTTGCGCTGCGCCCGCCGCTTCGCGCGCGTCGGCAATCTCGGCCGTTAGCGCCTGCGCCTGCGCATTCAAATCCGCTGCGCGTTCAGCAACCCGCGCGCGCTCCGCTTCGAGCCGCTCCGCCTCACGCACAGCGACAGCTTCCGCCGCAGCACGCTTCGGCGCTTCGGTGCGTAGAGTGCGCGCTTTTGCGTCTAGCGCTTGCCGCTCAGCCTTCGCCGCTTCCCACGCGGCCTTCGCCTTCGCCGCGTGTTGCTCAGCAGCCGCTAGTTCAGTACGCGCCGCGGCTAATCGGTTCTTGTGCTCAAGGCGCACGGCCGCCGGTTGCGGGGCGTCGGCGCGGCGGACAAAGCCGTCCCAACGCCAAAGATCGCCCTGGCGCGACACCAAGCGTCCACCTGGCGGCAATTGCTTCGCCAGCGCCGGACCGTCCTTCGCATCGACCACGCCCGTGAGCGCCAACCGCGCCGCGAGCTGCGCCGGCGCTTTCGCGATTCCTGACAGCGCTTGCACGCCCGCAGGCAGCTTCGCCGCCGGCGCCTCAGCGCCGCTCCAACGGGCAGGGGCGTCACCATGTATCGACGCATCGATGTCGTCGCCCAAGGCTGCCGCCAGCGCGCGTTCATAGCCACGCTCAACATCTATCGACGCCAGCACCGGCGGAAACTTGGCCGCATTCGGCGGCGCCAGCTTGTCGAGCGCACGCACTTCGGCGCCCAATTCCTGCAGCGCCTTCTCCGCCGCGCGATGCGGCGCCCAAGCAGCTTCATCCGCCGCCTCAGCGCGCTTCAGCGCCGCCTCTGCTTCACTCAACTCCGTGCGCAGCTTCGCGCTATCTACGTGCGCCGCCTCAGCAGCTGTTCTCGCGGCCACCGCGCGCGCATCGATTTCACCACTCGCCGGCAACGCCTTCACCTGAGCATCCAGCGCACGCTTGCGCTCTTCGAGGCGCGCCAACCGTTCACGCGCGCCTTCAGCCGCATCCGTCAACGCTTGCGTCCGCGCCTTCGCCGCCGCCGCTGCAGCCGCAAGCGCTTCAAGCTCAGCCTCCACCTTCGCACGTTTCGCAACAGCTGCAGCCTCCGCATCTTGCGCCGCTTTCAGCGCCGCCTGCGACTTGCCGCCATCATCTGGCCCGAGCGCTTTCGCCTCTTCGCTCAAGCGGGTCAGCGAGCCTTGCGCATCCTGCTTCAGCGCTTCCAGCCGCTCCGCTTCATCCCGATTGCGCGCCGCATCCGCATCGCAGCGTTCGATCACGCCTTGCGCCTCGGCTAGGTCGCGCTCCAGGCCAACGCGCACGCCTTCCAAACGCCGCAGAACCGCCGCCGCGATCATTTCCTGCTCGCGCAGCGGCGCCAAACCCTCGCGCGCTTCATCCGCCGAGCGCTCGGCCGCGCTCGCTTCGCTCGCCGCTTGCGCCACCAAGCGCTCGGCTTCGCGCAAATGTGTCTGGGCTTCCGCTTCGCGCTCCCGCGCTTCAGTCCAGCGGCGATGCAACAGCAACGCCTCGGTCTCGCGGAGCGTTTGCGCCAAGCCGCGATAGCGCTCGGCCTGCCGCGCCTGCTTCTTCAGGTTCGCGGCTTGGTTTTCGATCTCCGCCAGCACCTCGTCCAGCCGCGTGAGATTTGTCTCCGCCGCTTTGAGCTTCAGGTCCGCGTCGTGGCGACGCGCGTGCAAGCCTGCGATGCCCGCTGCATCTTCCAGAATGCGCCGCCGGTTCTGCGGCTTCGCTGCGATCAGTTCGCTGATCTGTCCCTGCCGCACGAGGGCGGGCGAGTTGGCGCCGGTCGCTGCATCGGCAAACAGCAATTGCACGTCCTTGGCGCGCACTTCCTTGCCGTTGATGCGATACGTCGAGCCCAGTCCGCGCCGAATGCGGCGCGTGACTTCCAGCACGTCCTCATTCTGAAACGGCGCCGGCGCGCGTCCGCGTGCTTCCGTCAGCACGACAACGACTTCCGCGTGCTCGCGCGCCGGCCGGCCGGCCGTGCCCGAGAAGATCACATCGTCCATGTCGGCGGCGCGCATGGACTTAGCGCTCGTCGCGCCCATCACCCAGCGCACCGCTTCAAGCAGATTGGATTTGCCGCAACCGTTCGGGCCGACGACACCCGTCAGCCCTTGTTCGATCGGCGCACGCGCCGGATCGACGAAGCTCTTAAAGCCAAGGAGGCGCAGCTCTGTGATGTGCA
>CADEDT010000073.1 GCA_902826145.1 uncultured Caulobacteraceae bacterium
GGCAAGGAAACCACCGCCGAAACCCAAGCCAAGGCGATCGACTACGTCATCAAGATCCGCAAGACGCCGATCACCGTGAACGACTTCCGCGGCTTCTACACCTCGCGCTGCTTCGGCACCTATCCGGCCGAAGGCGTCGAGATGCTGATGGAAGGCATCGCGCCGGCGATCATCGAAAACGTCGGCCGCCAATGCGGCATGCCGATGGGCCCGCTCGAAGTCTCCGACTCCGTCGGCCTCGATACCGCGCTGAAGATCGGCAAGACCAACGCCGAACTCAATCAGCAGGATTACAAGAAGGATCCGCGCGCCGCGATGCTGTCGTGGCTCGTGGAAGATAAGGGCCGCGTCGGCCGCAAGGGCGGCAAGGGCTATTACGAGTACGGCGACGACGGCAAGCCGACGCGCATCTGGCCCGGCATCTCCGAGCGCATCGAAGTGAAGGTGAAGGAATGCCCGCCTGAGCTGAAGACGGAGCTGACCAAGCGCTACCTCTTCCGCCAATGCATCGAAGTCGCGCGCTGCTTCGAAGAAGGCGTGATCACCGATCCGCGCGACGCCGACGTCGGCTCGATCCTCGCTTGGGGCTTCGCGCCCTATAGCGGCGGCTGCATCAGCTACATGGATCTCTTCTGGGGCTCGAAGAAGTTCGTCGAAGAAGCCGATCGTCTCGCCGACACGTACGGTGAACGCTTCCGCCCGAACAAGTTGCTCCGCGACATGGCCGCCAAAGGCGAGACCTTCTACGACCGCTTCGGCGCGAAGCAGAAGGCGGCGGCTTAACAAACACGAGGTCACCTCTCCCCACGAGGGGAGAGGTCGCTTCGCGTTTACGTGAAGCGGGTGAGGGCAACGACGTGAGCAAGCTTACGATCGCCCTGATGATCTTCATTCCATGCGCGATCCTTGCGATCCCGGCATGGATCGTCATGCGCATGCTTAACGAACGCGCCGCGCGCGAGCGTGCACGCCGTGATGTGGCCGACAGCGCGAAGTGGGATGCCGAAATGGCCAAAGTGCGCGAAGAGATGAAGCGCTGAAGGAGCGCTTCGATGCGCGCGTGGTTTGGCGTCCTGATCGCTTGTCTCTTAGCGGCCTGCTCATCGCCGCCTGAGCTCGCGACGCCTGAAGGCGTCGAACTCACGCCTCTCCGCACCATCTCCCGCCTCGAACAGCGCTTGCGCCTCTGGCGCGCCGGCATCAACGACACGCCAGTCCGATACGACATCGATTGCTATCGCATGTACTATCGCGTGCGCCTCGCCGACGGCCGCGATGAACTCGCCAGCAGTCTACTCGCACTCCCGCGCGGCGCACGTCCGCAAACCCTCGTCAGCTGGCAGCACGGCACTACGGCGACACGCACCAATGTGCCCTCAACACTCAAAGTCTCCGGCCGCGCCGCCATGCTCGCCTTCGCCGGCGCCGGCTACGCGCTGATCGCGCCGGATTATCTCGGCCTCGGCGTCTCTGAAACGCGCCACCCATATCTCATCGCGGATCCGCAAGCGCGCGCCGTCGTCTCCATGATCGAAGCCGCGCGCCGTATCGAAAGCGTGCCGAACGGCCCCGTCTTCCTTACCGGCCATTCCGAAGGCGGCCACGCGAGCCTCGCGGCGATGCGCATGCTTGAAGCGTCAGGCGAAGAGGTGCTCGCCGCCGCGCCCGTCGCGGGCGCATACGATCTGCGCGGACTCACGCGCGTTGCGCTCGCCAGCGATCTGCCGATCCACAGCTTCTATCTCGCCTACACAAGCTGGGCGTACGCCGATCACTACAACCAGCCGCTCGACTCGATTCTCACTCGCGACGCCGCACGCCGCGTGCTGATCGAGTTCGACGCGCGCGACGCCACCACCAACGGCATCGGCCAATCGCTTACACCGCACGCTCGCGACATGCTCGCGCCGACTTTCACCGAAGCCGCGCAAGACAACACGCCAAACTGGTTCCTGGATGCGCTCGCCGAAAACAGCGTCACCGCCTGGGCGCCACGCGCGCCAATCCGCTTCTACTACGGCAGCGCCGACACGGAAGTGCCGCCCGAAGAATCCCGCAACGCTGCCACTGCGCTCCAGCAAGAATCCATCGACCTCGGTCCGCTAGAACACGATCCCGCCCTCGCCGCCGCAACGCCGCGCGTCATCGCTTGGCTCGACGAACTCACGTCGGGAGCGCCCCCTAGAGCAAGCTCTCCGCACACTCCGCCAGCGTGTCTTCCTCCGGCCGCATGCGCCATCCCAGCACACGCTCCGCCTTCGCCGAAGAATAGTGAACGCGCCGCCCCAGCAATTGCGCGACCGGCTTGAGCTGAGCGTTGAACAAAGCGCCCATCCGCACCGCGATGTCCGGCAACCGCTTCGTCGGCACCTTATCGCCGCGCTCGCCCAGCCGCCGGCGCAGCACCTCGGTCAGCTCATGCATCCACATGAACTTGCCCGACGCGATGAAACGCTCGCCCACCGCCTCCGGCGCAATCATCGCACGAACATGCAAGTCAGCCACGTCGCGCACATCGACAACGCACACGCCGATATTCGGCGCGCCAGGCATCGCGCCCGTCAGCATGCGCTCAATGATCGTCACCGAAGAACGGCTTTCCTTATTCAACACCGGCCCAAAGATCGCCGCCGGCAGTACGGTGACGAACTCCGTCTTGCCGCCGCTCGTCTTCATGAAGTCCCAAGCCGCGCGCTCAGCCAATGTCTTCGACAAGCGATACCAATCGTCCGCCTGCCGCTTCGGATCGCTCCACACCGTCTCATCAGCCAGCTTGTCGCTCTTCGTGTCGCTCGGTGCGCACGCCGCGCACGACGACGTCATCACCACGCGCTTCACGCCAGCGTTCGTCGCCGCCTTCAGCGCCCGCAACGCGCCTTCACGGGCAGGGCGCACGTAGTCGTCGGCGCGCTTCACGCCTTCCGGCGAGATCGGCGAGGCGACGTGCAACACATAGTCGACGCCCGCCATCGCAGCGTCCCAGCCGTCATCCTTGCTCAAATCCACGGCCACCACCTCGACGCCGCTCGCATCAACACCGGCGCTCGCGATTGCCGCGCGTACCGTGTCCGCCTTCGCGACTTTGCGCACCGTTGTCCGCACCGCATAACCGCGCTTCAGCAATTCAACTATGCACCAACCGCCAAGATAACCTGTCCCACCGGTCACCAATACCTTCTCGGCCATGCACGCACTCCCTTGGCGCAACACATGAGCTTTCAGCAGCGACGACGCAATGACATGCTCAGCGTGCCTTCGCCTTGAGAAGATTGCCGCGAAGCGCGACGAGATCGCGCTGCAGGCGGACGAAGGTGTCGTGGTCGAGGCCTGTGGCTTCGATCAAAGGCCCGCGCGTGCAGAACGCTTTCTCGAACACGGCGCGCCCCGTGTCAGTCAAGCTGATGCGGACTTGGCGTTCGTCGTTCGCATCGCGCGTACGCGTGACGTGGCCCATCGCCTCAAGCCGTTTCAGCAGAGGCGTCAGCGTGCTCGACTCCAAGAAGAGTTTTTCGCCGAGTTCGCCGACGGTCTGATCGTTCTGTTCGTTGAGCGCGATCAGCGTGACGTATTGCGGATAGGTGATGCCAAGCTCGTCCAAGAAGGGCTTGTAGGCCCGGTTGAAGGCCAGGTTCGTCGAGTAGACAGCGAAGCAGAGGAAATTGGCGAGGGACGCCGCCAATTCGGGCTCTGATCTTTTTGCGTTCTTCTTCATAAGTTTAGCCTCGAAACACCCGCCACTCACAATTCAGTTGTAGATAAATCGTGCACGATCTAATCGCAAGCGATTGACATAAGCTTTACCGCCACCTAATTACATCGCACGCGATTAAATCGCGTAGAAATTAATGGAGGGTGTCATGATCAAGACCGTTCGCAACGCGGCCGTCGCCGCAGCCGCCGCAAGCCTCGCCGCGTGCGCGGAGCCACAGTCAGTCCAGACGGTGCAAACCATCCCGGACAACCAAGCCGTCCGAAACATTGTGCTCGTGCACGGCGCGTTCGCCGACGGCTCTGGCTGGCGTGGCGTCTATGACGATCTCACCGCACGCGGCTATCGCGTCAGCGTCGTGCAGAACCCGCTCACCTCGTTCGAAGACGACGTGAACTCCACACGCCGCATTCTCGCGCGTCAGAACGGCCCGACCATCCTCGTTGGTCACTCCTATGGCGGCGCAGTCATCACCGAAACCGGTGTTGATCCGAATGTGGCAGGCCTGGTCTACGTCGCCGCTTTCGCGCCGGATGTAGGCGAGTCCGTCGGCGGTCTGTTGCAGCAAATTCCGCCGCCAGGCCTCATTGTCGATCAATCGCCAGACGGCTTCGGTTTCGTTGACTACGAAACCTTCAAGGATGGCTTCGCCGGCGACACGACGGACGCCGATGCCGCCTTCCTCCGCGACTCGCAAGGCCCGATTGCGCTCTCGATCTTCGGCACGCCAGTGACGCAAGCCGCCTGGAAGACGAAACCAACTTGGTCGATCGTCGCGACGCAAGATCGCGCCATCGATCCGCGTCTCCTGCGCCAAATGGCCGAACGCACCGGCGGGGAAATCGTTGAAGTGGAAGCGAGCCACGTGCCGTACTTCACGCAACCGCGCGCCGTCGCGGACGTCATCGACCGCGCCGCCCGCATCGCCTCCGAAACCGCCACCGCAACACCGTGATCGTCTGACCTAAGGTGAGGGGGTGCGCTTCTGGCGCGCCCCCTTATCTTGTCGCCATGGCTCAGCTCACCGATCCGCTCACACTCCGCTCTGGCGCGACGTTCAAGAACCGCTTCGTCCTCTCGCCGCTCACCAATACGCAGAGCCATCCCGACGGCGTGTTGAGCGATGACGAATTCCGCTGGCTCACCATGCGCGCCGAAGGTGGCTTCGCGCTCACCATGACGTGCGCGGCGTCAGTGCAGGAAGAGGGTGTTGGATTCCCCGGCCAACTCGGCTTCCACGATGATCGACATTTGCCCGGCCTTGCGCGCTTGGCCGCGAAGATCAGGGAAGATGGAAGCCATTCCGTCGGCCAGCTGCACCACGGCGGCCTGCGCTCGATGACCAACCCAAAGGCGCCGTCCGACGACGAGAAGCTCAAAGCCCAGGCGATGACGCTGGATGAAATCCAGCACTCGCGCGATTGCTTCATCTCTGCGGCGCAACGCGCCGAGCGCGCCGGCTTCGACGGCGTCGAACTCCACGGCGCACACGGCTATCTGATCTGCTCGTTCCTCAGCCCCGAACTCAATCGCCGCGACGACGCCTACGGCGGCGATCCCGAACGCCGCATGCGCTTCTTGCTAGAAATCGTCGATGGCGTCCGCGCCGCGACCAAGCCTGGCTTCTCGCTCGGCGTGCGCCTCTCACCCGAGCGCTGGGGACTTGTCGTGACCGAGGTCCGCGATGTCGCCCAGCGCCTCATGCGCGACGCCAAGATCGACTACATCGACATGTCGCTTTGGGACGTGAAAAAGGAGCCGCACGACGAAGCTCTCCAAGGCCGCACGCTCGCCTCCTACTTCACCGATCTCGATCGCAACGGCACACGCCTCGGCGCTGCCGGCAAGATCATGTCGGCGCAAGATGCACGCGACGTGCTCGCGATGGGCTTCGACTTTCCCGTGCTCGGCCGCGCCGCCATTTTGCACCACGATTTCCCAAAGCGCGTCGCCGCCGATCCAAACTTTACCGCGATCGCGACGCCGGTCAGTGAAGAGTATCTGCACAACGAGGGCCTGGGCCCGGCGTTCGTGAAGTACATGCGTAGCTGGGCTGGCTTCGTCGAAGAACCGGCGGCCTAGGCCCTGGCGTCCGTTCTCCCCGCACACTAGGGAACTTTTGCAAAGCCGCGCTGTTTAGTTGAGTTGGCGGCCGGGGATCGATGGGCGGGAAACAGAAAAAGGGTGTGCTGTCCCAAGGTGGCGGCGAGATGGGCGAGCGCGTCCGCGCGTTCGATTGGTCGAAGCATCCTTTAGGCAAACCCGAAAACTGGCCGCCCGCGCTCCACTTCGCGCTCCGCGTCTGCCTCAACTCGACATTCCCGACGGCGATCTACTGGGGCCGCGAACTCTATCTCTTCTACAACGACGCCTGGTCGCCCATTCCTGCGGAGCGCCACCCGTGGGCTCTCGGTCAGCGTGGCGCGGAGGTCTGGCCGGACATCTGGTCCATCGTCGGCCCGCAATTCGAGGCCGTGCTGAACACCGGCGAAGGCTTCGCCACCTACGATCAGATGTTGCCCATGGTGCGCGGCGGCCGCGAAACGGAGACCTATTGGAATTACTCGTTCACCGCGATCCTCGATGACGACGGCAAAGTCGGCGGCATCTTTAATCAAGGCAACGAAACCACCGGCGCCATCGTCGCCGCGCGCATGCACGATGCGGAGAAGGAGCGGTTGCGCGATCTGTTCTCGCAGGCGCCGGGCGCGATCGCCGTGCTCCGCGGTCCGCTGCACGAGTTTTACATCGCCAACGAGGCCTATTTTGAACTTTCAGGCCGCCAGCGCGACATCATGGGCCGTCCCATCGCGGAAGCGCTTCCCGAAGTGGTCGAGCAGGGCTTTGTCGCGTTGCTCGATCAGGTCTATCAGACTGGCGAGCCTTTCATCGGCTACAACATCGCCGTCGAACTCGTTCGCAAAGGCGAGCGCCAAACCCGCATCGTCGACTTCATCTATCATCCGACCCGCGACCTCGAAGGCCACATAGACGGCATCTTCGTGCAAGCCACGGATGTCACCGATCGCAGCCGGGCAGAGACGGCGCTGCACACGCTCAACGCCACGCTTGAGCAGCGCGTCGCCGAAGAAGTCGCCGAGCGTGTCCGCGCCGAGGAGCAGCTTCGCCAGGCGCAGAAGATGGACGCGATCGGCCAGCTCACCGGCGGCATCGCGCATGACTTCAACAATATGCTCGCTGTCGTCATCAGCGCCCTCAACCTCATGCAGCGCCGGCTCGCGAAAGGCGATACCGATGTCACGCGCTACATTGAAGCGGCGGTTGACGGCGCCAATCGCGCCTCCGGCCTCACCCAGCGTCTGCTCGCGTTCTCGCGCCAACAGCCGCTCAATCCATCCTCGATCGATGCCAACAAGCTCGTCATGTCCATGACTGAGCTGCTCAGTCGCACACTCGGCGAGCACATTAAGATTGAGACCGTTCAAGGCGCCGGTCTCTGGCGCACCTTCGCTGACCAGGTCCAACTCGAAAGCGCCATCATCAATCTCGCCGTCAACGCGCGTGACGCTATGCCGGATGGTGGCAAGCTCACCATCGAAACCGCCAACACGTCAATGGACGCCACGTACGGCGGCGAGCACGGCGTGCCTGCGGGCCAGTACATTGTCATCTGCGTCACCGATACCGGCGTCGGCATGTCGCCCGAAGTGATGGCGCAAGCCTTCGACCCGTTCTTCACGACGAAGGAAGTTGGGAAGGGCACCGGCCTCGGCTTGAGCCAAGTGTTCGGCTTCGTCCGCCAATCCGGCGGTCATGTAAAACTCTATTCCGAGATCGGCCACGGCACGACCGTGAAAGTCTATCTCCCGCGCTTCTACGGCGCCGAGGACGCCGCCGAAGCGCCCGTCGAGAATGTCATACGCGACGGCTCGCACACCGAGACCATTCTAGTCGTCGAAGACGATCCGCGCGTCCGCGCGTTCTCGACCGAAGCGCTGCTCGAACTCGGCTACTCAGTGCTATCGGCCGCCAATGGTCCTGATGCGCTCCGTCAGATCGACGGCGGCGCGCGCATCGATCTTCTTTTCACCGACATGGTCATGCCGGAAATGAACGGCCGCCAACTTGCCGAGGCGGCTCTCGCGCGCCTGCCGCAGCTGCGCGTGCTTTTTACCACCGGCTACGCGCCCAACGCCGCCGTCCACAACGGCGTCCTCGATCCGCACACGGCCCAGCTCCACAAACCTTTCACGCTGGATCAACTAGCGGCGCATGTTCGCACGGCGCTGGACAGCTAGCGCCGCCACAGCGCCGCACCCATCGCCTTCTGCAGGCTAAGGAAGAAGCGCGGTTCGGCGTCTGGAAACACCGATTGCAATCCGACGAAAAAGCAGTGCTGCAGTCGCGCGCGTGAGAGCGCTTCGGCGCTATCCAGCCCCATCTCCGAACGAAACAGCCGCACGAGAAAAGCGATGCGCCTCTCGTCGGACTTCTCGACCACCTCTGCAACCACCTGCTCACTCGCCGCCAGCCGCCGCAACTCGCGTTCGAACTTGTGATCGATCTGTGCCGCGTGCCGCGCCAGTGCTTCGCCGCGTTTGCCGCCGACGGCGAGCTTGTCGATCTCGGCAATCTTGCCGTCGATCTCGGTCGCCAGCCAATGCGCGCCGAGCGCACTCAGAAACGCCTGATGATCTTCGAAGTGGTGATAGAATGAGCCGCGCGTCTTCTTCGCGGCTTCCGTAAGCCGCTCGATCGTCAGCGCCTCCGGCCCCTGCTTGCCGAGCAACTCGGTCCCCAGCGCAATCCAGTCCTCCCGCCCGAACCGTGATTTCGGCTTCGCAATTCGTCGATCGGCGCTTGGCATCGCTAAACCATACCATATGGTATTGAAAGAAATCCAGCAGGAGGCGCGAAATGCTCAGCTCAATTCGTTGGTCGCGGCGGTTCATGGCGCTCGGCTTAATGCTGGCGCTCTTCGCTGCGCCGGCTCGCGCCTCCGCGCAAACGCAATCCGGAGCGCCGGCCGTGCAACTCTTCCTCTTCCAGTATTCACCCGGCCCTGCTTGGCGCGCGGGCGTGCCGATGCGCGAGCAGGGACTGGGGCCGCACGCGAGCTACATGCGTCAACTTCAAACCGAAGGCCGGCTTTTCGCCGGCGGCGGCTACACGAGCGACGATGGCGGCATGGCGATAGTCGCCTGTGCAAACGAAGCAGAAGCACGCGCCATCCTCGCCGCCGATCCTGCGATCACCGCAGGCATCTTCGTTGCCGAGTTCCGTCACTGGGTCCCGCGTTTCCGCACGGACCAACCGCTGCCCGGCGGCTAAGCTGGCTGTTTGGCGCGCGCCATGTTGCGGTAAATGCCGTCGACGAAGCGATCGTAGAGCACCGGCGGAATGTCGTGACCCATGCCCGGAATGATCTCCAGCTCCGCGCCGGGAATATTCGCCGCCGTATCGCGCCCGCCATCGACGCGCACGAGCGGGTCGGCATCGCCGTGCATCACCAGCACCGGCGCTTTGATCTTCGCAAGCTTCGGACGCCGGTCACCATTCGCCGTCACCGCCGCGAGCTGGCGGACAACGCCGAGCGGCTCGTACGACCGCTTCACTGCGCCCAGCGCGCGTTCGCGCAGAAATTTCTCCTCGATCGGATAGGCAGGGCTGCCGATCGCCCGCGCCGCGCGTACCGAATAAGCCAGGAACGCCTCTTCGTCGGTCTGATAGTTCGGCGCTGGCGTGAACAACACCGCTTGCGCCTCGTCCGTTGCTGGCTGCAGCGCCGGATTGCCTGTCGTCGACATGATCGACGTGAACGAAAGCACCCGCGTCGGATAATCCGCCGCCACCAGTTGCCCGATCATCCCGCCCATAGACACGCCGACGACATGCGCGCGTTGAATGCCAAGGTGGTCCAGTACGCCCACCGCGTCAGCCGCCATGTCATCGAGCCTGTATGGGACATCCGGTGTCTCGCCCTTCATCACCGCGGCGGCCACATCATAGACGTTCGGAAAGCCCGAGAATTTTTGCGACAAGCCGACATCGCGATTGTCGAACCGGATGGCGCGTATGCCGCGCGCGATGAGCTTTTCGATGAACGCCGGCCCCCAGCGTGTCAGCTGCGAACCCAGTCCCATAATCAGCAGCACAGGTTCGCCATCCGGCGGACCTTGAACATCGTACTCGATCGAAATGCCGTTGATCTCTGCCTGAGGCATCGGAGTTCCTTCCCGTGTCCAGCTAATCGATGTCCCTGCAAGCTCTATGTGTCAAACCATCGCCTAGCGTCAGGTCGGTATCGGACTAGGATGAAGCGCCATGTCGAAGCCTCCCACGCAGCGCGAATATTGGAATAGCAAGGTCGGGGAGGAGTGGGCGCGCCAGGCGGATCTCATGGACCGTATGCTGCAACCTCTGACGCAGCCGGCGTTCGATCTCCTCAACCTACAGCCTGGCGAACGCGTCCTCGACATTGGCTGCGGCGCCGGCGCGACCACGTTGCAAGCTGCGAGCTATATTGGCGATGGCGTCGCCGTCGGCGTCGATATCTCAAAGCCGCTGCTTGACCTCGCGCGTGAGCGTGCAAACGCACGCGGCGCCAACGCGCATTTCGTCGAAGCCGATGTGTCAGCGGCGCCATTGCGTGACGCACCGTTCGACGCGGCCTTCTCCCGCTTCGGCGTGATGTTCTTCGACGACACCGCCTCAGCGTTCACAAAAATCCGCGCAGCGCTGAACCCCGGCGGCCGTATCGTCTTCATCTGCTGGCGCACGTTCGCGGAGAACGGCTGGTCGCACGCGCCGCTCGAAGCGCTAAAACCCATCCTCAAACAACCAATCGTCCCCGCCGACCCGAACGCGCCCGGCCCATTCCAGCTTCAGGATCCCGAGAAGATCAAAACAATGCTCGCCACATCAGGCTGGCGCGACGTGTCGATCACACCGTGGGATGGTGAGGTGCTCGTCGGCGGCGGTGGCGGCGCCAACGACGCCGCAGCCTTCCTGTTGAAGATCGGCCCATGCGCACGCGCCATCACCGATCAGCAGCTCGACGCCAAAGACGCACACAAAAGGCTGGCCGACTTCCTGCGCCAATACGAAACGCCATCAGGCGTGCCGCTCCCCGCCGCCTGCTGGATCGTCCGCGCGGTCGCCTAACGCGCTTCGCTGGAAGCGAATGACTCGCATCAGGGCGTCTCACTGCGAAAGTTTGGCCCCCTAACGCCATTTCATTCGTTGAGCGGCGTAGAAAGAATCCCAAATGAGAAAATCGAACCTTTTCACCGCGGTCGCGGCGTTGGCGCTCGCCACGTCACTCGCCGCCGGTGCGGCGTCTGCGCAGCAAGGCCAGCGCGAACCATCGCAAAACGGTCAATACCAAGGCCCATCGCGCGAAGCACAACGACAAGACGATCGTGCCAATGACCATCGCGACCGCCGCGAATCCTGGCGTGACTCACGAAATGACGTCCGCTGGGATGATCGTCAGCACAATGGCTATTACCAGAACGGTCGCTGGACTTACGGCGAGCCGCCGGCCGCCGCCTACGGGCGTCGTGGTTTTGAGCTTGGCTATCGCCCTTGGGCGGTGGGTCAGAACCTCGGCTACTACAATGGCCGCTTTCAGGACGTGGACTACCGTCGCGCACAACTGAGCAGGCCAGCGCGCGGCATGCGCTGGGTGCAAGACGATCGCGGCGATTTTCTCCTGATCAATCGAGCCGGCCGCATCACGCAAGTCGTGGTCAGCGGCAACCAGCCTCGCGATCGCCGCCAATCATGGCGCGAAGCGCGCAACGACACGCGTTGGGACGATAGCCGCTACAATGGCTACTATCGCAACAACGTCTGGAGCTACGGCGCGCCGCCGGAAGGCCGCTACGCCCGTGGCGAGATCGTCTATGGCTACCAGCCTTGGCAGCGCGGTCAGCGGCTTGGCTATTACGAAGGCCGCTACCAAGAGGTGGACTATCGCAGCCACGACAATCTCCGCGCCCCGCCGCGCGGCTATCATTGGGTCCGCAGTGACGGTGGCGACTATCTGCTCGCCGCCATCGCCGGCGGCCTGATCACGGCTGTGATCTTGAACAACACGCACTAAGCTAACGGCAGGGAACTGAAAGCCGCTCCGGAGTTATCTCCGGGGCGGTTTTCGCATGCGTGCCGTCAGGTTACGTCGATCGCCATGAACACCAGCGCGATCGCGCAAGCCACAAGCCACAGCGCAACCATCACGTAGATCAGAAACCAAATGGAACGTGTGCGCATCTGACCTTCGCGCCGAACTAAGAGAAACGGCTCCCCCGGTGGCGAGGGAGCCGCTCAAACTGCACCGGCAAGTAGGTCGGGGGAGTGATCTTCCCGGCGCTGTGGAGATCGTTGCATCTGGCGTTCGTGCTGTCGGTTCGGCATCGCACAGATGTTTCTGTGCATCGCTAGCAAATGCAGTGCGCGCATTGTTAGGCGCCGTACCGACCGTGCGCCGCCCCGAAGCTAGTCAGGTCGATGGAGCCGGGGGGCTCTACCCTAAAGCGCGAACGGCCTCCTTTGACCATCGAGGAGGCCGTTTCGCTTTCGGAGGCAATGTCATCGTTATGAAGTGTGCGATGGCGCACACATCCTTGTCGCGGTGCATTTAAACCCAACAATGGGCGATTTGACTGCCCCCTTTGTACGGTTTCGTGCATTGTACCTTCATCGGTCTTCCCAATTTGGCGCAGGGCTGACTGAGAGATGCTTGAGCTCCCGCCCGCGGAGCAGCATGTGCCAAATCCAATACACGCGACCGTCCGAAACAGGATCCTTGCGGCCCTGCCGGCCGAAGAATTCAAGCTGATCGCCGGCAAACTGCACCGCGTCGAACTTGCGCTCGGCCAGTCACTGCACCGCGCCGGCGAACCCATCGAGCAGGTATTCTTCGTCGATAGCGGGTTCATCTCCGCGCTGACGATGCTCTCCGATGGCGCGCCGCTTGAGATTGGCTTGATCGGCGCCGAGGGCGTGGCTGGCGTTTCAGTTCTGCTGGGCGCGACCAACTCCTACAGCGAAACCATGTGTCAGACAGCCGGCGGCGCTTATCGCATCACCACCGCCGAACTGAAGGAAGTGGTCGCGCAGGCGCCGCACTTGCGCGATCTGCTGCTGCGCTACACGCACGTCTTCCATGTCCAAGTGGCGCAGACCGCTGCTTGCAACGCCCACCACGAGCTTGGGCAGCGCCTCGCGCGTTGGCTGTTGGCCGCGCACGATCGCAGCGGCGTTGCGGAGCTATCGCTAACGCAGGATCTCATCGCGGTGATGCTTGGGGTGCGGCGCTCCACCGTCAGCATCGCCGCCGGCACGCTGCAGAAGGCAGGCGTCATCCGCTATCAGCACGGGCGCATCACTATCCTAGACCGCGTTGGTCTCGAGAACGCCGCGTGCGAGTGCTATGAGGCAGTTGCGAGTGAGTATCGCTCCCTCTTCGGTGAGCACCCTTTCGAGAGCCCTTCCGCGGTCGCGCCGCTCGCCTAAGGCGCGATTAGCAGAGGGAATGCGCAATGAGTCGGTTAGCGCACCGACTCCGGCGCGAAAAGGGCGCTTGGTTCCCTCCAGCATGGGAGCATGGCTTGACACACAGTTGCTTGGAAATGGGCGCGCGGCCCCCTGACGGGTCGAGCGCGGTCAAAAGCTTGTTGGCTGAGAACGCCCGTTTGCG
This sequence comes from uncultured Caulobacteraceae bacterium, assembly GCA_902826145.1. Classification (GTDB taxonomy): domain Bacteria; phylum Pseudomonadota; class Alphaproteobacteria; order Caulobacterales; family Aquidulcibacteraceae; genus Vitreimonas. The sequence continues at coordinate 13,374 of CADEDT010000073.1, forward strand.
CCGCCTATGCGCTGAAGCCAAGGAACTCGCCGCGCGCCACGAACTTGCGCTGCGCGAGGGCGATCATCGCATCAAGAACAGCCTTCAGATCGTCGCCAGCCTGATGAGCATGCAGGAACGGCGGGAGACCAACGCAGCTGTGCGCGGGGCGCTCCACGCCGCCACGGCCAGAATTCAAGCGGTCGCCCGCATGCACGATGCGCTGCAACTCAACGGCAGTACCGACGCCGTAAACCTCGGCGCCCTGATCGAGACCATGTGCGTTTCACTGCACGCGATGGCCGGTGATCCGATCCGGGTGAAAGTCATCGTCAACGTCGATGCGATCGAGGCCCCCATTAGATTGGCGCAGCCCATGGTGCTGGCGGTCAACGAGTTGGTCGTGAACGCACTCCGGCACGCGTTTCCGGGAGATCGCGGCGGAACGGTTTTCGTCACCTTGGAACTGATCGACGGCGAATTGCGTGTCGTAGTCGCTGACGACGGCGCGGGCTTGCCCGCCGATCACTCCAAATCCAGCGGCTTCGGCATGAAGCTTGTGCATATGATGGCGGCCAAGATCGGCGCGAAACTCCATGTTGAGAGCACGAAAGGCGCGCGCTTCACACTCTCCGCGCCTTACACGGCGGTAGCCTAACCGCTCATATGCAGGGCTGCCGCCCGGTCAGCGTTATTGACTTTTCAAGCATTTCCCTCGATATCCCACCTCAGCGACCGTTCCTGGCTGAAGACGCCACGCGAACGCGGTCCCACGGAACGCCACCATCGACGTTCGGCTTTGAGCCCCCTTTAAGGCATCGGCTCGCCGCCTTTCTTCGCCGTCGCATCGTTCCAGACCTGATAGGGCCCACGCGATGACGCGTGCCGGCTCGAAAGTTTTTACGTGACCACATTCCAAGATCTCGGCGTTTCGGCGCCGATCCTCAAGGCGCTTGACGCCGAGGGCTATACCAAACCGACTCCGATCCAGATGCAGGCGCTGCCGATCGTGCAGAAGGGCAAGGACCTCATCGGTCTCGCCCAAACCGGCACCGGCAAGACCGCGGCATTCGCGCTGCCGATCCTCGATCGCCTGCACAAGGACCGCAAATTCGCGGGCGAGAAATCGTGCCGCACGCTCGTGCTCGCGCCGACGCGCGAACTCGCCGCCCAAATCGGCGACAGCTTCCGCGTTTACGGCAAATTCCTCGGCTTGAGCACGGCCGTCGTTTATGGTGGCGCTTCGATGTTCAAGCAAAAGCAAGCGCTCTATCGCGGCGTCGACATTCTCGTCGCCACGCCTGGCCGTTTGCTCGACCACGTCAGCCAGCGCACCGTGCGTTTGGACAAGGTCGAAATCCTCGTCCTCGACGAAGCCGATCACATGCTCGACATGGGCTTCATCCACGACCTGCGCAAAATCGCGACGATCCTGCCGCGCCAGCGCCAGACGCTCTTCTTCTCCGCGACCATGCCGCCGGCGATTGAAGAACTGGCCGCGCAATTTCTCGACAACCCAGAAAAGATCGCTGTCACCCCAGTGAGCTCGACTGCCGAGCGTGTCCAGCAAGCCGTCGTCCATGTCGATCAATCGAAGAAGCAGGATCTCCTGCATGCGATGCTGGCCGACAAGTCGATTAAGCGCGCACTCGTCTTCGCCCGCACCAAGCACGGCGCCGACCGCGTCGTGAAGAAGCTCGAAAGCGCCGGCTTCAACGCTGACGCCATCCACGGCAACAAGAGCCAAGGCCAGCGCATCCGTGCGCTCGATGGTTTCAAGAAGGGCCAGACGCGCATTCTCGTCGCCACCGAAGTCGCCGCGCGCGGCATCGACGTCGACGATATCACGCACGTCATCAACTACGACCTGCCGAACGTGCCCGAGCAATACGTTCACCGCATCGGCCGCACCGCGCGCGCCGGCACGGACGGCATCGCCATTTCGTTCTGCGCCCCCGATGAACGCGCCTACCTGCGCGACATCGAGCGTCTGACCAAGCAGCCGGTGCCGGTCATGGAAACCGACATGTCGCTGCGTGCCCCGCGCGCCGACGAAAAGGTTGTCCGCCCGAAGGGCCCCGCCGGCCGCTCAGGCTCGGTCCACCCGGCCCGCAAGCATGCGCCGAAGAAGCATCATGCTTCGGATGCGCACGGCAAGGCCCACGCCAAGCAAGGCCACGCCCCGACGCGTTCGCGCGACGACGGCGATCGCCGTGACCGCAAGGGCAACTCGGTGTGGTCCAACTCCGGCGCGCCGCCGAAGTATCGCAAGCAGCAACGCAAACCGACAAACGTCTAAGCTCGGTTTCCCGTGGCGCTAGGCGCGTTCCGCGTCTAGCGTGCACGGGGGATCAGGCACATGGGCGACCTTTACGTTTGGATAGCGGCAGCCGTCGTGGCGGTGCTGATACCAGCCGCCATCTACTTCCTGCCGGCCAAGACCCGGATCATCATCGACACGCCGACATCGACCGCGCGCGCCGAGATGCGTCCACTCTGGGGCATGGGCGCTGCGATGATCACGCGGGCTTTGCCAAAGGCGTCGCACGGCAGCCCGCTCGCTTCGTTCGGAGACGTAAAACGCGTCGGCCACGCGCTGATGACGCCCGGCATCGCCGAAGCCGCGTATACGGCTCTGAAGAGCATCTACGATCTCAAGCCCCGCGTCGCGAAGCTCGAACTTCGGATGAACTTGGGCGACGCATCGCAGACGCGTGTCGTTCAGACGGCCGCCCAGGCGGTGTTGGCGATTGCGCCAGCGGCTTTGCGTGAGCGCGTTGTTATCTCGCAAAGCGAAAGCATGGGCGCCGAGCTTAGTGGCGAGTTTGAATTTCACGCCTCACCGGCGCAGCTCAGCACCATGTATAATCGCCTGAGAGGCTCACGCGCCGTCCAGGAATTCCGTCGCCGCCTCAACAAGAAGACCAAGGGCGGCAAGAAACCGCCGCCGGAAGTCCAGGTTTCCTGAGGCGATTTTTCCCGGTTGCAAGATTGTCGGCTCCGTGAGCCCGCCGCCGTCCTAGAGGCGCGCACCGGTGATTGCCCGGCGCCAGGAGAGAAATCCCATGCGTTTCATGATGCTGATGTACCCAGGCCCGCACGCCGAAACCGAAACCAGCCCGATCGGCGAGGGTTTCGAAGACCTGGCGGACGCGATGTTCGCCTTCAACGCCCGCATGGTTGAGGCCGGCATCTTGCTCGGCGGCGACGGCCTGAAGCCTACGCGCAAGGGCGCGCGCGTGAAGTACGGCGGGCAGGGCTCTGTCACCGTCATCGATGGCCCGTTCACCGAGACCAAGGAAGTGCTCGGCGGCTATTGGATGATCAACGTCGCCTCGCTGGCCGACGCCATCGCTTGGGCTAAGCAAGCGCCATGTCCGGCCGGCGAATTCATCGAGATCCGCGAATGCTGGGAGCCCGAGGATTTCGGCCCAGAGCTGGCCGCGAAGGAGCGTGAGTTGCAAAGCAAGATGAAGACTTCGTCGTAATCTTCCGCTTGCGCCGCGCCGGGCGCGCGCTTAAACCGCGCGCCCCATGCGCAAGGACATGAGCAAAGTTATCGTCGAGCGGCCGCGATCGGGCCGGGCGGCGGCGGGTCTCCGCCCC
>CADEDT010000074.1 GCA_902826145.1 uncultured Caulobacteraceae bacterium
ATTTCGGCATCGATTTGGAATTGGACCGCGCCGCAGTGACACGCTCCGCGATAGATCGGCATCTTAAGAACCTCTGGCGCACGTTAACGCATGCGCCGGGTCGCGTGAATCGGCGCGACGTGGGATTCTTGCGTATGCGCTTCGATTCGCGACAGAAGGTCGAGCCCGGTCAAACCGAGATCGAAACGATCGACGGCCGCCGCGTGCCTGTGAAGCTGATCGTGAACCCGCGCGCGCGCCATGTTTCGGTGCGTATCGATCCAACGAGGCGTGAAGCGATCGCGACGGCGCCGAGTAAGCGTCATCTGAGACATGCTGCGGATTTTGCGGCGGAGCGCGCGGGCTGGATCGCGCAGGAGCTCTCGCGCTTGCCGCGCGGCATCTCGCTGGCGCCGGGTTCGTTCGTACCGTTGCGCGGTGTCGAGCACGAGCTGGTTTACAAGCATGGGCGCAAGCCGGCTTGGATCGAGCAAGACTTGCTGCCGCGCCTTATTGTGCAGGCGCCGGATGTGGCTTTGTTCGAGGGCCGCGTGCTTCGTTACCTGAAGGACCAGGCTCGCACGGATCTGATTGATCGCGTGGCGACGCATGCGGTGACGCTGGGCGTGAAGCCCGAGAAGATTCAGGTGAAGGAGCTGCGTTCGCGTTGGGGGTCGTGCTCGGTGGACGGCGTGCTGTCCTTCTCGTGGCGCGTCGTCATGGCGCCGCCGTTTGTGCTCGATTATCTCGCTGCGCACGAAGTGGCTCACCTCAGAGAGATGAACCACTCGCGCCGCTTCTGGGCGCTGGTGCGCAAGTGCATGCCGGACTACGAGGCAGGCCGCGACTGGCTGCACGAAAACGGCTGCAAGCTCCACGCCGTGGGCATGGCGCGCTAAGGCGCGCTCCGTAATGCCGCCGCATCATGATAGACGCCATTGAGCAGGACAGCGCGCGTGCGTCCTACATTGGCGACATCAGCGGTTGGATCCGCGTCGACGAAAACGACATCCGCTTCCATGCCGCGCGTGAGGCGGCCGATGCGATCTTGCAGACGCATGGTTTCGGCGGCCTGGCTCGTGGCCATGCGAAGAATGTCCCAGGCTGGAATGCCAGCCTCCTGGTGGAGGCGCATCTCTGCGATGGTGTCGTAGCCCGGTGAGACAAACGGATTGGCGAGATCGGTGCCGATGGTGAGCGGCACGCCGGCTTCGTTCAGCATACGCGCGAAACGCTGAATCTTTGGCCAGACGGCGCGTGCGCGTGCGTAGTGCTCGGGTTGCCAGCCGAGGTCGAAGCGGAAGACGCGCCAGTTGTCGCGCATCAGCGGGTGAACGAACTCAGCTCCAGTGTCGCGAACGCTGGCGTCATCGCCCCAGAAGTTCTTCTGGAAGACCACGAGTGTGAGATCGACGGTGACGTGGCGCTCGGCAAGCGTGCGGATGAGGCGTTGCATTTCGGGGCTCTCGAGATCGGCGCGCTCCCACCATTCGTAGAAGGCGTGCGAGCCGGCCTGATCGGCGCCGCGATAACCGGCACGCGCGGCGGCGGGTAGCGAATCCGCGCTGATTGGCATGGCGTGGACGATACCGTCGACGCCCAATTCGGCCGCGTGGTCCCAGCTGATGGCGCCGGTGTGGGTGATGGCTTGGAGGCCGTGGCGGTGCGCTGCTTCTACGCCCGCAGTGAACTGCGCTTCGTTCAGCATCTGATAGAGCTTGATGTAGTTCATGCCGGCTCCGGCTTGAGTGGCCACAGCGGCTTCAATGCTGGCCGTGTCACTCACAACTGTAGTGAGGCCGTCGATGCGCATGGTGTCGAGGATTTCGCCGGCAGCCCGCTGCTCCGGGCCGACAAGCGCGCCGGTGCGGACTCGTTCGTTGTAAAGGGCATTGGCTTGAGTGGCGCCGCCGGGATTGCGGATGGTGGTGACGCCGAAGCCGAGCAGCATGCGCGCGTTGTGTGCGGTGATCTCGTCCTCTGACTTGCTTTCAATGACCGGCGCGCCGTTTTCCATGCGGACGGTGAGGCGTCCGAGCGTGACGTGCGCATGGGTGTCGATCAGGCCGGGCAGCGCGTACGCGCCGGTCATATCGTGACGGCGGTCGGCGGGAATGTTCGCGGGGCCATCGCCTCGCCCTGTCGAGACGATACGGCCGTTGGCGACGAGCATATAGGCGTTCTCGATCCGCGCTTCGGTGGCGGGATCGATCAGCGTGAAGCCGGTGTAGAGATCAGCGTCGGGCGGCGCAGGCGCGGTAGCGCAGGCGTTGAGCGCGAGCAGAAGAGCGCACGCGGCGAGCGTGCGGCGACGTGTCAGGAACATAAGTTAGCCCTCCAAGCAGACCGGCGGCGCCGTTGAGCGCCGCCGGTTTGAGGCTTAGTGGCCATGAACCCCGCTGCTGGATGCAGCGGGGTAGTACTATTCGTTGCCGGCGCCTGCGCCGCTTGGCGGCGGCACGCCCGGGCCGATGTTCTGGTTGAAGAACGCCAACGCCTCGGTGAGCACGATGCGCCAGGCTTCGCCGTTGTTGGGCGAGGCATAGTGATCGATGTCGTGGAGTGTGATGAGGCGCGTTTGTTTGCCTGCCCGCTCCATGGCGCGTTGCATCATCTCGCTTTGCTCGATCGGCACGGTGATGTCTTCGTCGCCGTGGATCAGCAGCAGCGGCATGCCGACGCGTTGTGCATTTTGCGCTGCGGATACGCCGTCGATGTCCGCCTCGCCACGTGTGCCCATGGCATCAGTCCAATACTGGTAAGACACAGAACGCGCGCCACCGCCGCCACCGCCGTCTTGCACGTCGCCGCGATCGCCAGAACGCACCCAGCGCAACATGGCGCGCAAGTCCGAGACACCCGCGCCCGCGACCGAACATTTGAAGATGTCGGCGTTCATGAACGAGGCCGTCATCGCAACGTAGCCGCCATACGACCAGCCGTTGATGCAGATGCGATTTGGGTCGGTGATGCCGGCTTGGATGAGGTGGCGTGCTGCGTCAGCGACATCCGCCTGCATGCGCGCGCCCCATTGGCCGTGACCAGCCACGACAAACGCGCGGCCGAAGCCGCCGCCGCCGCGGAAGTTGGGCTGGAATACCGCATAGCCTTGGCTCGAGAACGATTGCGCGAACGGGTCATTGCCCCAGACGTCGCGGCCTTCGGGGCCGCCGTGCGGAACGACGATCGTCGGCAAGTTGCGCGCTTGCGCCATCGAGACGCCCGGCGGTAGCCAGAGGTAGCCCCACTGACGTTGGCCGTCTGACGTTGTGTACTCAATCACGTGTTGTGTTGGCAGCAGGTTCGCATTGATGCCGCTGCGCTGCGAAATGATCGAGTTCAGCGCGTGCGTCTGGTGATTGTACATGTAGTACGTGCCCAGATCCTGCGGGCCGAAGGTATAGAGCAGCCACAGATTGCCGTCGTCGGAGCGATCGACCAGCATCACGTTGACCTGATCGCCGAGTGCATCGTTGATCGCCGTCCAACGCGCGCCAAAGGCGCCGTCTTTCGGTTCGCACGTCCAACGCTGAGCCCACCAGCATGCCGCTTGCAGCACGTTGTTGGCGGTGTCGAGTTCGGCGTCGGTAACGTCGAAGTTCGGGTTGGTCTGGATGGTCTCGGTGTATTGGCCAGTGGCCGTGTCGTAGATGTAGAGACCGCTTGTATCGCCGCCTTCGCGCCGGGCGAGCACAAAGACTTGGCCCGGTTGCTGAGCCGCGCCGATCGGTTGGAAGTCAGGCCCGGAGTTCGCTGCGGCTGCGCCACGGAAGCGGGCGATTTCCGTCCAGCCACGTTGGCTGGGGCCGCGCCGCAACCAAACGAAACCGCTGCCATTGGCAATGCTGTCTTGGCGAAGCACCGGTGTGCCGTTGATATCAACTTCGAAATTATAGGTGTGGATCGTGCCGTTCTCGACGCGCTCTGCGCTCGCATCGTTGACGTTCACCTTGCGCAGTTCAACGCCGCCATAGGTGGGGACGATGAGCAGGATGTGATCGTCGTCGCGCGGCAAATCGCTGACGACGCCAGCGTCGACATACGCAACGCCTAACGCCGACGGGTCGTAGAGTTGAACGAGGCTCGACCCATCGAGATTGACTGCGTAGATGCGGGAGTTGGTCTCAAAGCCATCGTCGACGCGTTGGTTGCGACGAATGCTAGCGGTGTTGTCCGCGACAACGCGATTGCGTTGAATTAGACGGAAGACAATCCGCGAATTGTTCGCGAAGTGCACTTGGCTGAGTTCGAGACTCTGATCGGCGCGAGCGCGTTGAATGCCGGCAGCGCGACGAGTTGCGAGATTAACGACCACCAGCGTATCGCCGGCGTCGTCACGGCGGATGACTGCCAGGTTGCGGCCGTCGGGCGAGAGCGTGGCGCCGCGGAATTGGTCGTAGCCGAGGAACCAGTCGAGCGGTGCACGGCCGGCTTGTTGCTGCGCTGAGGCCGGCGCGCCAAATGCAAAAGCAGCCGCCAGCAGGACGAACAGAATTCGTTGCATGAAGAACCCCCAAAACGCCGTTGTTACGGTCGCCTTCGGGGTCGATTTAGCGGGACGAGGCCGTGTTGTCAGCCCGGAACGCGCAGCGGATTGTCAACCTTCGGGGCCGAAATCCAGCGAGCGGTCCTGATCGTCTGGAGGCGTTGTCGTCGGCGCGCCGATCACCGCGCCGATAGGGGCGCCAACGGCGGTAAGTTCCGGGGATTCCGGATCGGCCACTCCCGTGTCGTAATCTTCTTCGCGCGGCATTTCGAGGTCCCGTGCCGGCGTGTTGCGCAGCACTGTCGGCATGAATCGCGCCCAGATTTCGGCCGGGAGAGAGCCTCCCGTCACGCGCGCTGTTTCGGTGAAGTTGTCGTTGCCGACCCAGACGCCGCCAACCATGCCTGGCGTGAAGCCGATGAACCAGGCGTCACGATAATCGTTGCCGGTGCCCGTCTTGCCGCCGATTTGGCGGCCTTGCATGCGTGCGGTTGTACCAGTGCCCGCGTCGACGACGCGGCGCATCATGTAGTTCATATAACGCATGGGGCGCTCTTCGATGACGCGTTGGCGATCACGTTGTCGGAACGCCCAGACGGTTTCATTGCTGCTGGCGCGGCGGATGCGCGAAATGCCGTGCGCTTCGATGTTGAAGCCATCGGCAGCCATCGCGCCGTAGGCCTGCGTCATCTCTAGAAGGGTGATCTCCTGCGCGCCGAGTGCGAGCGAGTGATAGTTCGCCAGAGGCGAACGCACGCCGAGGCGACGGGCGACGTCGATGACATTCTGACCACCGACTTCGTTGGCAACTCGGATTGCGACCATGTTGTAAGAGAGCGCAAAGGCACGGGTGAGTTCGGTCGGCCCGTGGAATTCGTTGGTGTAGTTGCCTGGTGTCCAAGGCGGCTGACCATCGATGTAGATCGTAATTGGCGCGTCTTCGCGAACGCTCCAGGGCGTCAGGCCGTTTTCCATCGCGGCGAGATAGATGAAGTATTTAAACGACGAGCCCGGTTGGCGCCGCGCTTGGGTCGCGCGGTTGAACTGGCTCAAGTCGTAATCGCGGCCGCCCACCATGACGCGCACGCCGCCTTCATCGTCCATGACAAGAGCAGCGCCCTGGCTGACCCGGCGCGACTCGCCTTGTGCAGCCAAGATGGAGTCGACAGCTTCAGTGGCTGAGCGCTGAGCGGCGATGTCGATGGTGGTTTCGATGATGAAGTCGTCGCGCTGCTGACCGATGACATCGTTGAGCAGCGGATCGATCCAATCGCGGTAGTATGAGAGCACGCCAGCCGGGTTGCGGCGGCTGATCACGAGTTCTTCTTGCAGCGCCGCCTCGCGTTCGGCAGCGCTGATGAAGCCCATGGTGACCATTTCGTTGAGCACAACGGTGGCGCGGTCGCGCGCGGCGGCGATGTCCTGGCGCGCCGGATTGAGCCGCGAGGGCGCTTTCACCAGGCCCGCGATCATTGCTGATTGTAGCAATGTGAGTTCGCGGGCGGGGCGATCGAAATAGCGTTCGGCGGCAGCTTCCACGCCATATGCGCCGGCGCCGAAATAGACGCGGCTGAGGTAGAGCGCGAGAATCTCGTCCTTGCTGAACCGGCCCTCGAGCCAGATCGCCATGGCGATTTCTTGCGCTTTGCGGCGCCACGAGCGTTCGTTGGTGAGGAAGAGGTTCTTCGCGAGCTGTTGCGTGATCGTTGAGCCGCCCTGGACAACGCGGCCGGCGCGCAAGTTCTCGGCGCCCGCGCGCATCATGCCGCCGAGATCGACGCCGAAGTGATCGTAGAAGCGGCGATCTTCGATGGCGATGAACGCTTGCGCCACATAGGGCGGCAGCGTTGCGAGATCGACGGGCGGCGCGTTCTGCGCGCCTTCGCGCAGGATCACGTGGCCGTTGCGATCGAGGAAGGTGATCGATTGGCCTTGGCGTGCTTCCCAGAGATCGTCCGTTGAGGGCATGCCCCAGGTGACGAAGAAGAAGAAGCCGATGATGAGCGCGACGAAGCCACCAGCGGCCCAGCCGCTCCACACCGCCGCTTCGCGCACGTTGCGCGGATGTTTGATGCCGCGGACGCGCCGCCACATCTCGCCGCCAAATGCGCGTGCCGTGCCTGAGAATTTAACCCAGCGCGGTTCGATGTAGCGCCATGCGTCGCGTGAACTTGTTGCGACGCGGTTGCGCAGCCGGCCAAACAGAGTTTCCGGTGGCTCTTCTTGCGCTTCTTCCGGGTCGCCAGCGGCGCGGAAGTACTGCGCCGGCAGATCGCTGGTTTCAGACGACTGCTCTCTTGTTTCCGGCTCGTGCGCTTCGGACGCTGCAATCGGCAGGTCTTCCGGAATTGGCGGCAAGGCTTCCGGAGGTGGCGCGATTGGTTCGGACGCCGCGATCGGCAGATCATCTGGGATAGGCGGCAAGCGCTCTATCGGCGGCGGCGCTGGTTCTGACGCGGCGACAGGCAAGTCGTCAGGGATTGGCGGCAGTTCTTCGGGCGGCGGGCCGACCGCCTCGGACGAGGCGCCTTCTTCGAACAACTGCTCCCTATGAAACTGTTCAAGGGCCTTGTGTGCGTCGGGCAAAGCATCGCTATCCGCACCCTCGACAGGCTCGGGCGTCGCCTCGCCCTCTTCGGGCCGCGGTGGCGGAGGATCGTCCTCCGGCCGGTCTGGATCGTTCTCGTCAGCCACCCCGGCTCACCCTCCGCGCTTGCTGGTAGCGCGATTCGACGACGAGCCTGCCGTATCCACAGCAGGGATCGTCCGCAGACGTGAAACGCGTGCTGGTAGGGAAAAAGTTCCCTGGCCACTTTCCAGCCCTAATTCTGGGCGTCCGGCCGGGTTTCCGCAACAGGTTGGGGCGCCTGCTTTTTCTTGCCGCCAGGGAACAGCATCGCCATATTCAGCGGGAGTTGGCGCGGGATTCCTCCGCGCCCAGGAGGTTAATGATGAGCGACTATCACGCCCAGACACGTTCTGTGCCGATGGGGCGCGAGGAAATCGCGGTCGACCCAGGCCTTCGCCGCTTCATGCTCGGCGTCTACCTGAAAATGGGCCTTGGCCTCGCCTGGTCGGCCGTGCTCGCTTACGTCATCGGCACTGTCGCGCCCGTTACACAAACGGTGCTGACGCCGCCGGTTCTCTACGTTGTTCAATGGGGCCCGCTAGTCGTCCTGCTGGGCTCGAACTTCTTCATGCGCAACGCGTCGCCGGCAGCGACCGCGATCCTTTACTGGACCATCGTCACGCTGATGGGCGCGGGCCTCGGCATCTGGGTGTTCCTGGCTGCTAACGCCGTGAGCGCGGAAACCGTTGGTGGCCGCACGGTCCTTGTGACGTTTGAAGCCATGGCCAAAGCGTTTCTCGTGACGGCCGCTGCGTTCGGCGGCCTTTCGCTCTGGGGCTACACGACGAAGCGCAATCTTGGCGGCCTGCAATCCATGCTTGTCATGGCGACGTGGGGCCTTGTGGCGGTCGGCTTGCTCAACTTCTTCATCTTCAAGTCGGGGATGATGGAAGTTATCATGCAGGTCGTGACGCTTGGCGTCTTTGCGCTGCTGGTCGCGACGCAGACGAACCAATTGCGTGAGACCTACTATCACATCGCCAACGACACGCGCAGCCAAGCCGTGATGACCAATCTCGGTGCGCTGAACCTCTACATCGCGTTCGTCACGATCTTCCAGATGCTGCTGAGCCTGATGAGCTCCCGCAACTAACAGCGGCAAACTGGACGCTACATTACGCCCCGGCCTCGGCCGGGGCGTTTTTGCTTAGTCGACCACGCGCATGCGTTTGGGCTCTAGAACTGTAAGCACCGGTTCGAGGTCGTGTCCGCGCCGCAAGACGCGGCCATCGACGGCTCGGACGCTGAATGCGCCTTGGCGGCGTGCGTCTTCGGGGCGTTTCTCAATTTGGTAGAGCGGGGCTTCGCTTGTCCTGCGGTAGACACTGAACAAAGCGCGGTCGGGCAGGGCGTCCAATGCGTAGTCACGCCACTCGCCGGCGGCGACCATGCGGCCGTAAAATCGGAAAAGGCGATCAAGTTCAGGACGCTCGAAAAACACCTTGCGTCCGCTCATGCCGTGTTGCCTCATTCATCCACAACGCGCCCGAAGACTAAAGCGCAGCGCTACAGTATTACAAATCGGGCACGTCAGCTTTTGGACAGATTTTGTGCTTGCCCTCGCCGCATTGGAGCGCGAACCTTTATTCGTGGCCAGCCGGAGAACTGTTCGTGCTCCGGTATCCATCAGCCCCCCCAGCCCCCCGGGGTACGCGCTTCGGCTGGTCCACACTGGTTTCGCAAGGCCCGCGCTAGTCGCGGGCCTTCGCATTTCGAGCCTCCGAAATCCCTTTGAAATTGCGGCCTGCGGCGTGGTCTTGCGCGCGCACTGTGATGCCAATGGACCACTTGCTCGCTGTGAGTAAGTCGTTGGTCGCACGGGCGTCGCGACTCGTCTGCGAACGCTTAACCGACGCGAAACCACCGCGCGGAATCACCTCAGGTGATTCGGCCTCCTGTGGATAAGAAGCGGTGGCCTTTTCCCCAAATCCCCCTTAAGAGCGGCGCTCGATTTTTCGACGGGGAAGCCAATCCACATGCTGCTGCAGGTCGATGGTCTGCGCAAAACGTTTGGCCGGCGGGTGGCTGTCGACGGGATCGGTTTTGCGCTCGATGTGGGAGAGATCGTCGGCTTCCTAGGCCCCAACGGGGCCGGCAAGACGACGACGATGCGCATGATCGCGGGGTATCTCGAACCCGACGAAGGCTCCGCTAAGATTTTCAACATTGATGTCGCGCAAGATCGCCGCCGGGCGCAGGAGCGCGTTGGGTATCTGCCCGAAGGCGCGCCGCTCTATGGCGAGATGACGCCGTGGAGCTTTTTGCGCTTCGTTGCGGAAACGCGGGGCATGACGCGCGAGGCCGCGCGGCATGCGGTACGCCGTGCGGCGCAGGATGCGCGGCTTGGGGATTCTATCGATCGGCCGATCGAGACGCTATCCAAGGGCTACCGTCGGCGCGTGGGCTTGGCGGCGGCGTTGCTGCACGATCCGATGCTGTTGATCCTGGACGAGCCGACCGATGGTCTCGATCCGAACCAACGCCATGCCGTGCGTGATCTGATCAAGCGGCTGGGCGAAGAGCGGGGGCTCATTATTTCGACGCACAGTTTGGAAGAAGTGGAAGCCGTCTGCACGCGGGCAATCATCATCGATCAGGGGCGCATCATCGTCGACAAGACGCCGGCCGCGCTGCGCGACGAGCACGGCAGCCTTGAGCGCGCGTTCGCGGCGCTTACCCGCGGCGAGGAGCGCGTATGAAAAAGCGCCCCGGCATCGCCAGCATGACCGCCGTCTATCGGCGGGAGCTGCTGTCCTATCTCACGACGCCGACGGCTTACGTGTTCGTTGCGGTGTTTCTGTTCGCGATCGGGCTCTTCACCTTCCAGATTGGCGGCTTCTTTGAAGCGCGTCGCGCGGATCTGAGTTCATTCTTCGCGTTTCATCCGTGGATCTTCATGGTCTTTCTGCCAGCGGTGGCAATGCGCCTCTGGGCGGAAGAGAGCCGCTCCGGCGCAATCGAGCTGCTGATGACGTTGCCGGCGCCGACTTGGTCGCTGGTGGTTGGCAAGTTCTTGGCGGCTTGGACGATCGCAGCAGCGGCTCTGCTGCTGACGACGCCGCTTTGGATCACGGTGAATCTGTTGGGTTCGCCGGATAACGCAGCGATTTTCACGGCATATCTCGCGAGCTTGCTGATGGCTGGCGCTTACATAGCGATTGGCTCGGCGATGTCGTCGATTACCCAAGCGCAGATCGTGGCGTTTGTGCTGGCGGTGCTGGTGGCGTTCCTGCTGACGGCGCTTGGGCTGCCGCTGGTGCTCGATTTCTTCAATGAGTTCGTGCCAGGCGCGGTTGCGGAAGCCATCGCGCGCTTCTCGATCCTCTATCATTTCGATGCCGCGCAGCGGGGAGTGGTCGAGTTTCGATCCGTCTTCTATTTTATTTCGCTGATTGCGCTCTGTCTTGGTTTCACCGCTCTGGCGGTCGATGCGCGGCGGGGAGGCTAGGCCATGAGCGCACGCCGTTACGCCCTCTTTGCCGCGCTCGCGCTGTTCGTGTCGTTCATCGCCGCGAACCTCGTTGCGAATTCTTGGTTCCGCTCCTGGCGCATCGATCTGACCGAGAACCAGCTCTACTCGATCAGCCCAGGCACGCAGCGCACGCTGAACGAACTCACCGAGCCCGTTCAGCTGACACTCTACTATTCGCGCGACGCCGCACGGCCGCTGCCGCAACTACAGACGTACGCATCGCGCGTACGCGAAATGCTGCAAACGTTCGAGGCGCGCTCAGGCGGGCGCGTGCGGTTCAACGAAGTCGATGTCGATCCGTTTACCGAGGCGGAAGACGCGGCGGCTGAGGCAGGCATCGAACCGTTGCGTCCGTTCGAAGGCGCCGATCCCATCTATTTCGGGCTGACTGGCGCGAACGCGATCGATGATCGCAGGACGATTCCGGTGTTCGATCCGCAACGTGAAGCGTTCCTGGAATACGAGATCACGCGGTTGATCTTCGAACTGGAAAATCCAGAGCGCACCAACGTAGCGCTCATCACCTCGCTGCCGATTGATCCGGCGGCGGCTACAAACCCGAGCTTGGGCGCAGGCCGGCAGACGGTGTTCGCGACCGAGATGGGCCGCTTGCTTGATGTGACCAAGCTCGCGCCGGATTTCTCAGTGATCCCCGAAGACACGGATGTGTTGGCGATCATCCATCCGGGCGCCCTGTCGCAGCGCCAGCTGTATGCGATCGATCAGTTCATTCTGCGCAAGGGGCGTGCATTCGTCGCGATTGATCCGGCGCAATTCTTGTCTGGTGAACAGGGCGGCTTCGATCCGTTCAATCCGGTCGCGCCGGTGCCGAGTTCTTCGACGCTTGAGCCTTTGCTCGGCGCTTGGGGCGTCGCGATGGCGCCGACAGTGGTGCTCGATCTAGAAGGTGCGCTGCCGGTGTCGGTGCAGGATCCAACGACTGGTCAGGCCGGTCAGGCGCCGCAACCGCTGTTCTTCCAAGTTCCTGCAGAGCGGCTCAACCGCGAAGACCTGATGACGGCGTGGCTGCGGCGTGGCGTGAACTTCGGCTTGGCCGGTGGGCTCACCACGAGCCAACGCGAAGGCGTCGAAGTGCTGCCGTTGGCGCGTACGAGTGGACGCACGATGCGCTTGCCGGCCGAGCAAGCGCTCATGCGGCCGAGCCCGTACGACATTCTGCAGATGTGGCCGCAGACGGGTGGCCGCGTTGAAACGATTGCCTTGCGTCTCTCGGGCCAACTGCACACGGCGTTCCCAGAGGGGCGTCCGGCGGCTGACCTAGCGCCCGAGGCGACTGATGCTGAAGCGGAGGCGGTGCCAGCGACGCCGCCAGCAACCGAGGCGCCAGAAGACGATGCGGCGCCGCTAGCGCAATCGGCGACGCCTGCGCAGATTGTGATTGTCTCCGATGTCGATTTCCTCGCCGACGACTTCTTTATGGACCAGCAAAGCGGTGCGCCGGCGGCGGACAATGCATCGTTCGCGTTGAACGCGATCGACGTGCTCGGTGGTTCGGATGCGCTGGTATCGCTGCGCTCGCGTGCGCCATCGCAACGGCGCATGAAGTTGGTCGAGGACATGGAAGCCGATGCGCAACGGCGCATCGAGAGCCGTCAGCAAGAGCTTGAAGCCGATCTGCAAGAGACGCAGTCGCGGCTGGAGCAATTGCAAGCGCGGGGCCGTGGGTCGGGCTTCTTCTCTGGCGACCTGGGCGCGGAGCTGACGCCGGAAGAGCAGGCGGAAGTGGATCGTTTCCGTGCGCGTGAAGGCGAGATACGCAGCGAGCTTCGTGGCCTTGTGCGCGATCTGCGGGGCGACATCGATAGCCTGCAGACGCTGGTTGTTTTCATCAATGTTTGGCTGGCGCCGTTGCTGATCGCGGGTGCGGGCTTGTTCTTGTTCTGGCGCCGCCAGCGGCGCGGGAGTGGCCAGCGATGACGTCGGGCCTCGCCGAGCGCCGTAGAGCGCAGTCGCTCACCCTATTCTTGATCGCCGGCGCGCTCGTCGTGACCGCGGCAGTGACGCTTGGAATTGAATCGCGTGGCCTGACGAGCGGAAGCTCAGCGTCCGGCCCGGTTGTGCCTGGGCTCGAAGAGACAATCAGCGGCGCACAGCGCATCACGGTGACAAGCGCGGAGGCGACCTATCGCATTGAGCGCACTCAACAAGGCTGGGCGATGCGAGATCGGGACGACTATCCGGTGCTCTCAAGCCGCTTGGCTCAGCTCACCGAAGGGCTGGAAAATCTGCGCTACGAGCGGCGCATGACGAGCGACGCCTCGAAGCATGAGCGCCTCGGCGTTACCGATCCGCGCGAGGGCGGGCGGGGCATTCTGGTTCAAGTTGAGGATGGGCGCGGCGCGCTGCTGGTTAACCTGATCCTTGGCGTCGAGACGAGTGGCACCTATGTGCGCCGCCCCGACGACGAACAGACGTGGGCTGTCGAGGGCGAACTGCCACCGCTTCGGGATGCTGCGTCGTGGATGGATCTACAGCCGGTCAACATTCAGGCCGATCGCTTGGCGCGTGTGGAAGTGATGCCGGCCGAGGGGCGCGCTTACGTCCTTGCGCGCGACAGCGCTGAGCAGCCGTGGCGAATTGCGTCTCCTGCGTTGGCGACGCTCGCGCAATCGACGGTGACGGCAACGGCTGAGCGACTGACGCAGCTTACGCCAGTCGACGTGCGCACTGCGCCGGCGATCCAAGGCGCACCGCGCGCGCGAGTGCGTGCGACGACGTTCGATGGCGTCACCATCGATGCGGAGTTGATCCCAAGCGACAATCGTTTGTGGGTGAAGCTGGTGGCGCGTGCGGCGCCGGAGCAGGAAGCCGCGGCGTTGGAGATCAACAATCGGTCCGCGGCTTGGGCCTACGCGCTGAGTGAGATGGAGGTGGAAGCACTGGCGCCGCCACTCAGCAGGCTCGTTCCGAACGCTCAGTAACGCGTGGGCCTAGATGTGTAAGAGGCGGCCAGGATGCGGCCGCCGTTTGGTTCTTGGACGATGACGGCGCATTGCGGCTGACAGCGCGGTCGCTCGGCCCACAAGCCGCTGCCGTTCCACGTGCCGACGCGATCAATCCACCTCACTAGGTTGTAGTGCGGAATGCTGCGGTTGCGATTCACGCCGCCGGTAATCACCACGGTGATGGGGCCGGGGTCGTAGGCGACCATCCAGACATCAGCGGTGACGTTCGAGGTTCCTGACCCGATTGTCGCGCGTGCACGGCCATTGCGCAGGAGTGTGAGCGCGACGTCGGGTGCGCTGGCCGGCCAGCCGGCGCGCTTCTGATCATCGTACATCGCCCGCGCCTCGTCCCAGTCGGAAGCGCTGACGGTGCGTGCGCCGTTGACGACGAGCTGCGGCGTAAAACGGCCGCGCACGCGCATGGTCTGCGAGTAGGAGCGCTGGCGGTCAGCGAAGTCGGGCTGGGCGAAAGTGTCGTGCCAGCCGAGATAATCCCAGATGCCGACCGGGAAGGTGAGCGCCAGCACGTTGTCTTCACGCGAGAACATGCCGAGCAGGCGGTTCGCGCGCGGACATTGGGTGCAGCCCTGGCTTGTGTAGAGCTCCACCACCATTTGGGCGCGCCTGCCCTCAGTCTGGGCGTGCGCAGGGGTGAGGCCTGCCGCCACGGCGATAGCCAGGGCGACAAGGAACCGGACGATCATGCGCCAGACCATGGCGGCCCCGCCGCCCCGGTTCGAATCAAACCGTTGTTACGGGACCGCCTAATCTCAGCCTCGGGCCAAGCCGCGCAGCACATAGTGGAGAATTCCCCCATTACGGAAGTATTCCACCTCGTTTTCGGTGTCGATCCGGCAGTGGACCTCGACTTCGTTTGTCTTTCCGCCGGCTCGCGTGATTTTGAGCGTGACCTTCTGGCGCGGGCCCAGAGCGGCGACGTTTGAGATGGAAACCGTCTCCTCGCCCGTGAGGCCGAGGCCTGCCCAGCTCTGGCCGTCGATAAACTGCAGTGGCAGCACGCCCATGCCGATCAGGTTCGAGCGGTGAATGCGCTCGAAGCTCTCGGCAACGACGGCGCGGACGCCGAGCAGCGTCGTGCCTTTGGCAGCCCAATCGCGTGACGAGCCGGTGCCGTATTCCTTGCCGGCAAAGATGATGAGTTCGCGGCCTTCCTTTTTGTAGCGCATGGCGGCGTCGTAGATGAACATCCGCTCGCCGGACGGTTGGTGGATCGTGAAGCCGCCTTCGACGACCGAGCCGTCGTCATTCTTCACCATCTGGTTCTTGATCCGGATGTTCGCGAACGTGCCGCGCATCATGACTTCGTGGTTGCCGCGGCGCGCACCGTACGAATTGAAGTCGTGCTGGGTGACGCCGTGCTCGGTGAGATAGGCGCCGGCGGGGCTAACCTTTTTGATCGATCCGGCTGGGCTGATGTGGTCGGTGGTGATGGAGTCACCGAAGAGGCCGAGCACGCGAGCATCGACGACGTCGTGCGGCGGCGTCGGCGTCATGCTCATGCCGGCGAAGTAGGGCGGGTTCTGTACGTACGTGGATTTCGCATCCCAAGCGTAGGTGCGCCCAGCGCCGACTTTGATGCCCTGCCAATGCTCGTCGCCTTTGAACACGTCGGCGTAGCGCGAGGCGAACATTTGCGGCGTGACGGCTTGGCGCACGGTTTCTTCGACTTCGGCGTTCGTCGGCCAGATATCGCGGAGATAGACGGGCTGGCCGTCCGAGCCTTTGCCGAGCGGATCGGTCTCGAGGTTCAGGTAGATTGAACCGGCGAGCGCGTAGGCGACAACGAGCGGTGGTGACGCAAGGTAGTTTGCGCGCACGTCTTGGTTCACGCGGCCTTCGAAGTTGCGGTTACCAGAGAGCACCGAGGCGACAACGAGATCTTCTTCGGCGACCGTGGCGGAGATCGGCGCGGGCAGCGGGCCGGAATTGCCGATGCAAGTGGTGCAGCCGTAGCCGACGAGGTTGAAGCCGAGCGCGTTCAGATCGTCATCGAGGCCGGATCTTGCCAAATAGTCGGTGACGACTTGGCTGCCGGGCGCGAGTGAGGTTTTCACCCACGGCTTCACGTCGAGGCCCTTTTTGCGCGCATTGCGGGCGACAAGGCCGGCCGCAAGCATGACGCTTGGGTTCGAGGTGTTGGTGCATGACGTGATCGCGGCGATGACGACGTCGCCGTGGCCGATGTCGTGGTTTGCGTCGGCTACTGGCGCGCGCTTCTTCAGTTCGCCGCCCTTGCGGAATTCGTCGGTCATCACCTTGGTGAAGCCTTCCGCAACGCCGCCAAGCACGACACGGTCCTGTGGACGCTTTGGCCCGGCGAGCGAGGGACGAACGTCAGCGAGGGAGAGTTCGAGTGTGTCGGTGAATTCGGGCTCGGCGTCGGTGCGCCAGAGGCCCTGCTTTTTGCAGTATTCTTCGACGAGCGCGACGCGCTCCGGCTTACGGCCCGTGGCGCGGAGATAGTCGATGGTTTTTTCGTCGACTGGGAAGAAGCCGCAGGTGGCGCCGTATTCGGGCGCCATGTTGGCGATGGTGGCGCGGTCTTCAACGCTCATGGCGGCGAGGCCGGGGCCGTAGAATTCGACGAACTTGCCGACGACGCCCTTCTTGCGCAGCATTTGCGTGACGGTGAGCACGAGGTCGGTGGCGGTTGCGCCTTCTTGCAGCTTGCCAGTCAGGCGGAAGCCGATGACTTCCGGGATCAGCATTGAGATCGATTGGCCGAGCATCGCGGCTTCCGCTTCGATGCCGCCGACGCCCCAACCCAACACGCCGATGCCGT
Source organism: uncultured Caulobacteraceae bacterium (assembly GCA_902826145.1). Classification (GTDB taxonomy): domain Bacteria; phylum Pseudomonadota; class Alphaproteobacteria; order Caulobacterales; family Aquidulcibacteraceae; genus Vitreimonas. Next base: position 16,336 of record CADEDT010000074.1, read on the forward strand.
TGATCATCGTGGTGTGAGAGTCTGTGCCGACGACCGTGTCGGGATAGGCGTAAGTTTCACCGTCAACGTCACGGACCCAAACCGATTGGCCGAGATATTCGAGGTTTACCTGGTGGCAGATGCCAGTGCCGGGTGGGACGACGCGGAAGTCCTGGAAGGCTTGTTGGCCCCAGCGCAGGAATTGGTAGCGCTCAACATTGCGCTCGTATTCGAGTTCGACGTTTTGTTTGAAGGCGCCGGGCGCGCCGAAGTGATCGACCATAACGCTGTGGTCGATGACGAGATCAACCGGCACGAGCGGATTGATGCGCTCAGGATTGGCGCCGAGTTTGGCGGCGGCGTCGCGCATGGCGGCGAGATCGACGACGGCCGGGACGCCGGTGAAATCCTGCATCAGCACGCGCGCGGGGCTGAAGGCGATTTCGACTTCGT
>CADEDT010000075.1 GCA_902826145.1 uncultured Caulobacteraceae bacterium
GCGGCCTCGGCTACGGCGCCGACGACTACATGACCAAGCCCTTCAACAAGGACGAGCTGATCGCCCGCATCAACGCGATCGTCCGCCGCTCGAAGGGCCACGCTCATTCCGTCATCAAAACGGGCGACATCACGGTCAACCTCGATGCGAAGACGGTCGAAGTCACCGGCCACCGCGTCCACCTGACCGGCAAAGAATACCAAATGCTGGAGCTGCTCTCGCTCCGCAAAGGCACGACGCTCACCAAGGAGATGTTCCTCAACCATCTCTACGGCGGCATGGACGAGCCGGAACTCAAGATCATCGACGTGTTCATCTGCAAGCTGCGCAAGAAGCTGGCGGCCGCCACGGGTGGCGAGCACTACATCGAAACGGTGTGGGGCCGCGGCTACGTGCTGCGCGATCCGCAAGAAGCCGGCGCGACGGTTACGCCGACAACCGGTGTGGCGGCAGCCTAACTCTCCCGTATCACGCTACGCGGCTCGTGTAGCGCTCTGAACTAACGTAGCCTCGGGACCCGCAAGTCCCGAGGTTTTCGTTTACCATGATCGATCGACGTCACGTGTTGCTCGGCGGCGCAGCTTTGCTTGCTGCTGGCGCAACGCCGGCGCTGGCGGATGAAGATGCTGCGGCGGATCTGCGACGCTTGGTGGATCGCTTGGCGACGCGCTCGCGGGTGACGCGGCCATTTCTACTGCGGCGGTTCGATGCAGAGCGGCTCACGCCGCGCGAGCGCGTACTCTATGAAACGCTGTTGCCTGGCGCCGAAGCTGATGCCGCGCTTGCGCGGCGCACGTGGGGCAAGGGCGGCGTGCCCTACCCGGTCACGCATCGCAACGGCAATTGGCGGCGCGCGGCGGAATTGCGCGAAGGCGACCGGACCCGCAACTCGGTGCGCGCAGTCAATCAGGACACAAACTTGATCGATGCGGCGGCGCGGCGCGGCGTCGTTGCGCCGGCGTTCGTCATTGATGCGACCCTGCCGGAATTGCGGAACGCGGCGCGACGCGTGGCGGACGCGAACGTTGCCGATGGAGAGACGCTGGTGGCTGCACTCACGCGGCAAGCGGAAGCGCTCGAGGCACAGCGGGCTGAGGCGCCGAGCGAGCCGGGCGTTTGGCGCTTGCCGGATGGCGATGAGTTTTACGTGCAAACATTGCAGTTTCAGCTCGGCGCAGCGGTTGACCCAAGAGACGCGCATGAGCGCGCGATGGCGCGCTGCCTTGAGCTGCGAAGCGAGGCTGGACGGCTGTTGCGCGCGCAGGGTTTGACGCAGGGATCTGTCGCAGAGCGGCTGCGGGCGTTCGCGGCGGATGAACGCTACAGGATCAGAGACCGCGACACGATTGTTGCAGGAATGAACGCGCAGCTGGAGAAAGTGCGCGCCCTGCTCCCGCCGGTGCTGGATGTGACCGTCACGGGCGGCGTTCAGCAGCTCGATCCAGCGGTCAGCAATAACGGCACGCGGGGCCAGCGCGTTGGCGCGAATTATCTCGTCGATCTGCAAGCGCGGCGACCGACATGGTCATTCGCCAGCGTCGTGCATCATGAGCACACGCCAGGGCACATCCTGCAGAACCGCTTCAATCGTGGCGTCGCCGAACTGCAGCAGCGTTATAGCAGCGGCTACAATGAAGCGTGGGCGACCTACGCGGAAATGCTGGCCGATGAGATCGGTGCGTTCGACGGCGATGCGCCCGGTCGGATCGGTTATCTGCAGTGGATGATGTTCCGCCTCGCGCGCGTCGTCGGTGACACCGGCATGCACGTGATGCGCTGGAGCCGCGAGCGGACAGTCGAGCAGATGTACGAGCTGCAGGGCGAGAGCATTTCGTTCGTGACGATCGAGGATGATGTCACGCGCTTTGCGGCGCAGCCTGGTGCGTTTGCGGCGCAAGGGTTGGCGGCAATGCAGCTAATGGATTTGCGCGAACGCACGCGGCGTGCAGCGGGTGATCGCTTTGCGCTGACAGCGTTTCACGACGCGGCGTTGCGTTCCGGGCCACTATCCCCGCCCGGGCTGGAGCAAGCAATGAAGGCAACGTTCGCGCTATAAAGCTTCGTGGGTCACGCGGCCGTCTGAGACTGCGAGCACCGGCGTCGCGGTTGGGATTGATGCGGGCTCAGCCGTTATCAGGTCGACCGAGAAGGCGCTGACATTCGCACGCTTGCCGACTTCGATCGTGCCGCGCTCGTTCTCCGTGAAGGTTGCGAACGCGGGTGCTTGCGTGAACATGCGCAGTGCTTCGGCCCGCGAGACGGCCTGCTCCAGATGCCAATCGGGCCCAGCGAAGCCGCTCAGATCGTGGCGATAGCTGGCGGCGTAGAATTCAATCAGCGGATCACCCTTCTCCACTGGGGCATCGGTGCCGCCGGCGATAGTCGCGCCGGAATCGAGAAGCGCCCGCCAGGCGTAGGCGCCGGCAAGGCGGCTCGGGCCGAGGCGCGCGGGCGCGAAATGCAGGTCGCTGATCGCGTGTGAAGGTTGCATCGAGGCGATCACGCCTTGGTCGGCGAAGCGTGGGATATCCTCGACGGCGATCACCTGCGCGTGCTCGATGCGGAAGCGCGCGGCGCGCAACGCTTCGGGATTGTCCGCGAAGGCGTCGCGGTAGGCGTCGAGCACCATGCGGTTACCGCGATCGCCGATGGCGTGGGTGGCGATCTGAACGTTCTTCTCTTTCGCGCGCTGGATCGTGGCGGCGATTTGCTCGATGGGGGTCACCAAGAGTCCAGTTGAACTACGTGCATCGCTGTACGGCGCGAGCAACGCGGCGCCGCGCGAGCCGAGCGCGCCGTCCATGTACATTTTAATGCCGCGGACTTTGACGGCGCCTTCCCCGTATGGGCCGCGCTGGAGCACGACCTCCCCGTCCTCCGGCGTCAGATAGATATCGGCGCTGATCGGCAGCTCGCCGCTCGCCGCGAATTCCTGGAAGAGCTGCGCTTCAGCGAGCGACGTGCTCATATTGTGCACGCCGGTCCAGCCGCGCTGCGCGTAGATACGCGCGCCCTGCAGTAGCGCTTCGCGGATCATGGCCGGGGTCGGCGCTGGAAAGCGCGACACGACGAGGCCGACAGCGTTGTCGATTAGCATGCCGGTCGCGGCGCCGGATACGTCGCGCTCGATGCTGCCGCCAGCGGGATTGGCCGTGTTGTTGTCGATCTGTGCGAGTTGCAGCGCGGCAGAATTGGCGACGGCGGCGTGGCCGTCGACGCGCTCAAGCAGAACCGGGCGATCGCCGACCACAGCATCGAGATCGGCGCGGTTCGGGAAGCGGCGCTCGGGCCAATGAGTCTCAATCCACCCACGCCCGTAGATCGGGCCTTCGGCATGTGATGCCGCATAGGCGCGCAGGCGCTGCTGCAGCTCGGCGACCGACGCCGTGCCGACAAGATCAAGCGTCAGCGCCGCTGCGCCGACGCCGGTCAAGTGTACGTGCGCGTCGGTGAAACCTGGAAATGCCGCCGCGCCGCCGAGATCAATCTCGCGCGCGCCGCGCGCGTTGGCTCGGGCGTCAGCGAGCGAGCCAACGACTGCAAACAAGCCATTGCTGATGCGCAGCGCTTCAACCGGCGCTTCCGCAACACCGGTATAGATGGCGCCACCATGGATGATGAGGTCCGGCGCGCCGCGCGGCGCACAACCCAGAACCAGTGCACCGACAGATCCCTGCGCAAAAAGACGACGACTCAGCTGCGGCATGACTTCCCCTTGCCCGAGCGGGTATAATCAATTCGCACGCCTCCACCAGATGCGACCGACGCGCGTGAGATCACACGCAAGCCGGCTTAGCGACGATTCGCCGTTGCCTCACTCGGCGTGGTGCCGAACATCTCTCGAAACGTTCGAGTCAAATGCGCAGCGTCGGCGAATCCACTGTCGAGAGCGGCGGTTTGCACTAAATCGCCTGCGGCGATCCGATGCGTCGCCGCTTGCAGCGCCGTCCAACGTTTGAAGCGGCGGAACGTCATACCCGTCTCCGCCCTGAAGAAGCGCAAGGCCTGGGTGCGGCTCATGTTGAGATGCCGAGCAAGATCGTGCTGCGTCATCCTGTCGAGCGGTTCAGTCGAGATTGCGTCAAGCACGCGCAAGATGGCGGGCGAGCACGGACGCTGTTGGTGCGCCAGGCGACATCTCAATTCGCGTTGCGCGCACTCGCTGCCCTCAAGCGCATCCATGGCAAGGCGCTGAGCATTGCCGCGCAGAACTTGGGCGATCTTGCTATCGAAGGGGAAATCAACGCCATTGAGATACAGCACCCGCGCCGCGCCCCTGACCTCGACTTCGTGGTCCATACCCGGCCGGATAAGCACGAAATCGCCTTCAACGCGCTCGTCTCCGCACCGTACCGTGAGCGGCCGATCGCGTCCGTGCAGGACACACGTGACAGGGTTGCTATGCAACGCAAGGTCCACCGCCACGAACGGGTAAAGCGCATTCAAACTAGGCTCGTCGGACGCCATGCCCCGAGTATGAGCGCACGTTTGTTCAAGGCAATCCTTCTATTTGGCCGCTAATACTGCAGAGTTGAGCAAGTTGAGGGCGTCATGGATCGAGCCAAACGAAACAAGCGGAACTACTTGCAAGCGAAGGCCGCCTTCAACACGCGTGAACTTGATAGATGCGCAAATTTCTACGCGCCCGATCATCGCTTGATGTCTCAACAGCACGCCTCACCCTCGATCAGGAATTTCTTCGAGCAGACAATAGCAACGTGGCCCGACATACAAATCGACGTTGAGCACGCCGTGGCCGAAGACGATTGGGTGATGGGTAAGAGCATCGCTCGTGCGACACACTCCGGCACAGCTCTCGGTATCCCGGCGACGCACAAGCTTGTGCGGACTTCCTTTTGGGATCTCCATCGCTTCAACGACGACGGCTTGATCATCGAAAGCTGGAACCTCATGGACGGCCCGTCATTGATGCGTCAGATCACGCCGGATACCGGCGCGCGCACGATCGCTGCCTATGAAACCTACGCGCCGACCTATACGTCTCTGGTCAACGCTACGCCGTCAGAGTTTGATGCTGCAGCTCTTCGGCGCTTTGCCACGGTGGACATGGAGGTCCTCGAGATCGGGTCCGGCCCAGGTTACGACGCGGACTTTGTCGAGGGCCTAGGCGCACGCGTTCAGCGCACGGACGCCACACGCGCTTTTCTCAACATTCAGGAGGCGCGCGGCAAGCGCTGCCGCTTGCTCAATGTCATCACCGACGACCTAGGCGGTCCGTATGACGGTGTGCTTGCGCTTTGCGTTCTGATCCACGTTGGCAAGGATCAGATCGATGGCGTTCTGCGTAAGATCGCTAAAGCGATCCGGCCGGGAGGCGCATTTCTTGTGTCGATGCGCGACGGCGATGGCGAAACGCTCGGCGAATATCACACGGTCTATTGGCGGCGCGACGACTTCGCCGCACGCGTGATCGCGGCCGGATTCCAACTTGAATGGGACGCGTTCAACCGCGATCGCAGCAACGAAGACTGGAGCGTGTTTCTAGCCCGCAAACCGAGTTGACCAGGAGAAGTTGGTGGACCCTAGCGGGATCGAACCGCTGACCTCCTGCATGCCATGCAGGCGCTCTCCCAGCTGAGCTAAGGGCCCATCTCGCGTTGTGTTCGGTTGCCCGACGCACCCCGGTTTTGGGAAGGGCGGAACCTAAGCTCCGCCCCTATTCAGTTCAAGCGCGATCCGCCCTCTTAGCGGCTCTCGTCTTCCTCGCCACCGCCGGCGATTTCGCCGAGCTCCTCTTCGGACAATTCTTCCTCGTCCTCGAGCAGCGGCACGGAATCATCATCGGCGGCATCATCGCCCAGGTCTGCCTCGTCTTCCGAGAAGCCTTCGGGCAACTCCTCGTCGCCGCTCTTCGATGTCGCCTCGGCCTCTTCGTCGTCGTCCGTAACCAGCGGCTCAGCCTCGGCCTCGGCGTCGACTTCTGCGGTTTCTTCCTCTTCGGCCTCTTCGTCGTCCTCGTCGCCGGACTTGGCCTTCTTCTTGTTCTCGAGTTCCTCGTCGTCATCGTCGTACGAGGTTTCGTTGGCGCTGACACGCGAGCGGCCGCGACGGACCTTCACGCCCTCCTCAGCGGGATCAAAGGCGGTGGTGCACTTGGGGCAGACCGCTGGGCGACGGTTCAGATCGTAGAACTTCGCCCCGCAGCTCGGGCAGCTCTGCTTGGCGCCCAAATCGGTCTTGGCCAAACGGCTCTCCTTCGGCTCGCACGGGACGGTCACCCCGGCGGGGCGCTCGCTTGCCACCATCGGACGCGCCTGTCAAAAGCTTTGTCCCGCCCGAGTTTTCAGGCTTCCGAACGAGCATTGCCGCCATGCGTCTCAAGGCGCGTTTTGCCGGACCACTAACAGGCGCCGCCAGGCCGCCGGGGGATAAATCTATCTCCCACCGCGCGCTCATCATGGGCGCCCTGGCGGAAGGCGAAACCCGTATCCAATGCCTGCTTGAGGGCGAAGATGTCCGCCACACGGCGCAGGCCGTGCGGCTGCTTGGCGCGCGCGTTGAACAAGGAAGCGACGGCCGCTGGATCGTGACCGGCGCGGGCGGCTTCAACCAGCCGAGTGAGACGATCGATTGCGGTAATTCCGGAACGGCGGCGCGGCTGCTGATCGGCGCGACCGCCAGCTACAAGCTGAGCGCCCGGTTCGACGGCGACGCATCTTTGCGCAAGCGGCCGATGAACCGTGTGATTGCGCCGCTTTCACAGATGGGCGCCCGGTTCGACGGCAAGCAGAATTGCCTGCCTCTGATCGTCCATGGCGGTGCGCTGAAGGGGATCACGTATCGCTCGCCGGTGTCGTCGGCGCAGGTGAAGTCGGCGGTATTGCTGGCTGGCCTGCATGCCGAGGGTGAGACGGTACACGTCGAGCCGGAGCGTTCGCGGGATCACACGGAACGGATGCTTGGCGTGTTTGGCGCCAACATAGATCAAGTCGAGATCGACGGCGCGCTGTGCCCGCGCGTTCGGGCCAGCAAGCTCAGGGGCACGGACATTTATGTGCCGGGCGATCCCTCCTCTGCCGCCTTCCCGGTCGCGGCCGCGCTGATTGTCGGCAAGTCCGATGTGCGGATCGAGGACGTGCTGGTGAACCCGCTTCGGCTTGGGTTCTTCGAGACGCTGCTGGAGATGGGCGCGAACGTTTCCTATGAGGAGCGGCGCGATCCGATCGGCGAGCCGATCGCCAATATGGTTGTCAAATCCTCAAAGCTGCGCGGCGCCAATCCGCCGCCGCGGCGCGCGCCGGCGATGATCGATGAATTTCCAATCCTGGCGGCGGTGGCGGCATTTGCCGAGGGCGAGACCCGCATCACGGGCGCCGCCGAGCTTCGCGTGAAGGAAAGCGACCGCATCACGCTCATGGTGGACGGCCTGCGCGCCTGTGGCGTCGATGCGGAAGAGCTGCCGGACGGGCTCGTCGTGAATGGGCGTGGACCTAAGAGCGTGCGTGGCGGCGCGGAGATACGCACGTTGGGAGATCATCGCGTTGCGATGTCGTTCCTCGTTCTTGGTCTGGCGTCGAAGGAGCCGGTGATCGTTGACGACGCCGACATGATCGCCACGTCGTTCCCGGGATTCGCTACGTTCATGCAGGGTCTAGGCGCTGATATCACAGCGCTTTAACCGGCGTTTCACCAAGCTCTCACCCCGCTCCATTAACGACATCTGTGCATGCTGCGCCAAAATAAAAGGTGGGGCTATGCGTGCACTGATCCTGCGTGCGCTCGTTGCGAGCGTGTGCGCCTTCTGCGTTGTCGGTCCGGTGGCGGCTCAACAGCAACCTGCGGAGCAGAGTGACTGGATCGTACGCGGCGAGGCCCTCGCCCGCCGCATCGAAGCGGGCAATCTCATCATCACCGATAGTCAGAAGCGCCAGCGCGCGGAGCAAGCGCGCACACTCACGGGTGAAGCGCGGCTGATGGTGCTCTACGATATGGCGGCTGACGAATACATTTCGTCGAACGCCGACACGGCCGTGACCGCGCTTGCAGCGCTCGAACAGGAAGCGCGCCAGCAAGGCAATCAGCGCTTCCTCGCCATGGGCGGCGTGTTGCGCGCCTATGCGCCAGCGCTGGATGGCGATTACGTAGCGGCGCGCGCCAATCTCGCGGAAACGCTGGCGCACACGACGGATCCTCTTGTCCGCGCCGCGGGTGAACGCTTGCGCGCTTACGTGCTGACCGACCTCGGCATGTTCGGGAACTCGCTGGAGGCGGCTCGCGCTGGCTTGGTTCACTTGCCCGATTCCCCAGAAACCCGCGCGCTGCGCTCCGGCCTGCACGATGCGATGGCCTACAACTCGCTGCGCGTCGCCGACTACGAAACTTCGCTGACGCATCTCGAGCGGACCGTCGAACTCGACACGCTCGCGGGCCGCCCTATCGATGGGGCGGTGATTATCAACAACGTGGCGGCGATGTTCGCTCAAGCGGGCGCGACGGACGAAGCGGTGCGACTGTCGAATATCCACCGCTCGCTCGCGCCACGCTCGGCCGATCCGCGCATGATGTTCTTCACGAACATGCTCTGCGCGCGCGTGCACTTCACGGCCGGAAACTATGAGACTGCGCTGCGTTGTGCCGACGAAGGCCAGCGCTCGGAAGCGCCGCCCGAATATCTTACCCGCATGCTGGTCTACCGGCTGCACGCCCTCGCTCGTCTTGATCGCGCCAGTGAAGCGCGCGCTGCGATGAACCAGCTTCGCCATCTCGCCGCCGAGCGTGGCGATCCGAACTTGACGGAACGTCTCGACATTATCGAGCCGGAAGTGCTCAACGCCGAAGGCCGCTACGGCGAAGCGTTCGTTGCGATGCTCCGCGCCCACGAAGCCGCTGAGCGCAACCAAATGACGCGTTTCAACGCTGGCGTCCGCGAACTGCGCGCAACGATGGAAAGCGAAGTCGCGCAGGCAGAGGCGCGCGCTGAGGCACAGGCCGTGCAGTCGGAGTTGCAGGCCAAAACGCTGCAGATGATGACGTTGGCCATGGTTCTTGCCGGTGGCTGCGTCGTTGGTCTGCTGGTGATCGCGTTCCTGATCTATCGCAGTCGCCGCGAGATGCTTCGCGCCGTGGGCCGCGCCGAAGAAGTGCTTGCGCGCCGTGGTGCGGAAACGGTCGCAAACGAGGATGGCAAGCGTCAGAGCCCAACACAACGCCTCGCCCACATCCTCGACGAGATCGAGCGACGTGACATCGAGCTGAAGCAAGCCTTCGAAGAGATCGAAGCGGCGCGCGCTGCGGCCGAGCAAGCCAACGTCGCCAAGTCGCAATTCCTGACCACGATGAGCCATGAGCTGCGCACGCCGCTCAATGCGATCATCGGCTATGGCGAAATGCTTATGGAGAACGCCGACGAACGCGGCGATGCCCAAGACCGTGACGATCTCGATCGCATCCACGGCGCGGCGCACCGCCTGCTCTCGATGATCAACGATGTGCTCGATCTCTCGAAGATCGAGGCTGGCGCGGCGATTGTTTCGGCCGACGCGGTGGATCTGGAAGCGATGATTGCCGAGACGGTGTCGACGGTGAAGCCGGCGGCGGCGGCGAACGGCAGCACGATCGCGTTGGAACTCCAGCCAAACCTCGGTTCGCTCGAAACGGACGGGTTCAAGCTCAGCCAGTGCTTGCTGAACCTCATGTCCAACGCGGCGAAGTTCACCAAGGAAGGCCAGATCAAGCTGATCGCGCAACGCGACGACGAATGGGTGACGTTCCACGTCATCGACACCGGCATCGGCATCTCGCCTGAAGCGCAGGCGCGGCTGTTCCAACCGTTCGTGCAAGCGGACGCGACGACGACGCGCGCGTACGGCGGCACTGGCCTTGGCCTCGCCATAACGCGCCGCTTAGCGCGGCTGCTTGGCGGTGATGTCACGCTAAAGAGCGCGGTCGGCCAAGGTTCGGCGTTTACGCTCCGGGTGCCCGCGCGCGCAGCGCTGGAACTTAGTGTTCCCGCCAACGACGAACATCGCGACGCCGCTTAAGCGAGTTCGAGGCAACTCTCCGCCCGCGCGCGCGTTGTGCGCGGCAGAGGAGCTTCGCCCATGAAGAAATTCGTCATTGCCGCGCTATTAGCCACGACTGTGTCCCTCGGCGCTATCGCTTACGCACAAGTCAAAGATCCGGGTGCCGGCGTCCAAGCCACGCCGGTTGAGTCGATTGGACCGACGCGCGCCGTGGACGCCACTGACGCCCGCAGCATCGCCAGCGATCAGGCCGTGGGTGAAGCGCGCCGTTACTATCGCGCGCAATGTAATCGCCATGAATCCGCGGGATTCTGCGAGTGCGTCACCGCCGGCGTCGCGCAGGCGCTAATGCCCGAAGAGGTTCGCATCGCGGCCGACACGATCGGTGAGCGTATCAATGCGCAAGGCGACGCAACCATCCCGTCAGATTCAGATTCTTCCGGCGCGCCGATGAGTTCGGCCGCGCGCATCGAGCAAGTCGAAAGCCACTACGCCGACGCCTGCCAACAATACCGCCGTTAAGGGGCCGGCGATCCTTCGTCCTCGCGCGGCGCGTTTCGCGCGAGGATGGAGGTGGCGGCAAGATCACCCGTGACATTGCCGAGCGTGCGGAAGATGTCGGGGATAACCTCGACGGCGATCAGAATGCCAAGCACTTCGGTTGGCACGCCGAGCGCCAGGCAGATCGGCGCTATCGAAGCGATGAATGAGATCTGTCCCGGCAGACCAACCGCTGCGATGCTGACGGCGTAGGCGACGACCACAGCGCTGATGATCTGCACGAGCGACGGCTCAAGCCCGTAGAGATGCGCAACGAAGAAGCAGACCGCGAGGTTCGCCACCGGGCTGGTGAAGCGGAAGATCGCGACGGCCAACGGCAAGATAACGTCCGCGACACGCGGCGAAATCTGCAAGCCGCGTAGCGCGGCTTCGAGCATGGCGGGCAGAGAAGCAAGCGAGGATTGCGTTGACGCTGCGATCGCCCAAACCGGCGTGGCCGCCGATGTGAAGCGCGCGATCGGCTGACCGCCCCATGTCACAGCGATGAGGTAAGCGATGAAAGTGGAGCCGGCTGTCACGCCGGTAACGATGATCACGTATTGCGCCAGCGTGCCCGCCGCGGAGAAGCCGGCGTGCAAGCCAACGCCGAGCGCCAGCGCGAAGACGCCGAAAGGGCCCGCGAGCAACACCCAGTGCACGATCTTGATCATGGCTTCCGAAACGGCGCGGAAGAAATTGACGATCTGGCCGCGCATGTCCGGCTTCAATGTTGCCGCCGCGAAGCCGAAGAAGATCGAGAACACGACCAGCGCCAGCATGCCATCTTCGGCGGCCGCCTTTACGGGGTTGTAGGGCGCGAGGCTCTGCAGCCACGCCACAAAGCTCGGTGGCTCGCCAATAACCACCGCAGAGTCGCCAACGCCTGCGACGAACGCATCTGCGGCAGCGCGATCGAGCGGCCAAGCGGCCAACCATCCGTTGGTGACGAGCACGCTGTACGTCGCGGCAAAGAAAAGCAGCACGGTAAACAGGATCACGGCGCGGAGGACGAGACCGCCCGTCTTAGCGGTGTCCGCGACGGAGGCGATCGCAGTGATCAACAGCGACACCACCAGTGGCACGACCGTCATGCGCAACGTGTTGAGCCAAAGACCGCCGAAGGCGCTGGCTATGTCCGCCGCGTTGGTGAATTGCGGCGCATAGCTGCGGATGAGCGCGCCGGTGACGAGGCCAGCGACCAGCGCCAGCAAAACGAAAATGGAAATAGACTTCACGCGAGACCTCGGGGAGCGAGATCAGCGGTCGTAGCCGATGCTGCAGCGCAGCGCTACTCCGCAGCGACGGCTTCGCGTTGCGGCGCGGACGCCGAGACGGCGGCAGGTTTCTTCTTAAACTCGAGCACGCCATCTTCGATCTTGCCGTAGCGCAGATCCATGATGTCGTGGCCGTACGATTGGTTCTGCTTCCATGGCGCCTTGCTGGTTTGCTTCGGCAGCAGATGGTTGGCGCGTTGGAAGTAGCCCGACGAGAAGTCCGCGAACGGCTTATCCTCGTGCGGCCCTTCGCCGAGACGCGGCGTGGCCGAGGCCAGCCCGTACATGTCCATGTAGTTGATCAGGCGGCAAGCGTATTCGTTGATCAGATCAGCGCGAAGCGTCCAGGACGCATTCGTGTAGCCGAAAACGAACGCCATGTTCGGCACATCGGAGAACATCGCACCTTTGTAGGTGTAGCTCTGGCCCGGCTCGATCTTGTTGCCATCGACGATGATCTCGGCGCCGCCGAGCATGCGCAAGTTCAAGCCCGTCGCCGTGATGACGATGTCCGCTTCGAGTTCTTTCCCCGACTTGAGCTTCAGCCCCTTCTCGGTGAAGCGCTCAATGTGATCGGTTTCGACTGACGCTTTGCCTTCGCGGATGGCGATGAACATGTCGTTGTCCGGCACGAGGCACAGACGCTGTTCCCACGGATTGTAGGGCGGCGTGAAATGCGTTGCCATGTCGTAGTCCGGGCCGAGTTGTTCGCGGACGAGACCGAGCAGCCGCTCTCGCGTTTTCTCAGGCTTGTTACGCGCGAGACGGAAGAAGATTTGTTGGAAGACGATCTTGCGGAGGCGCGTGAGGTCATAGGCAAAATGGCGCGGTAAGTTTTTGCGACCCCAGTTCGCAAGCTTATCTTCGGCGGGCAGCGAAACCATGTAGGTCGGCGTGCGCTGAAGCATGGTCACGTGCGCGGCTTTGTCCGTCATCGACGGCACGAGCGTCACGGCGGTGGCGCCTGAGCCAATCACGACAACGCGTTTGCCGGTGTAGTCGAGATTCTCGGGCCAATGCTGCGGGTGGATGATCTGGCCGTTGAAGGACTCCATCCCGTCCCACGCCGGCAGATAGCCTTCCTCATAATTGTAATAGCCGGCACAGACGTGGAAAAAGTTGCAAGTGAAGCGCTTCGCAGCGCCTTCGTGCTCCGTTTCAACCGTCCAAAGCGCATCGTCCGACGACCAGCTTGCACGCACGACGCGATGCTTGAAGCGAATGTGCTTATCGATGCCGTATTCGCTGGCGGTCTCGTGCACGTACTTCCAGATCGACGGTCCGTCAGCGATCGCCTTCTCTTCCGTCCACGGTTTGAACGAATAGCCGAGCGTGAACATGTCGCTGTCCGAGCGGATACCGGGATAGCGGAACAAATCCCACGTGCCGCCCATGTCGGCACGGTTCTCAAGAATGACGTAGCTCTTGTTGGGGCAGTTCTTCTGCAGGAAGTAACCCGCGCCGACGCCGGAAATGCCGGCGCCCACAACGACAACGTCAAAATGTTCGGTGCTCATGATTTGGAATCCGCGCGCTTGTGCGGGCGGTGTCAAGGCGGACGCGGCGGAAACCTCTAGGCGTCGAGCAGCGCGCGCACCGTCGCGGCAAGCTGGCCGCCGCGATAGGGCTTTGAGAGGAAGCGCGCCCCGGCCTGCACGAGGCCGTTCCGCATGACCGAAGCGTCGGCGTAGCCGGAGGTGAACAACACCTTCACGTTTGGCCTCGCCTTCAAGGCGTGCTCCGCAACCTCTTTGCCCGTGAGCACGCCGGGCATGACGACATCGGTGAGCACCAGGTCGATGTGATCGTCGCCGTCGAGCACGGTGACGGCCTCTGCTCCGTTTACGGCTTCAACGACGGTGTACCCCCGCTCGCGCAAGCTGGCCGTCGCTAGCAAGCGCACTTGAGCATCATCCTCAACGAGCAGGATCGTTTCCGTTCCTTGATCCGATGCGGCGGCTTCCGGCGGCGGCGCGGTCTCGCCGCTGCCGACGTCGCGCGGCAGATAGAGGCGTACCGTCGTGCCGCGACCGACCTCGCTATAAATCTTCACGTGGCCTTTCGATTGGCGGGCGAAGCCGTAGATCATGCTAAGGCCGAGGCCCGATCCCTTACCGACCTCCTTCGTGGTGAAGAACGGCTCTAGCGCCCGCTCAAGCACCTCCGGCGTCATGCCAACGCCGGTATCGGTGACAGCAAGCGCTACGTAGTCCCCGGCCGTGGTGTCGGGATTTTGCACGGCGTAGTGATCGTCGAGATGAGCGTTGTGCGTTTCGATTGTGAGCTTGCCGCCATCCGGCATCGCGTCGCGGGCGTTGATAGCAAGATTCAGCAGCGCGCTTTCGATTTGCGCGCGGTCGGCATAAGCGCGCCAGAGATTTGGCGCTAGCGTGAATTGCGTTTCGACGCGCGCGCCGAGCGAGCGGCGCAGCATGTCTTCCATCGCGGTGACGACGGCGTTCACATCGACGGCGGCGAACTGAAGCGCTTGGCGGCGGGAGAAGGCCAGCAATTGTTGGATCAGGGCGGCTGCGTTGTCGGCGGCGTAGAGGATTGAGTCCACGCGCGGGCGGAGATCTTCCGAAACGCGCGTAAGCAACGAGTCGCCGGCCGCGATGATGATGGTCAGCAAATTGTTGAAGTCGTGAGCGACGCCGCCAGTGAGCTGGCCAAGTGACTCCAGCCGCTGCGCCTCTGCTGTGCGCTGCTGCTGCTCCTGCAATGCCAGTTCAGCGCGCTCGCGGGCTTGCAGTTGCCGCAGCACGGCAACGACCGCCAGCCCGAAGGCGGCAAGCAGGCCGACGAGGATGAGGCCGCCGATGAAGAACTCCTGCCTCCACGGCGCCAGAGCCTGGCTTTCCGAAAGCGACACGGCGACGATGAGTCCGGTGTCGCCCACGACGGCGTAGGAAGTGATGAGCGTTGGCCCGCCTTCCACCAACGGCCGCACGAATACGCCACGCGGATAGCCTGCGCGTTGTGACGCGAGTACCGGATCGTCAGCGGCAAGAGATGCGCCGCTCATAGGCTCTTCGAACACGAGCGCACCGCTAGTGTGGATGATGCGCAGGACGCCGCCTTCTGTGTCGATGCTGCGATAAAAGCTGCGCAGAGATTCCGGTGCGAAGGTCGCAACCACGGCGCCGGTGACGCGTCCGCGTCCATCAAGCAGACGACGGCCGAACGGCAACAACAGCGCGCCACTGTTTGGCGACGTCATCGGTGCGTCGCTCAGCAATTCCGGTGCGTTGGGATCGGAGAGCGCTTGCGAGATGAAACGGTCACGCCTGTCGGCGCCGATAATGTTGCGCAGACTTGAGTGCCGGATGCGGCCGCTCGTATCGGTGACAGAGAGCGAACCGATGGTGGAAGCGCCGGCCTTTGCCGCGTCGAGCACCGGCAGCCATTGGGCCGCAGGACCACTAGGGCCGCCGAGACGCTCGCTCTGCAACACGATCTGCGCGAGACGCGCGTCTATTGCACCCATCGTCCGGTCGAGGTGAGCGCTCAGAATGTTGCTGTAGCTCTGCGCCCTAGCGCGCGCCGCCTCGACCGCCGCATTTCGCAACTGAGCAAAACCAATAAGCGCGACAACGATGATAAAGACGGCAAACAGGCCAGCAAAGGCCAACACACGGCGTCGCAGGTCGCGGTAGGACGGCGCTTGTGGCGCGACTTCGGATTGTCGCGGGCTTTCCATTGACGCTATTTGCAGCTCCCTACGCGCAACCTCCTGTAGCAACCGCTTCACATGGTGCGCCAGCGGAAATCTGTGGTGCAGCCTTACACCTAGTCTTGCCGTCGGCCTCTGCTACACGGGCGGCGATGATTATCGCCGTTGATGGACCCACCGCGTCGGGCAAGGGCACTGTCGCCAAGGCCTTGGCGGAGCACTACGGGTTGAAGCGCCTCGACACGGGCTCGCTCTACCGCGCGGTCGGCCTCGCTGTGCTCGACGCTGGCGGCGATCCTGCAGAGTTGCGCGCCGCCGTCGCGGCGGCAGAGGCGCTTGATCTCGGCGCGATCGATGAACATCGGATCCGCTCCAGCGCCGCAGGTCTCGCTGCTTCAAAAGTCGCGACGATCCCCGAGGTGCGCGCCGTGCTGCGCCGCGCGCAGCAGACCTTCGCCGCGGACCCCAAAGGCGCAGTGCTCGACGGGCGTGACATCGGCACGGTCATCTGCCCGAACGCTGAGGTGAAGCTCTTCGTCACGGCGTCATTGAAGGAGCGCACCAGCCGGCGGTTGGCGGAGCTGCGCGACCGTGGCGAGCAGATCAGCTTTGAGGAATTGCAGGCTCAGATCGCTGAGCGGGATGAACGCGACATCAACCGCAAGGAATCGCCGCTCCGGCAGGCGCCAGACGCGTATTTGCTGGATACGACAGCGCTTTCCATCGAGGGCGCGGCCAAGGCGGCCTACGCTATCGTGGACGCGGCGATCGCCCGGCGCGGCTGAGTTTCGACCCGCTCTTCCCTTGCTGGGGGGGGCCTCCCTATCTATAGAGAGCCCGCGTTCCTGAGGGTCGATGGCCCCGGGCCGCTTGGCGTTACCTAAGCCAAATCTAAGGACGGCCCCATTGTGGGGCCGAGACCGCCGGATCCAACCGGTTGGCCCTTATCAATGTTGGAGTTGAAATACGTATGGCTACACAAGCCCCAAACCCTTCCTTGAACCCCACGCGCGACGACTTCGCCGCGATGCTCGACCAGAGCCTGGGCTCCAAGGGTCTGATTGAAGGCCGCGTTATGCCGGCCACCGTGGTTGCGATCGAACACGACTTCGTCGTCGTCGACATTGGCCTCAAGACCGAAGGCCGCATCCCGCTCCGTGAATTCCTCGTCGATGACGGCGCCGGCGCGCC
>CADEDT010000076.1 GCA_902826145.1 uncultured Caulobacteraceae bacterium
CGTCCAGCCTGACGCATGATCCAAACCGGAGGAGGATCAAGCCTCTCTCCGCTCAAGACACGTAGCAGTCCGGGAACCTTCTCCCGACCAGACATTCGCCTCTTCCCAACTTCTAAATTTGAATCCGGATTAATCAGGACTCGTTGTTGGTGCGACTTAGAATGCGGGACAAAATCATTGTCCACACCCTATCCCCAGACTTGTCCTCTCATGGCGTCGCAGGAAATTTCTTTGGCGCGAACGAGTTGAGGGGTGGGCGAGTCGCCTGCGATTCCTTTCTCGCCACAATGTCGCGCTGTGAGCAAGGTTTGGAGGAATCGCCAGCGAGGGGAAGTGGAATCCGGGGTAGGTGCGCCGTTCGTTCTCTTTCGTGTGCTTACGGGCGCCAGCACCAACAGCTTGTCCACAATCCTAACTCGTCTGATATGTGACGCATGGCGAATGAGCAGATCGGCATCTACTCGAACTTCCACTTGGTCTCCGACTCGACCGGGGAGACCTTGGCCGGCGTCATGCGCGCCACGTGCGCCCAATTCGACAACATCATGCCGGTTGAGCACTCCTATTTCCTGGTCCGCTCCGCCCGGCAGCTGGAGCGGGTGATCGCGGAAATCGAGGCCGCGCCCGGCGTTGTCATGTTCACGCTCTCGAACCTGGAGCATCGCCACCAGCTCGAGGAGGCTTGCAAGGCCATGGATATGCCCTGCGTCGCCGTGCTGGACCCTGTGCTGGACACGACGTCGCGGTATCTGGGGGTGGAGCTAAACCACCGCGTCGGCAATCCGCGGAAGCTCAACGCGGAGTACTTCAAGCGCATCGATGCGCTCGACTTCGCCATGTATCATGACGACGGTCAGCAGCACGTCGATCTGGCGACAGCCGACGTTATCCTTGTCGGAGTCAGCCGCACATCGAAGACACCGACCAGCGTCTATCTCGCCCACCGCGGTGTGAAGGCCGCCAATGTGCCCATGGTACCCGGCGTGCCATTGCCCCCCGAAGTCTTCATCAAAGAAGGACCGCTGGTGGTTGGTCTTCTCATCTCCGCCGACCGCCTCATTCACATCCGCCGCAATCGCCTCGCGTCGATGAAAGAAACGCGGGCTGGAAGCTACACTGATGAAGATGCTGTGCGGCGCGAAGTGATGGATGCGCAGAAACTGTTCGAGCGGGAAGGGTGGCCGACGATCGATGTTTCGCGCCGTTCGATCGAGGAAACCGCGGCGGCCGTGCTTAATCTATTGACCGGACATCGCGGCGCGTGAGCCTCGTTCTCGCTTCCGGAAGCGCTGCACGTCGGCAGATGCTCGAAGCCGTTGGCCTGACGTTCGAGGTCGAGACACCGCGCGTTGACGAAGAAGCTGCGAAAGTAAGTTTGCGTGCGGAGGGCTTGAAGCCGCGCGATCAGGCGGATGCGCTCGCTGAACTCAAAGCGCTCAGTGTTTCACGACGGCGCTCGGAGTTTGTGATTGGCGCTGATCAGATGCTGGCGCTGGGCGGGGAGGTGTTCGACAAACCCAAGAGTACCCCCGACGCGCGTGAGCACTTGCTGCGCCTGCGTGGCCAAACGCACGAACTCATCACGGCCGCAGTCGTTGCCAAGGAGGGGACGATCATCTGGCGGCACATCGATACGCCCAAACTGAAGATGCGTATCTTCTCGGACGCGTTCCTAGATGACTACCTCGCCCGGGCGGGCGAACAGGTGTTGCGCTCCGTTGGCGCCTATCAGCTGGAAGGGCTCGGCGCGCAGTTGTTCGATCGCGTTGAAGGCGACTACTTTTCTGTGCTCGGCTTGCCGCTGTTGCCGCTGCTCGCTTTCCTGCGCGAACACGGTATTGCGCAGAAATGAGCATCACTGCCGCCACCAAGGTTTATGCTGTAATCGGCGACCCGGTGAGCCATTCGCTCTCGCCAGTGATGCACAATGGCTGGATCGCGGATCACAAGCTCGACGCTGTCTACGTGGCACTGCCGCTCAAGAGCGAAGACCCGGTCGCCGCGATCCGCGCTCTCGGGGGTTTCGCAGGGCTCAACGTCACAGTCCCTCATAAGGAAGCAGCGGCAAAAGCCGCTGCACGAAGCGAAGGCGCGGTCGCGAATGTTTTGCGCCAGGAAGACGATGGATCTTTCTCCGCCTTCAACACCGATGGCGCGGGCTTTCTCGATTCACTGGCTGAACGTGTTCCCGACTGGCGCGCGCAGGTGCGCCGTGTCCTTATATTGGGCGCCGGCGGCGGCGCGCTCGGTATCGGCCAGGCGCTTTCGCCCTACGTAGACACCATCCACTTTGCCAACCGCACTGCCGCTCGCGCCGATCAAACGGCCGCGTCGATTCCGAATGGCCGCACTATGCGGTGGGACGATCTCGAACGCGGTTTCGGGCACGCCGATCTCATCGTGCAGGCGACTACGCTCGGGATGGAAGGGCAGGAGGAGATCGAGTGGCCGGTTACCTTCTGCCGGCCCAATGCGATCGTTGCCGACATTGTCTATCGGCCACTCGACACCGCGCTGCTGCGCGCCGCGCGTGAGCGCAAACTCCAAACCGTGGACGGCCTGGGCATGCTGATCTACCAGGGTGTGCGCTCGTTCGAGCTTTGGTTCGGCATCAAGCCTGACGCCGCCAAAGCGCGCGAACGCCTGATCGCGGCGCTCGCATGATCATCATCGGCCTCACCGGCTCGATCGGCATGGGCAAGTCGACGGTGGCGTCGATGTTCGAGGAGGAGGGCGTTCCCTCGTTCAACTCGGATGCCGCTGTCCACAAACTCTATTCGCCAGGTGGCGCTGCGGTCGGGCCCGTTGAAGCGGCCTTTCCAGGCGTGACGAAGGATGGCGCGATCGATCGCGTGGAGTTGTCGTCCCGCGTCGTTGGAAACAATGAAGCTATCAAACGGCTTGAAGCGATTGTGCATCCGCTCGTTCGTCAGGCGCAGGCGGTGTTTCTTCAGCGCAACCGGGATACCGGCGCCGCGCATGTGGTGCTCGACATCCCGCTGCTGTTTGAATCTGGCGCGGCCGGCCTTGTGAACAAGATCGTCGTTGTGTCGGCGCAGGCGTATATCCAGCGTGCGCGGGTGCTGGGGCGTCCGGGCATGACAGAGGAAAAGTTCGAAGCGATTCTCGCGCTGCAGACTCCGGATGCGGAGAAGCGCGGCCGTGCGGATTTCGTGATCGATACCAGTGGATCGTTCGACGACACCCGAGCCCAAGTCCGTGCCGTGCTGGACGCGCTCCGCGAACAGAGTTAGCCGAGATTCGTGCGCGAAATCCTCTTCGATACGGAAACCACAGGTGTTTTCCCCGACCACGGGGACGAGAAGCTGCGTGACCGGATCGTTGAGATCGGTTGTGTCGAAGTTTTTAACCTCGAACGCACCGGCCGCGAGTTTCACGCCTATTTCAATCCCGATCGCGATGTCCCGGAAGAAGTCGTGCGCGTGCACGGTCTGCGACTTGAGTTCCTCCGCAACCACAAGCGCTTCGCGGAGGTCGTGCAGGAATTTCTCGAGTTCATAGCCGATGCGCCGCTCGTCGCGCACAATGCAGCGTTCGACCAAGGCTTCATCAACGCCGAACTTCGCCGTTGTGGCCTCGCGCAACTCGGCGACGAACGCTTCGTCGATACGCTAGCCATCGCACGAAAGAAATTCCCGGGCGCGTCAAACTCACTTGATGCGCTCGCAAGACGTTTCCAACTCGATCGCTACGGCTTTGATCTCGCCGCGCGCAAAGGTGCTGGCGGCCACGGCGCGTTGATCGACTCACGCATTCTCGCGGAAGTCTATCTGCATCTGAAAGGCGGCCGCGAGCAGCGGCTTGCATTCGATGCTGGCGAAGCAGCCGTTGCCGATGCGGCGGTGTTGCGGCCCGTAGAATTCACGCGTCGCGCGCCACGGCCAACGCCATTGCCTTCGCTTCTGACTACTGAAGAAGAAGCGGCGCACCGCGCGTTCATCGAGAAGCTCGGCGAGAACGCGCTGTGGCTTAAGGCCAGCTAGAAGCTGGCGCCGCTTGCTGCGGCGAGAGGCACATCCGGGGCAGCGCCGCCCCGCGCTTGGCGGTCACGCAGTTCCTGCCAATAGAGCGGCGTGAAATCGATCGGGTTGATCAGAAGGGGCGGGTAGCCGCCTTCGCGCGTGATGTCGGCGAGGATCTGACGGCTGAACGGAAACAGCAGGCGCGGGCACTCGATCCAGATCAAAGGCTCAACGTCGTCAGGCCGCACGTTCATGAACTGGAACAGGCCGGAATAGATGAGGTTCACCGCGAACATCGGCTGATCGCCGCGTTTCGCCTGGACGTTGATACAGAGGTCGACCTCGGTCGCTTCCCCTTGGCCGACGGGCCGTGACTTCACCTCTACACCCATGTCGATCGTCGGCTGGATGTCGTAGGCGCCGCCTGCGGCGGCCATGACGTTCTGAAATGACAGGTCTTTCACGTATTGCGCGAGTACGCGCAGGTGCGGTGAATCCGGTGGCGGCGGGGCGTCATTTTGCATGGTCATTCGCCAGAGCTCGCTTGGGGGCTTAAGAAAAAGGCGGCTAACATGCTGCGGCGGCAAGACCAGTGCAACCGCGCTGGCAGAACCTGCCTGTTGGCATTATCTTAATTCAGCGCGCACACCACCTGGCGCCACAAGGAGCTCCGTCCGTTGGACCAGAGTATGCTGGAAATCCTCGTCTTGGCCTTTGTCGCCGGGTTTGTGCTGTTTCGCCTCTACACCACGCTTGGCAAACGCACGGGCGGCGAGCGCCCGCCCGAGCCTCAACCCGTTCAAGGCGAGCTGCCGCGTGAGCAGCCCGGTGCGCCTCCGGTGGCGTCCGGCATTGCAGGCGGTTCCGCCAGCGATGGCGTTGCTGCGATCTCGCGTGCGGACCCGTCGTTCGAGGCGGGATACTTTGTACAGGGCGCGCGTTCAGCCTACGAACTCATTGTGGGCGCCTTCGCGAAGGGCGATCGCGATGCGCTTCGTGGTCTGCTGACGCCGCGCGTGTACGATTCATACGCGACGGCGATTTCGACGCGTGAAGAGAAGGGTGGAGCCGGCCCGGAGCTCGTGCGGCTGAAATCAGCTGAGATCGTGGATGCTGAACTCGCCGGCGATACGGCCCGCATCACGGTTAAGTTCGAAGCTGAACTTGCCGAAGGCGCCTATGGCGTTCGCGATGCACGCGAGCGCTGGACCTTCGAGCGCAACGTGCGTTCGTCTGATCCGAACTGGCTGCTCTCGCGCGTCCAGGCTGCGTGAGCGGAAAGCGGCGCGACCTCACTGCGGATGAGAAGAAGCTCTGGCGGCGCGTAGCTGTCGGGGTGAAGTCAAAACGTGCATTGCCTCCCGAAGAAATCGAAGCTGATCAGATCCGAGAGCCGGTCAAGCGTATCGCCAAAACGGCGACCGCGGCACCGGCGCCGACCAAGCCAAAGTTTAAGCAGATCGCGTCGCCTCAGAATCGCGGCAACGAGAAACGCGTGCGCCGCGGCAAGCTGGAGATCGGTTGTTCGCTGGACCTGCACGGCCACACGCAAGACAGCGGACGCGCCGCACTTTCGCGTTTTCTGCGCTCGGCTCAGCGGCGCGGAGACCGCACGGTGATCGTGATCACGGGTGTCGGTAGAGGCGGCGAAGGGGTGATGAAGCGGCGCTTGCCTGAATGGTTGGCGGAGCGCGATATTCGCCCGATCGTATCAGGCTTCGCGCCCGCGCACCGCACACATGGCGGCGCTGGCGCCTTCTACGTGTTCCTGAGGCGCGCCGACGACAACGACTGATTAAGCTACGTCACCGAAGCGTTGACGCTCGGCCGCAGATTTTCGCAGCAAAAGCAAGCGCTTTCAGGCGGCGCTAACCAAACCACGCAAGTCTCGCACGCGCGCGGACATCGCGCGCCCGGAGCGATGATGCAACTGCGCTTGCCGAAGCTTGCCGAACTGAGCCGCCCGCGCGGCCTGCAAGCGCGCGCAGTTCTGTTCACCGCGATGATTATGGCCGTGACCGCTGCGGTGTCGGCGGCGATCCTGATCTTCGGCGCGCAGACTGAAGGCGCGCGCCAGCAATTGTCGATCGCGAGAGATCTGACGGAGCACTTGGCCTCGCGCGCCGGAGAGGTGATGGCGCGAGGAAACGTGCGCGTTCTCTCGATGATGATCGAGGGCTCGACGCGTCAGCGAAATGTACGAGCCATTTCGATTCGCGATGGCGAAGGCCGCACGCTGGCTCAGGCCGGTGGTAACGCGGACGATCTCGCGGTCATGAGCCAGCTCACCCGCCAAGCGCTTGCCGGCCGCACGGTTCATTCGCGTGCGCCGGATGGGCGGGTCACTGTTGCGTCGCCGATTGTAAGGGAAGGGCACGTGATCGGCGTCGCCTTGCGCATGTGGGAGCGAGGTGCATATCGATTCGACGCGGTGCCGTCATTGGCGCCATTTCTGTTGATCCTGGCTTGTCTCGCGGGCGCTGCGATTCCGCTTACGGCGCACGTCGTTCGCAAGGCGGTTGCGCCGCTCGACGAACTCGCGCGATACGCGGAGAAAGTGGGCGATCAAGGTCAGGCCGCGCCAATCAGCATCCAGACTGGCGACGAATTCGAGACGCTTGCCAATGCCTTCAATCGCATGACAGGCCGGCTCGACGCCTCGATGCGGCAGATTCAGGAAATCGCGTTCGTTGATCCCGTTACGCGTCTGCCTAACCAAGATCGGTTCGTGCGCGAGGTGGACTACCTCCTGCTGCAAGGCAAGGAAGGGCAAGAAGCAGCCGCCGCGCTCATTGTGATCGACCTCACGCGATTGCCACGCCTGATGCAGACGCTGGACCCCGACGCTGCTCGCGAGTTTTTGCGCGTCGTTGCAGATCGTTTCATTTCTGGTGTGCGGACGGTGGATCGTGTCGTGCGCATCCGCGCGCAGGGCGAGCGGCCGGCGATCGCCGCGCGGTTGGGCGCGTCGGAGTTCGGCGTACTCGTGCCGGATGTCGCGTCGAGCGCCGACGCGGCGCGTTTCGCTCAGCACCTCAATGCGGCGCTGGATCAGGCGTTCGAATGGCGGGGCCACAAGCTGACGCTTGGCGCGTGCTGCGGCGTTTCGCTCGCTCCGCGTGATGGCCGTGACGCCGACGCCGCAATACGTCACGCGCGCATGGCGATGGCGGCGGCGCATTCCGCGCCCGCGCGTGTAAAGGTGTATACGCAATCTCTAGACCGCGAGGCGGTGGCGCGGCTTACGCTTGAGCGGGAGATGCGCGGCGCGTTGGAGCGCAACGAGTTTCGCGCTTACTTCCAACCCAAGATCAATCTTCAGACTGGCCGTATCGAGGCATGCGAAGCGCTCGCTCGATGGGTGCGTCCGGACCGAACAATCATCAGTCCCGGCCGCTTTATTCCGGTCGCCGAAGAGAGCGGCCTGATCGGTGCTCTGTCCGATGCGATCATGCGCGAAGCGTGCTGGAAGGCGGCGTCTTGGGCGCGGGCAGGGCATCCCACGAAGGTTGCGGTGAACGTTTCGGCGCTTCAGTTTCGTAGCGACAAGTTCGCCGACAACGTTTTGCGCGTCGTGGCGCACGCTGGTCTCGCCCCTCAGAATCTGGAGCTGGAGATCACGGAATCGGTTGTCATGGCCGATCCCGATCGCGCGCTGCGGATTGTCAGGCCGCTTCGTGACGCGGGTGTACGCCTGGCGATCGACGACTTTGGTTGCGGGCATTCAAGCTTGGCGGCGCTCTCGAAGCTGCCTTTCGACGTGATCAAGATCGACCAGCAGTTCGTTCGTGCGTTGGAGCGTGGCGATCCGCAGGCGGCGGCGATCGTCGATATGATCCTGGCGCTCGCCCGCACCCTGAATATGGAAACGGTGGCGGAAGGCGTTGAGCGCCGCGAGGACATGGAGTTCATGGCGGCCCGTGGCTGCCATTGGATTCAGGGCTTCCTATTCGGCGCGGCGGTTTCCGCGCCGGAGTTCGCCGAACTACTCCGCCGCCAGGCCGGCGAAGACGTCGGCGCGGTAGACGCGGCTTGATCGGAGCGTCCGGCTCCGCCACATCCTAAAGCATGACAGATCAGCCAGGTTGGCACGGCACCACGATCGTTTGCGTGCGCAAGGGCGGCAAAGTGGTAATTGCCGGGGACGGCCAAGTCTCCGCCGGCCCGACTATTCTCAAAGGCAACGCGCGTAAGGTACGGCCGCTGGCAAACGGCGCGGTGATTGCCGGGTTTGCCGGCGCGACCGCCGATGCATTCGCCTTGTTCGAACGGCTCGAAACAAAGCTT
Source organism: uncultured Caulobacteraceae bacterium (assembly GCA_902826145.1). Taxonomy (GTDB): domain Bacteria; phylum Pseudomonadota; class Alphaproteobacteria; order Caulobacterales; family Aquidulcibacteraceae; genus Vitreimonas. The sequence continues at coordinate 8,271 of CADEDT010000076.1, forward strand.
GAGCGCTTTCCGAGCCAACTTGCGCGTGCCTGTGTCGAGCTAGCGAAAGACTGGCGCACTGACCGCGCACTGCGCCGGTTGGACGCCATGCTGATCGTTGCCGACAAAGATGAGACGCTGTTGCTCACCGGCGCCGGTGACGTGCTGGAGCCCGAGTTTGATGTGATTGCCGTGGGCTCCGGCGGCAACTTCGCCTTCGCGGCGGCACGAGCGCTCTATGATTACGTCGACGATCCAGAGGCCATTGCTCGCAAAGCCATGGAGATCGCTGCGCAGATTTGCGTATACACGAACGGCAATTTGACCGTGGAGAAGCTCGATGGCTGACCGTGGCGCATTGGAAGCGGCTGCCGCCGCTGGCGTGATCGGAGCCGAGCAAGTCGGCCCTCTTCATGATTTTCTGGCCTCGCAAGCCGCTGGTGTTTCTCCGGCGCCGAGCGGGGAGGAGGATCTCCGCTTCATCCGCAACTTCCATGACGTGTTTCTGGCAATCGGGATTCTCTTGCTGGCAATCGGCCTCGCGATCGCGGTGACCGTCTATGTCTCGACATCGGATCAGCCCGACGCGCCGAGCACCGTTATTTTGAGCGGCGCACTCTTCGCTGGCTGCGGCGCGATCATGTGGCTGTTGGGCGAAATCTTCGCGCGCCGCCGGCGTCTGTTCTTGCCCGCGATTGCGATCGTATGCTCGCTAACCGTTTTCATGGTGAGCGCCGCCGCGCTGCTCTACGCAGGCGCTATCGTTGGGCGGGGTTACGCCGGCCCGGCTTGGGATCTCGGGCACATGCCGCAGGAGCTGCGCGTCGGCATCCTAGTCGCCCTCGCGTTCGCCTTCATCGCGCCGTTTGCTTTCTATCTGCGCTTCCGCCTCCCATTCTCGCTTGGCCTTACGGGCGGGGGCTTGGCGCTATTCATTATCGTTGCGGCGCTAATCGCAAATTTTGAGCTGGCGACGAACTTATTGCCGGCTCTCTTCCTCGCGCTCGGCCTGCTGCTGTTCTCGGCGGGCGTTGCGTTCGATGCGCGCGACCCAACGCGAACGACGCGCCTTTCCGATAACGGCTTCTGGCTTCATTTCGCCGCTGCGCCGCTCATTCTCAACGGCACGTTCGGCTTGATCGGGATGGCGTTCGGAACGTCAGCGGGCTTGGCGTCAGTCGTTGGGCGCGATGGCAGTCCCGATGCGGCGTTACAAGCTGCGCTAACGCTCGCGGTGGTTATCTTCCTTGGATTTATCTCATTGCTGATCAACAGACGCGTGCTGATTGTCTCAACTTTGATCACGACAGGTGCTGCGATCGGCATTCTCATGAATGCAGCCGGCCTTGGCGCCGGTGCGCTCGCGGCGTCGACGCTGATCGTGCTCGGCGCGTTTGTGCTGATTCTGGGCGCGAGCTGGCACAGCGCGCGGCGAGCGCTTCTTGGCTGGGTGAAGCCGGAAGGGCCGTTGGCGCGCATTTTTCCGCCGGAGACGCCTGCTGCGGCGTGACGTCATAACTGGCAAGTTGCTCTTCACCAACGGAGGCGGCGCGCCTACATCAAGCGCCGCATGACTCACTTCTCGCCTCGCGAAATTGTCTCAGAACTTGATCGCTACATCGTTGGACAAGACGATGCGAAGCGCGCCGTCGCCATCGCGCTGCGCAATCGCTGGCGGCGCAAGCAATTGCCCGAAGATCTTCGCGAAGAGGTCACGCCCAAGAACATTCTCATGATCGGGCCGACCGGCGTGGGAAAAACTGAGATTGCGCGACGGCTCGCCAAACTTGCTGGCGCGCCGTTTCTCAAGGTCGAAGCAACCAAGTTCACCGAGGTCGGCTATGTCGGCCGCGACGTAGAGCAGATCGTGCGCGATCTGGTTGAGGTTGCGCTGACCATGGCGCGCGAGCGCCGCCGCCGCGAAGTGCGTGCTCGCGCCGAAGCTGCCGCCGAAGAACGCGTGCTTGATGCGCTTGTGGGGCAAGGTTCAAGCGCTGCGACACGTGAGTCGTTTCGCAAGAAGCTTCGTAACAGCGAGCTTGGCGGCTCCGCGGTCGAAATCGATGTCGAAGATACCGCAAATCCTATGGGCGGCTTGGACATACCCGGCCAGCCAGGTGTTGGCGCCGTCAACATAGGTGAGATTTTCGGCAAGGCGTTCGGCAAGCGCACCAAGCGCGTGCGCATGACCGTTGATGAGGCCTACGAGCCTCTCATCCGCGAAGAGAGCGACAAGCTGGTGGATCAAGATGCGCTGACCAAGGAAGCGCTCGCGATGACGGCCGAGGATGGTATCGTATTTTTGGATGAGATCGACAAGATCGCTTCACGGTCGGAGCGTGTGGGCGGCGGCGATGTCAGCCGAGAAGGCGTGCAGCGTGATCTGCTGCCGCTGATTGAAGGCACGATCGTCAATACCAAACACGGACCGGTGAAGACGGATCATATTCTGTTCATCGCCTCCGGCGCTTTCCATGTGTCGAAGCCATCCGATTTGCTTCCGGAATTGCAGGGCCGCTTACCCATTCGCGTTGAGCTGAAAGCGCTCACGCGCGAAGACTTCCGACGCATTCTCACCGAGCCGGAGGCCAGTCTGGTCACCCAGTACAAAGCGTTGCTGAAGACTGAGGGCGTGACGCTCGACTTTACAAGCGACGCTGTGGAGGCGATCGCCGGAATTGCAGCCGACGTAAACAGCGCAGTCGAAAACATTGGCGCCCGCCGCCTGCAGACCGTGATGGAACGGCTGCTTGATGAAGTCAGTTTCTCTGCGCCGGATCGCAACGGCGAAACAGTCCGTGTGGACGCGGATTACGTGCGCAAAAATGTCGGCGATCTGGCCAAGAACACCGATCTATCGCGCTTTATCCTTTAGACGCGAAAGCCGCTCTTGAGCGCCAGCGCCCGCAAGTTTTCCTCCGGGCGCGGACCCATATGCGAAATCACTTCCGCCGCTGCGAGAGAGGCAAGCGCGCCACACTCCGCGAGCGGACGCTTGCGCGCGTAGCCGAACAGGAAGCCGGCCGCATACTGGTCGCCTGCGCCGGTTGAGTCGACCACGTTAGAGACAGGATAGGCAGCGACCTCGACGGTCTCGTCACGCGTGGCGATTAGCGAGCCTGCTGCGGAACGGGTGATGGCGACCACTGAGCACGCCGCGCGCGCGCTTTCGATTGCGGCGCCAAGGTCCTCGTTTTCGTATAGCGAGAGAATCTCCGCCTCATTGCCGAAGAGGATGTCGACGTGGCCAGCAACGAGGTGGCGGAAGCTGTCGCGGTGGCGGTCGACGCAGAATTTATCCGAAAGCGTCAGAGAGACTTTCCGACCCGCTGCGCGTGCGATCTCTGCAGCGCGGATGAAGGCGGTTTTTGCCTCGTCGCGATCGAACAGATAGCCCTCGAGAAAGAGCGTCTCGCCGTCGCGGATGAGATCTGCGTCGATGTCCTCGGCGTTGAGCAACGTTGAAGCGCCCAAATACGTGTTCATCGAGCGATGGCCGTCGGCAGTCACGGCGATCAGTGAACGTGCCGTTCCGGGAGGAGCAGGCCGAGGCGGGGTGTTAAACGCGACACCTGCTGCGCGGAACTCGCGTGTGAAACGCGCGCCAAGCTCGTCGTTTGCGACCTTGCCGATGTAGCCGGCCTTGCCGCCGAAGCTCGCGACGCCCGTCACGGTGTTCGCCGCCGAGCCGCCTGCCGCTACCGTTGCGCTTGAAAGCCGCGCGGTGAGGTGATCGGCACGAGCTTCGTCGATCAAGGTCATGGCGTCCTTGGCGATGTTCTCCTCGGCCAGGAACGAGTCCGGTACGGCCTGTATGAGGTCGATAATCGCGTTGCCGACGGCGACGACGTCGTAAGTCGATGTGGCCATGAATTAATCCTTGGAGTTGAGGCGTTTAAGCGCGCATCGTGGGGCCTGGCAAGCATTGCGGCGACGCGCGGCAAGCGGCATCTTCGCCGGCATGCGATTCATGACTTCTCTTCTTGCTCTAGCGCTCGCCGCGTGCGCCACCGCGCCCCCGGCGCCGAGCGCTTCGAGCACGGCACCTTCAGCCTCAGCCACGCCTGCGGCCTCAACGCGGCAAGCGCAGATGCTGCGCTCCGCCGGTGGATCAGATGCGCCGACGCAAGCGGATGTGGAGCGCGTCTTCGGGCGCGCTGACATTGTTCGCCAGGAAGGCGCCGGCGCCGCGCTCACATACCGGTTCGAGAATTGCGCTTTGATGCTGCTGTTCGCGGCGGATGCGCGCAACACGATGCGGCTCACGGAGGCGCATCCGAGTGCGCGCCGCGCAGGGCAGGCGCCGCCTTTGCTGGACCAATGCGCAGCTGAAGCAGCGGCGCGCCGTTGATGGCGCGCGTTGCGTATCTGACAGCGCGTTCCTATCGCGGCACGCAGCTGCCGCCCGGAACCGTGCCGCCGTTGGAGGAGAAGAGCCGGGAGCTGATCATTGCCGCCGGCAAGGCGAGCAGCATCGACTTTGATGTCGTCTATTGGGACGAGATGGATTTGCCGTGGCGCGGATATGACCTCGCGGTGATCCGTACCTGCTGGGATTATCACGAGCGGCCGGAGCAGTTTGTTACGGCGTTGGAATCGCATGAGCGCGCGGGGTTGCGTGTCTGCAACCCGTCGTCGGTGGTGAAGTGGAACGCGCGCAAGACGTATCTCAAGGAGCTGGGCCCATCGGCGATTGAGACGGTTTGGGCCGAGAAGGCGGATGCGCGCACGGTGGCGCAGGCGTTTGATGCGCTCGACGCTTCGGAAGTTGTGGTGAAGCCGCAAGTTGGCGCTGGCTCCATTCGTACAGTACGGCTGAAGCGCAATGCTTGGAGCGAGGCCGATCTCATCGAGGGGCCGCTCGGTGCGGCGATGATCCAGCCGTATCTGCGCGCGATCGAAACGGAAGGAGAGCGGTCGCTCTTCTGGTTCGGTGGCGAATTCTCGCACGCGATCCGCAAGGTGCCGCAGAGCGGCGATTGGTTGGCGAACGTGCCGGGCAAGACGCGCTTTGTGGCAGACGCGCCGCCGGCTGCGGCGACGGAGGCAGCTGAGGCAGCGCGCGCGCGCGCGCCGAAGGACTTGCTCTACGTGCGTATCGACTTGGTGCTTGGCGGCGACGGCGCGTGGCGGGTGATAGAGATCGAGGCGATCGAGCCTTATCTTTTCTTGGATTTCGCACCGGAAGGCGCGGAAGTTTTCGTCGGCGCTATAGCCCGCGTCTTGGGCTGATAGAGGCAGATATCGGCGATCACGCAGCGTGGGCATTCGGGCTTGCGCGCGAGGCAGGTGTAGCGCCCGTGTAGGATCAACCAGTGATGTGCGCCGTGAAGGTATTTCTCCGGCGTAATGCGCATGAGTTGCGTCTCGACTTCGGCCGGAGTTTTGCCATCGGCTAGTCCGGTGCGGTTGGCGACGCGGAAGACGTGGGTGTCGACAGCGATCGTGCCTTCGCCGAAGATTTCCATCAGGACGACATTCGCCGTCTTGCGGCCGACGCCCGGTAGCGCTTCCAATGCTTCGCGATCGCACGGCACTTCGCCATTGTGCTGGTCGATCAGTTCTTGGCTGAGCGCGATAACGTTCTTCGTCTTGTTGCGCCAAAGGCCGATTGTCTTGATGTGTTCGGCAACGCCCGCTTCGCCGAGTTTCAGCATTTTCGCCGGTGTGTCAGCGATCTGAAATAGTGGCCCGGTGGCGCGGTTGACGCCTTTGTCCGTTGCTTGCGCCGAGAGCACGACGGCGACGAGCAGGGTGTAGGGGTTGTTGTATTCGAGCTCCGTCTTTGGGTCGGGGCGCACCTTAGCCAGGCGCGCGTACAGTTCTTCCGCCTTGGCTTTGGTCAGGCGCTTGGGCACGTGCTCTCATCCCTTGGCAGCTTGTTCGGCCGGACTAAACTTAGGCGCATGAAGCCAAAGTGGGAACGTTCGCCAGACGCGCCGTTTCTCGACGGCCCGCTTCTGATGGATGCCGTGCTGCGCCCGCATCGCAGCCTCAGCGTGAGAGCGTTCAAATACATGCTGGCCGCCGTGATCGCGGTGAACATTGCGGTTGCCGTTTTCTTCTGGGTGCAGGGCGCGTTTCCGGTTGCGGGCTTTCTTGGCCTCGATGTGCTCGCGCTTTGGCTGGCGTTTCGATGGAACTACCGCGCCGCACAAGCGGAGGAGTACGTGCGCATCGCGCCTGGAAGCGTGCATGTGGCTGCGGTCGATAAGAACGGCGTTGCCACACACTGGGTGCTGAACCCGGTTTGGGCGCGCGTGGCGCGTGATGGGCGCGGCGTTCTGATCCGCGACGGGGAGGGGCAGATGCGCGTGGGCGCGTTCCTATCGCCAAAGGAGTGCGAGAGCTTCGCGTCGGCGCTAAGTTTGGCGTTGAGCAAGGCGAAGCGCGGGACTCAAAGGCCGAGCACGTCGCGCATCGAATAGAGGCCGGGTGGCTTGTCTGCGACCCAGAGCGCTGCCGCTAGCGCGCCATCCGCAAACACCGCGCGATCGAGCGCCGTGTGGGAGAGCGTGAGAACTTCGCGCTCGGCGATGAAACGCACGTCGTGCTCGCCGACGATGCCGCCACCGCGAATGGCCGAGAAGCCGATGCCGCCTCGCTTGCGTTCGCCAGTGAGGCCGTCGTGCGGTTTGAGGCGCGCGCTTTCGGGTGTCACGTTGCGGCCGTGCGCGGCGGCGTCGCCCAGCAGCAGGGCTGTGCCTGAGGGCGCGTCGGCTTTGCGGCGGTGATGCGCTTCGGTGATTTCGATGTCCCAATCGGGGCCGAGGCGTTGCGCAGCTTGTTCGACGAGGGCTGCGAGAAGATTCACGCCGAGACTGAAATTGCCGGAACGCACGATAGCGATGCGTTCAGCGTGCGTGGCAATCTTCGCTTCTTGCTCCGTCGTCAGGCCGGTTGTGCCGACCACGGCCGCGCGCACGGGCGTGCCTTCGAGCGCATCGAGTGCGGCGACGGTTGCGTCCGGCGCAGTGAAGTCGATCCAGACTTGCGCTTTGTCGGCCGCGAGGTTCGACGTCTCGGACGTGTTCATCATCAGCGGCGCGACGCCGGCGAGCGCGCCCAGATCGATGCCGAGGAATTGGCCGTCGCTGCGTTCGGTGCCGCCGCAGATCATGAAGCGCGAATCTTCGCTGGCGGCGCGCACAAGCGCGCGGCCCATGCGGCCGCCTGCGCCGGCAATGGCGATAGAAAGCGTCATGAAGTTGTTGTGAGCCGCGCCGGAAAGGCTGGCAAGCGCATCAACGCGCCGGCGGCTCGCTGGCAGCGTCAAAGAACTTCTTCACGTCGTCGAAGAAGCTCTGCGTCTGCGGGTGCGCTTCCTCGCCGCAATCCTTGGCGAACTCTTCGAGGAGCTTCTTCTGCTTAGCGGTGAGGTTCACCGGCGTTTCGACCAAGAGCTCGACGTGCAGGTCGCCGCGATCCTTGCCGCGCAGATGCGTCATGCCTTTGCCTTTGACGCGGAAGCGGCGGCCGGTTTGAGCGCCGGCGGGGATGCTGATCTTGGCGCGTTCGCCGTCGATGGTCGGGATTTCCATTTCGCCGCCGAGGGCGGCTTTGCACATCGGCGCTGGCGCCCGGCAGTAGAGGTCGGGGCCGTCGCGTTCGAACAATTGGTGCGGCTTCACAGAGAGGAAGAGATAAAGGTCGCCAGGCGGTCCGCCGCGCACGCCTGCATCGCCCTCGCCCGATAGACGGATACGCGTGCCGTCTTCTACGCCGGACGGAATTTTCACCGAGAGCGTGCGCTCTTTCTGGACTTGGCCGCGCCCACCGCATGAGCGGCAGGGTGTTTTGATCGACTGGCCGCGCCCGTGGCAGGCAGGGCAAGTGCGCACCATGCGGAACATGCCTTGCTGCGCACGTACTTGGCCGGCGCCTTGGCAGGTCGCACACGTCTCAAGTGGTGCGTTGCCTTCGGAGCCCGAGCCCTTGCACGGCTCGCACGCTTGGGCGCGCGGCACGACGATTTCGCGCTCATTGCCACGGAAAGCCTGTTCGAGCGTGATCTCGACATCGTAGCGCAGGTCGGCGCCGCGGGCCGGACCGTTCCGCGGCGCGCTGCGACCGCGCGTGAACATCTCTTCGAAGCCGCCGCCGAAGATTTCGTTGAAGAGGTCGGAGAAGTCGGCCGCCCCGGCGCCGTGGAAGCCGCCTGCGCCAGGCCCGCCGCCTTGGAAGGCGGCTTTGCCATAGCGGTCATAAGCCGCGCGCTTTTCCGGATCGGAGAGTACGGCATACGCCTCGCCGAGCTCTTTGAACTTATCCTCGGAGACTTTGCAGCCCGGGTTCTGGTCCGGGTGCAGCTTCATCGCGAGCTTGCGGAAGGCCGACTTGATCG
>CADEDT010000077.1 GCA_902826145.1 uncultured Caulobacteraceae bacterium
GCAATTGGAACGCGACGCGACCGTTGGTAACGGTGATGCCGGGGTCGAGCTCTTCGATGGTGATCTGCTGACTGGGGGGCGTTGTGAGCGTGAAGAGATCGTCGAAATAGACTTCGCCGCGCGCGCCTTTGACTTCCGGAATGGTCGCGGTGGAGAGCGAGACACCGTTGAGACGCATGCGGCCGGCGCCGACGATTTGCTCTCTTGTCCAGTTGATGTCGGCGGTGACAGCGACTTCGCCTTGCACGTTTTCGACAAGGCCGCGGGCTTGTTCGGTGATGTCGTAGGGCTGCAGCTGCGGGCCGAAGGTGATGCTCGTCGTGCTCACGTTGGCCGTGCCCGCACCTTCGCTGACATCGTGGCGGGCGGTGAAGCGCGCGAGCTGATCGGCGCGGCCATCGAGCACGATGGCGCCGGAAGCGTTGATCTCGCCGTTCTGCATCACCGCGTCTGCATTGACGATGCGCAGCGGGTTGAAGAGTGGACGCTCGGCGTCGCTTGCGGGGCGATTGGCGGTGAGCACCGCCTCCGCGGCGTTCACGCGAATGACCGGTGCACCGTCGATAGGCTCAGCCGTCCACGCGCCTTGAAGTGTTGAGATAGAGCCGGGCAATGCTGGATCGGAGAGCGTGCCGGCACTGAACGCACCGGTAACGCGCCAGCTATCTTGGATGTTCGCGTCAGCGGAGATGCGGTCCATGGTGATGGCGAGCGTGCGCTCTTCGGCCATCTCGATGGCGAGACGCGGCGCATCGGCTTCGAGTGCGAGCGTGAAATTGCCGGTGCGGCCGCGGAAGAGGCCGACGACATTGCCTGCGCTCAAGCGCGCGGCTTGGCTTTGCGGGCCAGCCAAGTGGCCGTTCAGTGCGAGCCCGCGCACGGAGAAGCCGCCCGAGAGATCGCCTGCGGCGTCAGCGGCGATCAACGCACCATTGAGCGGGCAGAGTGAAAAATTGCCGTTGGCGAAGGAGAGGCCGGCGGCGTCTACGCCGCCGAGGCGGATGGGCACGCACGCGTTGTTCGGTGTGACGCGCCAGCCGTTGCCCCATTGTACGCCGACATCGATCGTCGCCACGAGATCGCGCACTTCGCCATCACCTAGAGGTCCGGTGATGTGGGCGGGACCGCGTAGATCGATGCGCCCGCCGCCACGCGGCTGTACGGCGATGCCGACATTGAGTTCGTCTGCGGCGATGCTCGCGTTTTGCGCGCGCCAGTTGGCGAGCGTGATGGTGCCGTCCGCTTCGAACGGTGCGTCGGGTGTCCAATTCACGGTGTCGAGCAGAAGATCCGTGCTCGGCGCGCCGCCGCCGGTGAGTTCGAGTTCGACGGCGCCGTGAAGCGTTGGGCCGGGCCACTGCAACACCAGCGCCGGTGCATCTGTGCGCAGCGGCGCAAGGCGCAGTACAGCGCCGCTGGCGGCGCGCGCTTCGGCCGGCGCGGTGATTTGAACGCGCGCGCCTTCTTCGTTGGCGGCGATGACGAGGGGGATAGTGAGATCGAAGCGGTCGGCGGCGATATCGAGCGCGCGTTCAGCTTGTGCGAATGTTGGGCCGACGGGTGCGTCGGGAATGTCGGGGAAGGCCGCTCGCAGATCTGCCTGCGCTGCCGCATCCAGTTGTGATTGCGCCAATACGATGCGTGCTTCGCCGTTCAGCGTCTCGTTGCCATCGAGTTCGAAGCGGAAGACGCCGTTGGCGTTGGGGTTTTCGGAGATAAGGGCGAGGCCATCGAAGCGCGATGCAGCGAGGCTCCAGCGGCCTTGGCCACGGGCCCCCGAGCCTTCGACGCGGGCTTCGAAGCGCGTGTGCTGTGTGACGTTGCCGGCGAGGCGCAGTTCGGCGGCCGTGCCGCGCGCTTCGCCAGCCCACGTTTGTGGCCTGATCGATGTTTCTTCGGCGATGCCTTCGAAGCCGACCGCAGCTGTGATCGTGTCGACGTTGACAGCGTCGCTGCGGAACGACGCGGCCCGCATGCTCGCCTCAACGTCGTAGCGGCCGAGATCAAGCGGCGCTCGTCCCATAATGCGAAGTGACGGGGCCACGACGCGTGCGCCGTTCCAGGTTGCCGCCGCCGCGTTGGCGTTCAGGCGAAATGCGAGGTTCTGGTCGCGCGAGATGACCATGAGTTCGGCTTCGCCGCCTTCCAGGGCGTAGGTCTGGCCGAGGCGCGAGGTGCGCGCGATCCGGCCAATGGCGGAGAAATCGCGGCCGAGAGTGCCGGAGCCGGCAAGGGTGGCGGTCAGAGCGCCGAATGGCGCGTCGATGACGGCTTCGCCCTCCAGTATCTCCAGCTCAATCTGAGGCAAGCCGAGACGACGGCGACCTGGAGTTCCACCGCCAATGCGGTCGAGGGCGCCAGCCGACATCCGGCCAGCCTCGTCGACCCGCAGGTGCAGGCGTGGCCGGACAATTCTGAGGAAACGCAGCTGGGGTGAAAGCCCCTGCCAACGCCAGCGCGCCTCGATCAGCGGAATGGAGGCGTCCGGAGAAGTCTCTGATCCAAAACGGACATTGGCGAGGGCCGCGCCGTTGAGATCGAGGTTAATGACTTCAAAACGTGCGTCGGCCCCGCGCTCTGCCAGGGCCGCTCCGATCATGAAGGAGGCTATGGAATAGCGGACCAGCCAGAGCCCGGCGGCCACCAAAAGGAGGCTGACGACCAGGGCGCTAATCGCCATGGCCCACCCGGCGAGAAGCCGGCGTGGGGGCGGCGGGTCCTCCGGGAGCTGCGGCAGCTCTCGTTCTTGACTCGCAACGGCCTGGTTAGACCTATGTGCCATACTCTTTCGCTTGGCGCGGTCCTTGCTCGCTCTGAGGCGTCCTTTGTGGCGACTTTCAGACTAACTAGATGGCGTCATTACAGTTTCTGGCTGGATAACCACACGGCTGAAAACGCTTGTCCATGGTGCGTTTTTTGCCAATGGCAGCTATTGGAGCATGAGATTGAGAGCAGAATTCGCTCATCGGCTCATGAAGGCCCGTAAAGGAATGGCCGCTGCCGGCGTTATGGCGGCTGCTTCCATTGTGGGTCTCGGGCTGGCCTGGAATGCAGGCCTCTTCAGTGGCGCCGCCGATGCGGCGGCGGCTGAGACTGCCGCCATGCGTGAAGCAGCGGCCCGCCGCGCCGAGCATTTGGCGTTTACCGAAGTTTACCTTCAGCGCGAAACGCGCGAGGTGCGTGTCGCCAACGGCGAAACCCTTGCCGGTTTGCTAACGCGCGCAGGCGCCTCGTCGACCGACGCTAGTGCCGCGCTGAACTCGATCGCTGACGTTTACAATCCACGGCGCCTGCGCCCGGGTCAGCCGATTAGTCTCTATTTCCAGCGCAATGGCGGCGCCGCCGAGCTGACTGGCATCGCCTTCCGCTCAGAGCCCGGCGCCTCGGTCACGGCGAACCGTACCAATTCGGGTGGTTTCGAAGCTCGCGAAGTGCAGATGCCGGTGACGTTCGAGATCGCACGCATCGCCGCGCCGGTCGAGACGAGCCTTTACGCCAGCGCTTTAAACCTCGGCGCGACCGATCGCGAAGTCGCGGCCTTGGCTGATGCCTTCGCTTACGACGTCGACTTCCAGCGGGACGTTCGTCCCGGCGACAATTTCGAACTGGTGTTCGAGCGTTTCTACGATGACGAGGGCAACACGGTCCGCACGGGCGAATTGTTGTTCGTTTCGCTGGAATCGAGCCGTGGACCGCGGGCGTTCTATCAGTTCCTTGCCCCGGGCGACTCTCGCCCGGATTGGTATGACGCCGAAGGCAAAAGCGCGCGGCGTTTCCTGATGAAGACGCCAATCAACGGCGCCCGGCTTTCCTCCGGCTTTGGCATGCGCCGCCACCCGATCCTGGGCTACTCGCGCATGCACCGTGGTACGGACTTCGCGGCGCCGACGGGCACGCCCATCCTCGCTGCCGGTGACGGCGTTGTGGAACGAGCGGGGCCGTTCAGTTCATTCGGGAATTACGTGCGGATCCGCCACGCCAATGGCTATGAGACGGCTTACGCGCACATGTCCCGTTTCGCGCGCGGCATGCGGGCAGGCGCGCGTGTGCGCCAAGGACAAGTTATCGGCTATGTGGGAACCACCGGCCGCTCGACTGGCCCACATCTTCACTACGAAGTGAGCTTGCGCGGACGCCAAGTGAACCCGATGAGCTTGCGCGTCGCCAACGGGCGGAACCTCACGGGCCGTGCGCTGGAACTCTTTATGATCGAACGCGCGCGCATCGATACGCTCCGCCAAGTTCGCGCGCGTGAGAACCCGGCTCAAGAGGCTGCGGTGCGTCCGATCAATGCGCGTGGCGCCGGTTCGCCGTAATTCGAAATTCGAGGTTGAGTGGATAGAGAATCCGTCGCAAATTCTGCGATGCGCTCCGGCGCGCCGAGAGCATTGGACGACGGAACATGGCGATCAGAGCTTTGATTGCTGACGACCACGAGCTGTTCCGCAGTGGAATGAAGCAATTGCTGGTCGATGTGCTTCGCGCTGAAGACGTGCGTGAAGCTGAAACGATGGATCAGGCGCTCGAGATCTTGACGAATGAAGGCGCCGGCGATCTCGTGCTTGTCGATTGGCGTATGCCGGGAATGTCCGGTGCGGAATCGCTCGCCGCTTTGCGCGATGGCTTTCCAGAAGCGAAGGTCGCGGTGATTTCGGCTTGGGAAGAGCGCGCGGACATTCTCGCGGCGCTCGGCGCCGGTGTACACGGCTACATTCCCAAGTCGTTGGCTTCGGCTCAAATCGCCGCGGCGCTGCAGGGTATCCTTGAGGGTCGAATTTATGTGCCGGCCGCCATGGGCAAGCGCGAAGGTGGCGCGGAGGGTGGCGGCGGTTCGTCGAAACTCGACCAAGACAAGCTCACGCTTCGCCAACGTGACGTGCTCGCTGAATTACTAAAAGGGCAGGCAAGTAAGGAAATCGCACGCACACTCGATATCGCCGAAGGCACGGTGAAGATTCATCTGGCTGCCATCTATCGCGCACTAGGCGTTCGTACGCGCGCCGAGGCCATCGCGAAGATGAGCCGCGGCGGCTAAGCTCTTTCGGCGTGGACAATGAAGGCCGCGCCTTGCCCAGATGCAGAGCGCACGTCGATTTGGTGACCGAGCAGTGCGGCAAGACGTTCGGCGATCGTTAGCCCGAGACCCAATCCGTCGGCACGGCTGCCTTCAAGCCGGACAAACTCTTCGAAGATACGCTTCTGATCATCCGGGGCGATGCCGGCGCCGCGATCCGTTACGGCGATCTCTATGGCGCCGTTTCTCTCTTCAGCGCTTAGCTGCACTGCGCCGCCACCGTGCTTGAGCCCGTTGGAAATGAGTTGATCGAGGATCGCCAGAAGCAACGCTGGATCAGTCTGCGCGTGCATTGGCGCTGGCTTTGCGGTCACGCCGGGTATCTGCAGGGCGTCAAACAGTTCTTGCACTGAGGTGGGCGCAAGCTCTGGCGTGATCTTTCCTGCTTCCAAACGCGTGAGCAGCACGAGAGCGTCGAACATCGCGGCGAGAGAGTTGGCGGCCTGATCTGCTTTTGCGAGGATGCCGCGCGCTTCATCATCCTTCACGCGGCGGTCCAGGGCGTTGAGGTACAGCAACAGCGCCTGCAGAGGCTGGCGCATGTCGTGGCTGACGGCAGTCAGGAAGCGGGTCTTCGCGGTATCGCTGTCCATGATGCGTTTTCGCGCGCGCATGGCGCACACGCAAGGCGCTAAGCGCTAAGCGCGTTCTAGCCAGGCGATGATGTCTTTGGGCGGCGCCGGTTTGCGCATAAACGTGTAGCCCGCTTCAGTGGCCGCTTTTTGTGCCTCACCGCTCGTTGAGCCCGAAAGGACGAGCACCCGTGCGTTAGGTGCGTGATCGCGGAGTTCGCGGGCTAGTGAGACACCGTTGGTTTCGTCGCTCAAGTGGAAGTCGGTGATGATCATGCGCGCATGTTCAGCGCGTGGGCCGCCGATCGAGAGAACGTCGCCGACATTCACCCCGTGAACGACGTCGGCGCCCCAATCGCGTAGAACGAGTTCCAACGCGTCCGCCGCGACGCAGTCGTCCTCCAGCAGGAATATGAGCGGGCGCGCAACCATGCGGTGCATAACATCACGTTGCGTAGCGGAACGGCAGCCGGACGCGCGGCGTATGCCATTCGGCCTATGCCTTCGCATAGCGCTTCAACCACGACCTTTGGGCAATTCTCCTTGAGCGTGTGTTCGTGCATTATTTTTGCACAGCACAGGGATTGACAGAATGCTCATGAGCTCAGCGGCGCAGCGTTACGACGATGATGTGTCGAGCGATGGCGACTATTTCACCAGCGGCAGCAGCTCGGCAGGTGAATCGGATTTTTGCTCGCGCGATGGCGCGCATGCGCTGAAGGCGAAGATCGAAGCCTATTGGCGTGAGCGCGGTCATACGGTGATGATCGCTCTGCAAAACGTCGGCTTCCACCCTGCGATCCGCGCAGCGCGCTTTGACGTGCGCAGCGACATGGTCAACGGCATGCCGCGCACCGCCGTGCAAGCTCGGCGCGCTGCCGCGAAGCCAGCCAACGACGCGTTCGTTGAAGACTTCGACAACGCCGACGAAGACCTCGTATTCGAATAGACCCTGGGCGGGTCTCGGAGCGCGAAGGGCGCGGCCTAGTCTCCAGGCCGCGCCCTTCGTATGTCGCGGGCAAGGATTCACTTGCCACCCGGAGCGCGGCGCGGAATGGATGCGCCCATGTCCGACGATGTCGCAGCGCCCGCGTTTGAAATTCCAGAAGGTTATGTGGCGCTCGATTGGCGGCGTGGCTTTGGCCGGCAGATCGGGCCGCTTTACCGCCGGCCTTTGCCCGGCGGGTACACGATGGGTTTCCGTGTCGAGGACCACCACACCAACGGCATGACTAACGCGCATGGCGGCATGCTGATGAGCTTCGCCGACATGGCTTGGGGGCACATCGTGTCGGTGGAAACGTCCTCGTACTGGGTGACCGTTCGTCTGACGCTCGATTTCCTCTCCAGCGCGCACCTAGGTGAGTGGGTCGAGGGGGCGAGCGATGTGCTGTCCACAGCCGATAGCCTCTACGTCGTACGCGGGCGGATTTGGACGGGCGACCGCACACTGATTACCGGCACTGGCGTATTCAAACCGATCCAGCGGCGCGACCCGCGACCTGGGGAAAAGGCGTTTCAAGCGAAGCAATAGCGCTTCGGGAGCGCGCGCTAGACGCTACCGAGGCGGCGGCGCTAGGTACAGCCATGCGTATTTCCCGCCGCTTTCTACTTGCCGCCATGCCGCTCATGGGCTGCGCCAACGACGCGGATGCGCGCGCGAATGCGCTTTACGTGACGCCCCGTGGCGAGGGTGATGGTTCATCTTGGAACAATGCTGCGAATATTCACCAGCTGTCCGACCTGATTTCTCGTCTCGAACCCGGTGGCGAGGTGCTCATCGCCGCCGATCGCGGAGAGTACGCGTTGAGCGAGCCAGTTCTGGTTGGCGAGGGTGGTGTTGAGGGTCATGAGGTTCGCGTGCGTGGCGCCAACAGCGCTGATGGCTCCGCGATGCTCGCGATCATTCGCGGAGACCGAAAGGGCGAAGAGATCGGAACGGAAGGGTTTCGCCTTGTTCGCGGGGCTAACCATATCAAGTTCTCGCAGTTCGACTTTCGCGACATCGGCAATGGCGCCTTTCGCGCGGCGGCGCCGGTGACCAATATCGCTATCGAAGATTGCGCGTTCGAAAATATCTATCGCTTCTTTGAGAATACGTCTGGCGATGGCGAGGGGCACGCAAGCTTGCGTGGCTTTGCACTGCGGCGCTGCCGCGGCGCGCGCGTGGAGCGTGGTTTTTTGCGCATTCGGTATAACACCAGGGACGGTTTGATCGAGGATTGCGCGGCGCGGGGGCTGTCCAACGAAGGTGGCCTTATACCCGTTGGCTGCGCGCTCGATGATCGCGCTAGCGACATCACCTATCGCCGCTGCGTGATGGAGGGGTTTCAGCAGTTGCACGGCGGAGAATACTGGAACGGCGACGGTTTCTCCGACGAACCAGACAATCGCAACATTCGCTACGAAGCGTGCGAGGCGCGTGGCTCAACTGACGGCGGTTTCGATTGCAAGAGTCGCGACCTTGTGTTGATCGATTGCATCGCCGAGGACAACAAGCGCAACTTCCGTGTCTGGAGCGATCGCGCGACGCTCACCAATTGCACCAGCCGCAATCCGAACTTCCGCGGCGCCGGTGTCGAGAATGCTAGCCCGTGTCACGTATGGATCGGGGGCGAAGAGAACATTCGGATCGATATCACCAACCTCACGGTTGAAGATGCGGATGCAACGCCGATCATCGAGTTCAATCACGATGTCGGCCGTGTCTCGATTAACGGTGTAACCATCGTCAGCCCGCGCGTTAACTGGGGCAATGATGAACAGCGCATCCGCGCGACGATGCTGAATGGTGAACCGGTGTGGCGCGAACATAGCTAACGCGCTGGCAACTGAGGGAACCAATAGCGCCTAAGGTGAGAACCATTTGCGCTGCTACATCAGTCAGGCATAACCGATCTTCGCTCTCACTGTGGCTAGAAGAATGTCTGCTGCTGCCGATCCCAAGAATGATGCGCCGCTGATCTTCGTTGTCGGCGCGCGCGGCGTGCCGGACGTTGAGGGCGGCGCGGAGAAAAACGCCGAGATGCTGTTTCCGCTGGTGGCGGCGAGTGGCGACTATCGCGTGACGTTGGTCGGTCTCGCGGACAACATTACGTCCGACACCTTCAAGGGCGTGAAGCTATTGAAGGCGCCGCGCTCAAACATCATGAAGACCGACAAGGTTCTTTACTATGTCGCGGCGATCTTCATGGCGCTCCGGCTTAAGCCGCGCATCGTGCACTTCCAAGGTTTGGGTTCGGCCATCTTCTTGTGGGTCTACAAGCTGATGGGTGCGAAGACCGTCGTGCGCTACGGCTCTGCCGATTATCTCGTCGGCAAATGGGGCGCGCTCGGCAAGCTCGGGTTTCTGCTGAGCGAATATCAGCTGCGCTTTGCCGATGCTGTGATCGCGGTGACGCCGGCGCTCGCGCAGCGACTCGAGCGCCGTGGCATCAAGGGCAACGTCCACGTGATCGCGAACGCCGTCGATCCGTTGCCGGATGCTGCAGCCGGAGCCGACATCCCGGCGGGCGACTACGTGCTAACTGTAGGGCGCGTTACAGCTCAGAAGAACGTCGACAATCTCATTCGCGGCTACGAGATTTTCGCGCGCGGTGTGGCAAATCCACCTCGGCTCGTTGTTGCGGGCGGCCTAGACGAAACGGGCTATGTCGAGGGTTTGCAGTCGTTACTCACAGAGCGAACGGTGCTCGCCGGGAAGTTCGCGCGCAGCGCGATGGCGCCGCTCTACGGTGGTTCAAAAGTCTACATCAATGCGTCGCTGCACGAGGGCAGCTCGAACGCAGTACTCGAAGCAATTTCCGCAGGTTGCGCGATTTTGTTGAGTGATATTCCGGAAAACAAAGATTTCGGTTTGCCGGCGCATTGCTACTTTGATCCATACTCTCCGGACGCGATTGCTGACGCGCTGAAGCGCGCGCTTGAGGATCCAAGCGCTTTCGTTGCCGATCCGCGAAGATATTTGACGTGGAGCGCGGTGGCGGAGCGCACGCTTGACATCTATCGCCATATCGCTCCTCTCAAAGGTTCGAGGATGGAGCGGGCTGACGCACTCGTCTCGGCTTCTTGAGATCGAAGCATCCGGGGGGATGAACGATCTCTTCATTTGAAGTCGGCGATGTGTGCGCTTTGCGGGGCGGCGGCGGACGGGCATGTGCGGCATTGCTGGCATAGTCGAAGGCAAGGGATTTGAAGTCCCGCGCGCGCAGTTTGCTGCGGCGCTCGAAGCCATTCGCTATCGCGGGCCGGACGATGAAGGCGTTTGGTCGGAGGAGGGCGTAACGCTCGGGCAGCGCCGGCTTTCCATCGTCGATCTATCACCGGCTGGCCATCAGCCGATGATGTCGGCCGATGAGCGCTTCGTCATCACGTATAACGGCGAGATCTATAATCACCGCGCGTTGCGCGAAGAGCTTGATCTTGTCGCGCAACACAATTGGCGTGGCGGTTCGGACACCGAGGTGCTGCTTGAGCTGATCTCGCGCTATGGCGTCGAGAAGGCGCTGCAGAAGGTGGACGGCATGTTCGCCTTCGCGCTGTGGGACCGGCGCGAGAAACGCATATTCTTGGCGCGCGACCGATTTGGCGAGAAGCCGCTCTTCTATGCGTTCCGCGGGGAGGGCTTGGCGTTCGGTTCGGAGTTAACCGCGCTCGAGCCGATCAAGGCGCTCAATCTGCGGATCAGCCGCGATAGCGTCGCGCGCTATTTCACGTGTGGCTACGTGCCGGCGCCGCACAGCATTTACGAAGATGTCTTCAAGCTGCCACCGGGATGTCTGCTGACTTGGACGCCGGGCGGCGAAGCGAAGATCGTCCCGTATTGGTCGCTAGACGATATGGCGCGTGGCGCGATTGCCGAGCGGCGCCCGATGTCCATGGCCGATGCCGTGGACGAACTCGACCGGTTGATCCAAGCGTCCGTCGCCGAGCGCATGGTCGCCGATGTGCCGGTGGGCGTGTTCTTGTCTGGCGGTATTGACTCCTCTCTCGTGACTGCCGCGATGCAGAAATGCGCGTCGCAGCCAGTGACCACGCTGACGTTGGGTTTCGAAGATCCACGCTTCAACGAAGCGGGACACGCGCGTGCGATCGCGCAGCATTTGGGCACGCGCCACATTGAAGAGACTGTCACCGTCGAGCAGGCGCGGTCGGTAGTCTGCAAACTCGGCCGCATGTATGACGAGCCGCTTGCGGATTCCTCGCAAATCCCGACGTTCCTCGTTTGCGAGATGGCGCGGAAGCACGTCACCGTCGCGCTTTCGGGCGACGGTGGCGACGAAGGCTTTGCCGGGTATCGCCGTCACTTCGCGACCCCAGCCTTATGGCGGCGCATCAGCAAAGTACCGATGCGCGGGCTTGCGCGCTCGGCGATCGACACAACGCCGCTGACCGCGCTCAATGTCGGCCTGGGTTTCCTTAAGGGATTCTCGGATCGCTATGGCGCTGGCGGCGACGTCGGTCCGGCGTTGAAGCGTGTCGCGCCGTGGCTCGACGCGTCATCGTTGATCGAGCTGCATGAGCGGACGTTGGAGAAGTGGCCATCGGACGATCCAGTGGTGCTTGGCGCGGGTGAACTCAACGGCCGCGACCACGGCTTCCTGCCGGAAGACGAAGTCGATCAGCTCTGCTTGCACGACATGCGCAACTATTTGCCGGGCGACATTCTCGCGAAGGTGGATCGTGCGTCGATGGCGGTGAGTCTTGAGACGCGTATCCCGTTGCTTGATCCGGATGTCGTCAAGTTCGCGCTAAGCTTGCCAGTCGAACTCCGCCTGCAAGGCGCGCGCGGCAAGCTCATTCTGCGCGAGACGTTAAAGCGCTACGTGCCGGAGCACCTGTTCGATCGGCCGAAGACAGGTTTTGCGCCACCGCTGGAAGGCTGGCTGCTTGGGCCGTTGCGCGAGTGGGCGGAAGACTTGCTCTCGCCATCTGAACTTTCACGTCACGGCTTGCTTGACGTCGAACGTGTGCGGAGGTTTTGGGCGCACTACCAGCGCGGCGGCACGACTGAGGATGCGCGCGTCTGGTCGCTGCTGCAGTTGCAGAGCTGGATGTCGGCGCGCGGGCTCTGAGCCTCACATCCGCGTTGTGGGCGTGCTCTGTAGAGAGAGCAGGTAGAGCGTGTAGCCGCAGATGATCCCGTAGAGGATGTTTCCTTCGACCATCCACATCGGCATCGTCGACATGTTGAGCACGAGGAAGCTCAGGTGCGCGCCAACGACGACGCCGGCATGCGGATGCCGGATGCGTAGCGCGGCCGAGAGCATTGAGAGCCACACCCACAAGAGCACGAAGACGCCGACGATCCCATACTCGTAGAGATAGTTCACGAGCGTGTTGTGAGCATAGAGCGGGAAGACGTCGTTCCAGGATTCCGGGCCGAAACCGATGACGTATTCGGTCAAATCGCCGTCGAGCCAGGCGAAGATGTACGCGCTCCAGATGCGCGGACGGCCCGAAAGCAGGCGGCTTTCTTCGACTGTGTAGGCATCTGGCGGCTTGAAGAAGTTGACATCACCGGAGGTCGCGAGCGTCACGTCATTAAAGCGCTCCGCAAAGAGGAGACTTACGCCACCCAACGCTATGGCGACCAAAACGATGAGGAAGCTGACGACAAACGGCCGGTCGCGGAGCGGGAAGCGGCGCAGCGATGAGAATGCGAAATACATCAGCAGCAGCGGCGCAACGCCGACTAGGGTCGTTCGGTAGTTGGCCATCACGATGCCAACTACGCACGCGAGAACGATGGCGGTCTTGAGCTGCTTGTTAAGCTTGCTGGAAAAGCATGCGACGGTGAGGCAGGTCGCCAGGATGACTGAGAAGGCGGCTTCGTGGTTGTAGCCGCCAATGTACGAGGTCGCGGTAGCGTCGGTTTCCGTGAGTTTGCCGACGCCGAAGATCACTGAGAGCGCCTGGTAGGCAAACACCGGCAAGAACGACCACAGCATGGCGGTCATGAAATCGCCGCCCTTCGCGCGGCGCATCGCGCCGAACACGCTGAGGATGATAACGATCAGGTAGCCGTGCTTGGTGATCACTGTGATGAGGCCCGGCGTGATGCCGCCATTGGCCAGCGCGCTCACTACGGCGAGCGCGATCAGGACGTAGAACGGCAGCAGGAAACGTAGCGCCAGGTGGCGCCAGTCGATCGTCATCAAGCCGACGACGAAGAGGCCCATCGAAGCGAGCGCGTTTGCCGACATGCCGGCGGCGAGGGGGCGGTAGGTGATGGTGTGGAAGGCCGACATAACATAGCGCAGCCAGGCCGCGCCAATGACGAAGGCGGCGCTGCGATCACGCGTGCGCGCCATCACGAAGATTATGATTAACAGCGAAAGGATCGCGACGGGGTACAGGAGGTACGCCGGCAGCGACGGAGATTGGAGGCCTAGCTCGTTGGAAATCATGAGCGCGCCACCCAGCCTGAGGGAAGTCTAATTTGCACCGTATTTCGCCCCTCGGGCCTTCGCGTCCGCTTAGTGCGCGAGCACCCTTGACCAGTGTTGGCTGCGGGTGTGTGGGAAGCAAGACTTGTGCAGCGTTGGATCGTTTTTTGCGAGTAGCGGCCGTGGCCGGCGCGGCAGACCAACCGCTTCGCTAGGAATTGCTTTGTGACGTCACGCAAGCGCGTCCTTTTCTTGATTAACTCACTCGCTGGCGGTGGCGCCGAGCGGGTGATGTGCACGTTGCTGCGTCATTCCGAGACGGAGCGCGCCGAGTTCGACATCACGCTGGGTCTGCTCGACAACGAACCGCTCACGAATTCTCCGCCGGATTGGGTGAACCTTCGTCAGCTTGATTGCCGGTTCTCGTTGGCGCGAAGCGTTATGGAAGTGGGTAAATTGTTCTCGGACGTTAAGCCTGATGTATCCGTGAGCTTTCTCACCCGCGCCAATCTCAGCAATGTGCTGAACGCGCGTGGACGGCCTTGCGTCATCAGCGAGCGCGCCAATACGGCGACGCACTTCCTACCAGGCGCAAAGGGCGCGATTTCCAAGGCGCTGATCCGCGCCATCTATCCACGCGCAACTAAGGTCATCGCTGTCTCAGAAGGCGTGGCGGCTGGGTTGCGGGACAAGTTCGGCGTGCCAGCAGGCAAGCTCACAGCGATCGCTAACCCGGTTGATGCGGAGACCATCAAGGCGCGAGCGGCGGAGCCGATGCCATTCGATCCCGGTGGGCCATATGTGCTCGCTGCAGGGCGTATGGTTTACTCGAAGAGCTTCGACATGCTCATTCGAGCCTATGCGGCGTCCGGCATTGAGCCCAAACTTCTCATCGCAGGCGATGGCGAGCTTAGGCCGCAGCTGGAAGCGGTGGCCAAGGAATGTGGTGTTGAAGGCCGAGTGCTTATGCCGGGCTTCGTTGCCAATCCGTATCCGCTAATGCGCAATGCACAGGTGTTTATCCTCTCTTCGAACAGCGAAGGTTTTCCGAACGCACTTGTGGAGTCGATGGCGCTGGGGCTGCCGGTGATCGCGACCAATGCGCCGTCGGGCCCGTCGCAAATTCTCGCGGAAGCGCCGCGCGACAGTATCAGCGATTTGACATTTGCGCCGCATGGCGTGCTGACGCCGGTGGGCTCTGTCGAGCGCATGGCGGATGCGCTGCGCGCGATGCAGGATCCGGAGATGCGCCGGAGTTACGGCGAGAAGGCCGCGGTGCGGGCACGCAGCTTCGACGCGACGGGCTCGAAGAATCAATATTGGGATGTCATTCGTTCGGCCATGCAGGCCGGGCCGCGGCGCTAGGGAATCTGATGACGATCGACGCGCCTGCGATAGAGCCGACGCCGCTCGCCGCCATTAAGCGCCGCAAGCCACTGCGCATTGGCATTTTCGGCGGCTATGGCTCGGGCAATTTCGGCAACGACGCCTCTTTTGAGGCGCTATACCGATATTTGCGCACCGAACACCCAGACGCCGAGATTTCCGCGATCTGCACGCATCCCGACGTTGTCGCCGAGCGTTTCAAAGTGCCGGTGGTGGAGATCGCCAAGCGGCCTCCGGGGATTTGGCACAAGCTCGACACGTTGCTGCTGCGCCAGCCCAGTACGTGGTTGAATTGGGTTCTGTGCTGGCAGGCGCTCATTAAGTTCGATGTCATTCTCTCGGGCGGCACGGGTGTGTTCGACGACTTCCGCGACACGCCGTGGGGCTGGCCGAGCAAGCTCTTCCGCTGGTGTACGGCAGCGCGTTTGCGCGGTGTGCCGTGGATATTCGTCTCAATCGGGGCAGGGCCGATCGTCAGTCCGATCAGCCGTGAGATGATGAAGTTCGCCGGCAGACTTGGCGAACGGCGCTTGTATCGCGATCAAGATTCCTACGACTTCATGCGCAAGCTCGGCGTTGATGGCGCGGGCGATGGCGTGTGGCCTGACCTCGCGTTTATTCTTCCCGCGCCAGCAGCTGAACGATCCGCAGACGCGCCACTGACTGTTGGCGTCGGGATCATGACGTATCGCGGCTGGCACGCGACGACCGCGGCATATGAAGCCTATGTCGATTTGCATGTGCGCCTGATCAAATGGCTGGATACCGAAGGCTACGGCGTCCGCACGATCATCGGCCAAGCGCCGACCGATCTCATCGCTTTGCGTGACGTGGAAACGCGGCTGGGCCGCAAGCTCATCGGGCCGCGCGAAGAGAGCATGAACTCGATCCACGATGCGATGGCCGCGATCGGCGAGACCGATATGGTGATCGCGTCGCGCTACCATGTGCAGATCGCGGCGCTGAAAATGAACCGGCCGCTGATTTCGCTCGGTTATGGGCCGAAGAACGACGCGCTAATGCAGGACGTGGGTTTGGGCGAGTTCTGCCACGACGTGGAGAGCGTTGATTTCGACAAGCTCACGCAGCACATCAAGGTGATGGCGGCGGATCGCGCGCGCTATGCCGGGATCGTGCGCGAGAAGGTTAGCGCTTTGAAGACTTCACTTCTCGAAGCGCTGAAGGGGCTGGCGCTGGCGCGCGATTAGTGCCCGCGTTGGTTGCGTCAGCGGGCCAGCCTGGCGGCGCCGGTGCTTTGAACACGCGCTTCAAGAACAGATAGTACGGCCACACGGCCGCGCCGACGATCATGTCCAGCACGTTGGGGTGGTGCCCGCGTGTCGCGAGACGCGCCTTATCGCGCTTGACCATGTCCATGTGGCCGCTCAGCGCCCAGTAGAGCAGGCGGCGATAGTACACGCGCAAGAAACGGCCGTGCACGCGCTTGTACTCGGTGTTGCAGAGCGCGCCTGGTCCCCAGCGCTCAATCATGAGCAGCTTTTCCCAGAGCACCGCTTTGACCGCCGGCGCCAGCGTCACGGCCATCGAGCCTGAGCCAACATAGCGGCGGGTGTCGGCGTTGTGGGCGTGGACGAACCCCGCGCGGCCACCGCGCGAGAGGGTGCGCCAGCAGGCGTAGATGTAAGTCTCGATCGTGTCCGTCGGATAAAACTCCTCATCCGGACGGATGGCGTCAGTGCGGATCAGCACATGCGCCGTGGGGATATGCGCTTCGTCCGACAGCACCCGGGCGAGCATGTTGCTGGCCTCGTAGATCGAGCACTCGGACGGGAAGTTGTGAGGGCGGTCGATCCCGTTCATTCGCTCGCCGCCGGCGACCAGGACGATGTCATCACCCTGCAGCGCCAGCTCCATCATGTCGGCGATGGCCATCGGCGGCATCTCATCGTCGGCGTGGAACATGCGGAAGTGGGTGGCTTCCGGCGGGATGATGCTCACCGCCATGTTCGAGTTTTGCTGGAACGTGATGGTTTCAGGGTTGCGGATCGTGACGATCGGCACCGGACCATTCGAATACTTGGCGATGAGGGCCGGGGTGCCGTCAGTGCTGGCGTTGTCGACGATGCAGTGGACAAGTGGCCGGTAGGTCTGGGCCTGAACGGCTTGAAGGGCCGCCTCGAAGTGCTT
>CADEDT010000078.1 GCA_902826145.1 uncultured Caulobacteraceae bacterium
CAAAGTTATCGTCGAGCGGCCGCGATCGGGCCGGGCGGCGGCGGGTCTCCGCCCCGGCCGCACGCGCGCGCTCACTGACGATGACGGCGAGCCGATCAAGGTGAAGGGCGCCCGCGAACCAAAGGGCCGCGAGCAGAAGACGAAACATCTCAGCGAAACGCTCAACCCTCTGAAGCGCTATCTCGCCTCCAACGTCGGCCGCCCGTGGAATAAGGTGTTCTCCGAAATCAGCGAGCACCTGAAGCCGACCTCCACCGTGCAGCAGCACGTGCGCGATCACCTGGAAGACTTCGTCGCCATCAAGACGAGCATGAAGGCAGGGCAGGTGATGGTGACGCCGCGCTTCGGCGGTGAGCGCGCGCTCACCGAACATCACAGCCTCTATTACGTTCACCCGCGCACCGGCATCCTGCGCAAGAACGAGCACTATCCGCGCTGGGGCGCCCGCTGGCGCGCGGCGCGGCTCAAGGAAGAAGCCGAACTCGCCAAGCGCATGCGTGTCGTCGACGACAAGACGCAGCTCCATCTCTTCGATGGCGCCTGGTGGGAAGTGAAGCTCGGCAAGATGCCGCTTCATGGCCTCATCGTGGACGTCGTGCAGCGTTCCAGTCTCTCGAACCTGCCGGCTATCAAGCTCTACGGTCGCGATCACGTCTACGCCCGCGACAAGCGCCAGCTCTCCAAGGCCGAAATGAAAAAGCTCGGGCTCCGCTAGCGTGTGATCGCACTGGGCGTCGCAAAAAAGACATCGTGCATTGCCGGCGCGCAAACCTTTGTCACGAACGAATGCGCGCCGCTCGTCGTCGACGATAGTTGGCGCTTCGTCTGATTGAGATAGCGCGCACCGTGCGCTGTGGCGCTGTCGTCAATAGTGAAACTTGCCATCAATCCCGGGCTTGGCATTGCCGACTACGCAAGGCGCTACGCCCAAGACGGGTTGGTGCAAATACCGAACGTGTTCGACGATGAAACGGCTGCGTTCATCGAGCAAACACTTGCGTCATTACCTTGGCGGATGGTCTGCCAGAACGATGCGAAAAACACCGTCGTCCTGACGCGTGAACAACTCGCGGCGATGAGCGCGGACGAACGCCAAGCTCTCGAGGCGGGGATCCGCCAGCGCGCCGCCGAGAATTTCGGCTATGCCTATTTCACCTATCCGATGATCCAGGCCGGCTTTGGCGGCTGGGATCCGGGCCATCCCATCCATGCCATCACGCTTTTCCTGAACTCGCCGGAATTCCTCTCGCTGGCGCGCGAGGTCACCGGCTGCGACGGCATTGTCAAGATCGACGCGCAAGCCAGCAACTATCGCCCTGGCCACTTCCTCACGCGCCATATCGATGACGGCAATAAGAAGGAGCGACGCGCCGCATACACGTTGGGCTTCACGCGAAAATGGGAGCCTGATTGGGGCGGGCTGCTGATGTTCTTGGAGGAGAACAAGGATATCTCCCACGCGTATCTGCCGCGCTTCAACACGCTCACCGTGTTTGACGGCCTTCGCGTGCACAGCGTTTCCGCGGTCTCCGCCTTTGCGCCCGCGCCACGTCTCTCTGTCGTTGGTTGGTTTCGCGACGATGCGCCGGCCTTCTTCCGGGCCGCGAGCTGATGGCCGCTCCCGATCCCAATCGCGACGCGTACATCGACCTGATCAAGCGCACGATCACCAACTACACCTATCTAGGTGGCGATTATTCACCCGAGAGTTTTCGCTCGGTGACGCACTACGACGTGCCCAATGCGCAATGGAAGATTGAGCCTCTGGCGCGGCCCGCGACACTGCTCACCAAGAACCAACTCGATCTGATCGAGCAGTGCTTTATCTCCGTGCAGGAGCGAGGCGTGCCAGGCGATTTTATCGAAGCCGGCATTTGGCGCGGCGGCGTCATCATTCTGCTGCGTGCGCTGCTCGACGCCTACGGCATCCCAGATCGCAAGGTGTTCGCCGCGGATTCCTTCGAGGGCATTCCCAAGAATGCCCGCGCTGTGGGTGATCCCGTCGATCAGTGGCGCGATCGTTGGATTGCTTCGCTCGAAGACGTTCAGCTGAACATCAAGCGCTTTGGTTTGCTCGATGATCGCGTCAAGTTCGTACCGGGCTTCTTCGCTGATAGCCTCAAATCTCTCGCGAACGAGAAGTTCGCGCTGATGCGTCTCGACTCCGATTCCTACGATTCCGTCGAAGAGTCGCTCGTCTACCTCTACCCGCTGCTCTCAACTGGCGGCATCGTCATCATTGACGACTGGCACCTCGTTGGCTGCAAGCAAGCCGTGCTGAACTACCGCGCGCGCCACGGCGTCACCGCCGAACTGAAAACGTTCGACGGCAACGCCTATTGGGTGAAATAGGGCTCCCCCTCAGCCAATCACGCCGCAGCCGATGCGCGCGCCGCCGCCGCCAAGTGGCGCTGGTTCATCGGAATAATTGTCGCCACCGGCGTGGATCATGAGCGCATGGTTGCGCAGCTGAGTGATGTCGGTAATGCGAGGCGCTGTGAGGCTGCGCTGCACCGGCGCTCCGTCGGAACCGATCTCAAGCCTCGGTAGATCGCCAAGGTGGCCATCTCCCTCCGGGCCCGCGTGACGGCCCGTGCTCTGTGGATCGAAGTGACCTCCTGCGGCGCCAGCCGGCGTCATCGCGCCGTTATCATGCGATGCATCGCAACTGGCCATTTCGTGAATGTGGAAGCCATGCGTGCCCGGCGGCAGGCCGTTGAGATTCAAATCGAACATCGCGCCCGAGGCGCTGTTTCGTATGATGACCGTGCCGATTGAACCTCCCGGTCCTGTTGGTGTTGCAAGCATGAGCGCGACACTGATTTCGGAGGCGGGCGCCTCGGTAGTGGCCGGTTCGACGGCGGGCGGCTGGGGCGCCTCTTGTGAACAAGCGGCGAGGGCGAGCGCGGCGACGAGCAGATATCTCATGGGGCCTTCCAATGTTGCGGCAAGATCAAGGTAGAGCGGCCGATATCATAGACCAGCGCGCGCTGATCGATTTTTTCGACGGCACGCCGATCGGCTGGCGCCGCGCTCACGCTACTCGCGTTTGTCACCGCCAGAGCTGCTACTTCGCTGTGCGGACCGTGTAGCTCGCTTCCCAGGCGCCGTACTCAAACGTCGTCACGCCATTTGCGGTCGACGCCGGATACGACTCCAGCCCCGGGCGCGGCGTCACTCTGATCCTGCCGCCGCCTTGCGCGGTGACGACGCCGGCGTGAACCGCTGCGGTGCAGATGTCGGAATCGTCGGTGTAGGCGCTCTGATCGCCCCACACCGTCGCGCTCACGATTCCCGGCGCGCACACGCACGTCAGCGCCGCCGTCGCGCCGCGTAGCGCCACCATGTTTTGCGGACAATACTCAACGCCATCCGCCGAGAGGCGACGGAACGAAAATCCGCCTTGCTGGCCGTTGCTATCATAGACCGCGCCATCCAAGGCGCCGCCGCGCAAATAGCCGACGAAAACCGCTGCCAAGTCACCGGTCTCGAACGCCACCAACGCATCGCGCTGACGCCAATGGCCGTCATCGCGGGCTTCGCCGCCGGTGCTGTAGACGAGGACGCCATCGCTGCGGAAATAGAGCGACCACGCGCCGTCGCCATTGAGATCAGGGCCTTCCCAGGATGCGCGTCCATTCCAGCGTGTTTCCGCGATCGATTGGCCTTGCGGCGCCGGCGTCTGCGCGACAGCGGTCGTCGCCATCGCAAACAACATCGCGCCTGCCAAAGCGACACCCGCCGCAAACCCTCGCATAGTCATCCCCGCATGGCTCAAGCGCACGAAACGTGCGCATCGCTCAGCAGGGCACCCAAATTGCGGCGCCATTTCGAACCCGCCGCGCGCAAATGGCGGCGGCTGTTCACTTATCCGCGACAACAGGCGAACGCCGCTAACAGCTGCTTCTCGCCGCGAACGGTCATTCCCGCGTGTCGAAATTCCAAGCTGTGGGGACGTCTGCGTCGCACACGTCACAGACGAACCAGTTGTCCTTGATGACCAGCGTCTGGCCGCAGGTCGTGCAGCGCCGAAAGATGAACTCCCGAGAAAAGCCGCGTGGCGGTGACGCTACGACGTCATTGATCGCAACGGCTACCGCAGGCCAAGATTCGGGCTCAGGACAGAAGCCCGTCGATTGATTTGACACGTAGTCAATCCGGCCATCCATCGTGAACGACATCTCCCCAGCGGACCGCACAGGGCCACCGGACGCACAAGCAACGTGCTCCGTGCGCCGCTCGGCAATACGAAGCAAACCATCCTTGTCGATGACGAAGGTCGCAGTGATTGTGCCCGCGCTGTCCATGTCGTCGCGATTGGCAGCGATCCAAGCTTTGAGGTCGCTATCCGTTTTTATCGGGAGTCCGGCGGGCGAACCGCGTACCGAAGCGGCAACCTCGGACGGCCCCACATATTCATACAGTCGGCTCGCCATCACCCCTCGCGATGAACAGTCTACGCTGACGAAGCGCGCCGCTCTACCGTCCGAAATGGGCCGGGAGCTGTCATACGTCCGGCGTCTCGCGCACCGCTATAACGCGGAGCGTTCCCCACTTTCGGTAGATCGTAAGCCCAAGCATAACCAAGCCGCCCATCATCACGCCCTGCATAGCCACGATGAAGGGGACCATGATGACCATAGGCAAGACCATCATCGCCGGACTGAACGATTGGCCGTTCTGATCAACGCCAGCAGGGGCGAAGAACATGAGGCGGAACGAAGAACACGCCAGCACCGATCCCGTAGCCAACCGCAACCGGCCGGAACAACGAGGTCACCGACAGCTTCCCGTCGACAGCTTTGATTTCCATGGCGTCCCCCAATCAATCCAAGGACGCTACTCGCTAGGTTGCTGTCGGCCAACGTCCGCATTGGGCCAACAGCGGAAATGAGGATAGCCACCACCTCTATCCAACACATTTCCCGCCCATCGCGTCGAAAACACGCGCGCACACAAAACAAATTCGACCGGCTCCACCCGCGCTTACACTACTCGCGTTCCGTTTCCCGGAGGGGTCTCCAGGAATTCCGACCCAGAAGACGAAGCGGAATGTGCGTGAGTGAGAACGTTGCCGGCGGGGATCGTGAAACCGTCGGGTCCAGCAGGAGGCGGACTCCGCTGCTCATCGCGGGCGCCTTGCCGTCGGAGCCAAACAATCTCCTCCCGGTGAGAGCTGGCGACAAAAACACGTCACCGGGAACGCGCGGACGATGTCCGCTTCTCTTCCCTGCCTTGCCATCCGGACGCGGATCGCGCGTTCCCGCCCTCCGCTTTGGAGGATGAAGTGAAATCTTGGAGCGCCGGCGCCCTCGCTGGCGATGCTTCAACTCGTCTTGAGCATGCCGATGCTGCGCGTCAGCACTTGCGCCGTGTAAATTACGATGCTGCACGCCGTGGCGAAGAACACCTCGTTCGCAAACAAGCTCGCAACCTTCGGCGCCGGCACCGCGCCGCCCGTGAGCGAAGCGTTGGCCATGTTGAGCGCGATGACGATGCAAGCGCTGAGCAAGCCAACCATCAATCCGAACGTCGCATAGACGCTCACCTTGCGCGTCGCGCCACTCACCAATGTCGCCAACCCATAGCCGAGCAGGGCGTATTCCAAACCCTTCCACCCGCACACGCTCCAGAAGAGCGGCGTCATCTGATCCTGCGGCACGCCCGCCAAAGCCTGCACGCCTTTCTGCACGCCCTTGGCTGCCGCCCACGCCAATGGCCCAGCGAAGAAGCCGATCAATCCCGCAATCGACTCGCGCGACTTTGACGCCAACGTGCCCACCGCAATCGCCGCGCACACGAGCACAGACCAGCTCACGCCCTGCGCCATCTCGGCCGCAAAGCCGATCGCTTCAACGACGCCGCTGAACCACGCACGCGCCGCGATCACTAGCAATTGCACCAGTACGCCGGCGATCACGGCAAGCCACGCTGCGGTCAGGATGCGACGCATCACCAGCCGTGCGGCCTCGGTGTCGGATGATGTTGCCGTTGTCGTTGTCATGACATCGTTGTCATCGCGCGAGCCGCGCCGCGTCAAGCAAATCGGAACCGTGCCTGTGACCGGCGGAACGGTCCATGCGTCCCACGGGTTGACCGTGCATGAAGCAGGAGGCCCGAAAGCAGGCGCTGAAACGCATCGCCAGGGAACTGATGGATCAGATCCCTACGGCCGAGCAGAGCCGATACGAGCGTTGCCGCGTGTGCGGCCAATTCTACGACACGCTGGACTTCACCGAAGTGCACTACCACGACGAAGCTCCGCACAATCCAATGAAGGCCGACGCCTAAAGCTCGCGCCCGCAGCCGCGCCGCTCCACACCGTCAATGCTGACAATCACTGTCGCCGAATAGACCTGAGTCCCAAGCGCTTCGTCACGGCAGGGGCCATCACGAATATCAACGCGCAACGCAAACCGCTCGTTGCGCGTCTCGAACACGCGTCCGCGATAGGTGGGCAGGATCGGCTCGCTCGCGGGGAAGTGCTCCCGATGCGCGCCGGCATCCCACGATACGAAGATGCGGTTGTCGCGATATAGATGCAGTGTGAAGTCGGGGCTCGCGCCCTGCGCGCGGAAAACGACGCCCTCCGCGCGCGCCGCTACGATCGGATCGACGCCCGCGCGTTGCGGCATTTGCGGCGGCGGCAACTCGTCCTTTGGCGCTGTCGAGCAAGCGGCGAGGGCGAGTGTGAGAAGCAGTGCGCGGATCATTCGCGCACCATAGCCATCAAACGCTGCGTCCGCATCCCTGTAGCGTGCGCCCATCGATCACGACCTCGACGGTGGAGGGATACGGCTCGCCGCTCATGGCGTCCTCGCATGGCGCCCTGCGAACGGTGATGCTCGCCGTGTGTCCGCCGCCTTGCGTCTCGTAACGCGTCGTGCCCTCAACAGGGTAGGTCGGCTCCGCGCGCGGCAATTCGATCAGCGTCTCGCCGTAGTCGAGCAGCAGCAAGATCCGGTTCTGCGTGTAGACGTCGACGATCCAGCCTGGCTCCTGGCCGACTGCACGGAAATCAACACCGGCCGCGCGGGCGCCATCCCACGACGGCATCTGCGCCAGCGCCGATTGTACGTCGTTCGCAGCAGTCTCCGCCGTTTGTGTCGTCGCCGGCGGCGGGTCCTGCTTCACCGGTTCGGCGGTGCACGCCGCCAAAGCCGCAACAAGAACAAATGCACGCATCACATCACTCCAAACAAAACGCCGTCGCGTTCATTACGCGACGGCGCTTCAGTTCAACTCAAGTCACGATCAGCCCGTGAACGCGCTGATGTAGACTTCAACGCGGCGATTGCCGGCCGCCGAGCACGGCTGCATGCGCGGTTGTTCTTCGCCGTAGCCTCGCGTGAACAGACGCTGCTGGATCACGCCGCCCGAGCGAAGCACGTCAGCGACGTTGTTGGCGCGCCGTTGCGAGAGGTCGAAGTTGTAGTCGTCTGCGCCCGTGCAGTCGGCGTGGCCGTACACATCGACGAGCGTTTGGTCATACTCGCGCAGCACATCGCCGGTGTCGCGAAGTGTAGGCACGAATTGACTCTTCACGTTGTCGCGGTCGAGATCGAACGTGAGGTCGGCTGGAAACACGAGGCGAATCTGCTCGCCAACGCGCTCAACACCGACGCCCGTGCCTGCGAGGCGTTGGCGCAGGTTCTGATACGTGCGGTCCATGTAATTGCCGATGGCGCCGCCCGCGAGCGCGCCGATGCCCGCGCCGATCAATGCGTTGCGGCGATCGTCGCCGCCGGCGAGTGTGCCGGCGCCTGCGCCGACGACTGCGCCGATGATGGCGCCGTTCACAGTGCGGTTGGGTGTGCGTTCACCGGTGACCGGATCAACCGTGGTGCAACCAGTGACAAGAACGATGGCCGCCAAAGCGGCCGTGATGCTGCGGATCATGGAATCCCTCCAATCGAAAAACGAGCGTGCCGCCCGATCCGGCCGGGAAATTGGCGCCGGTAGCCTGAGCCGGCGCTGAACGCCGTCTCTCAGTCGGGCGATCCCGACGCAGTATAGCGACTTAGGCGCCCGAATTGTTCCATGAGCACGCTGTCCACAGGTGCAGCGACGCGATCAAGGTTAAGGCCCGCGTCGCCCGTGACGCGATACGTCATCGTGAGTTTCGCGCCATTGGCGTGCGGCGCGACGCTGAACGTCAGCACGCCTGTAACGCCCATTTCCTGAAGCGGCCCAAGCCCGCCAATCGCACGCAGCGTCCGTACGCCTTCGTGCTCCATCACCAGTACCACCCGCGCGTGCTCGACCGATTGGCCATCCCAACGTTCGCACCAGCATCCACCCGCACGCGCATCGAGCCGAAGCCGCGAGGCGTCGCCGGAATAAGTATGCGCATCGCTCCACCAACGCTCGATCCGCGCCAGATCGCGCCAGACCTTGTCGGGCGAGGCAGCGATCTCAGCTTCCGTCTGAATCAGAAACGCGCTGGGCGTCGCCGACGCCACCTCCGCCCGCGCCGGGGAGGCGATGAAAGCCAATGCGAGAGCGGCGAGCATGAAGCGCATGGAAAGGCCCCTTGTTGAGCAACCGTTCAAGCGCGTTTTGAATGCCCATTCAACCCGGTTCCGGTCTTAACCAAAGTTCAGGAGCCGACTGTCACAATCCCGCCGCCTTGACTAACGACGCGCCACCGCTGCCTGACCGCGCCAAGCGCGCCCGCGCGCTAGCCGCCGTCGGCCGTGCTCGGATCGGCAATACGTGGCTGCGCCTCGGTTCCTGCGTGATCGTCGCCGCCGTTGCCACATCGATCGTCGGCACGATCTGGCCACTGTTTTGGGCCGTGGGCCTGCTGCCAGTACTGCTGATCGACCGCTGGGTGTTCAGCCGCTTGCTGCAAGCCAGCTCAACCGGCCAAGCACCGCAACGCATCCCACGCGTCATTGCCTGGACGGCGCTGCAAAGCACCTACGGCAATTTGATCGCTGTGATGCTCTGGTTTTCGCCGTACGTGCCGGGCGAGACGCTCGCCATCATCTACATGTTCGGCGGCCTCGCCAACGCGGCAGCGACGTTGCGCATGTCGGTGCCGCTCTCCGTTGCTGGCGCCGGCTCAACGATCGCGTTTCTGCTCGGCCTGCCGCTGGCGGAATACCTGCTCAACGGCGCGCGAAATCCGCTCGACCTCATGCCGCTGATGGGTGGCCTGCTGTTGCTCGCGTTCGGTGTGAATCTCTGGAAGAGCTTGCTCGCCTCTGACGCCGCGCAGCTCGAAGCCGAAGTTGCCGTGCTGCGCGAACGACAGGCCGCCGCAGCGGCTGCGGCGGCCAAAACCAGCATGATTCAGCGCATGAATGACGAACTGCGCACGCCCATGACGGCGCTCATCGGCGCCTCGGAGCACCTCCGCCGTGCGGCGCAATCGCCGCAAGCGCGCGCTCATATCGCAACGCTCGTGCAGGCAGGGGAAGTGCTGAAGTTGGTGTTGAATGACCTGTCCGACCTTGATCGCCTCGAGAACGGCCAGCTCCGCATCGATGTGCAACCCACCGATCCGCGCGAGCTATTGCGCAGTGTGATGAGTGCGTTCCGCGCCGCCGCGCAGGACAAGAATCTCGAACTGTTCGCCGACATCGATCCTAACGCGCCGCCGCTCGTCGAGATCGATGCCGCGCGCGTGCGGCAAGTCCTGTTCAATCTGCTCGCCAACGCGATCCGCTACACGACGCATGGCGGCGTCCGCGTGCGCATTCAGGCGCAAGCGATCGACGCCGCGAAGGTGCGGCTCACCTTTATCGTCGCCGACACCGGCGCGGGCATGTCGCGTTCGCAACTCGCGCTCGTGTTCGGCCGCGAGCGTTTGTGCGCGGAAGGCGAGGGCCCGGGCCTCGGCCTCGCCATCTCGCTCCGGCTGGCCAAGCTCATGGGCGCCAAGCTGACGGCGAAAAGCGAACTCGGCGAAGGCTCGGTGTTCGCTTTCACGCTCGACGCGCCGATCGCCGCCCGCGCCAGCACTGCCGCCTAAACCCAACTGAAGGCGCGCTTGACGCGACCGGCCGGCCATGTTCTGCTATTGCGAGTGATTTGCAATTAGGAGCGCGCCGTTGCTTACGATCGCTGCGTTGCTGGACCCCGCTCAGGAAGCCCGGGATGGCCCGGTCGTCCAAGTGCTGGGCGCGTGCGCGCTGGCGGGTCTGATGGCGGCGGCGCGCGAAGAATTGGGGCGGGAGCGCGTGTCCTCCCGTGTCGCTGACGCCCCGAACTCCGCCCTCGCTCGCGGTTCGGCCCCGCGGACGAGGGCGGAGCGCCAGCGTTAGCGCAAGAACTTCGCGAGCTTGCGCGACAGCGCCGCGCCATCACGCGTCTCGCATTCCCAGATCACCAGCGTTGACCAGTCGTCGTCGCGCAGCGCCTTCAGTGAAGCGCGGTCCCGCGCCACGTTGCGGCCGATCTTCGCGCGCCAGTAAGCGGCATTGTCCTTCGGCTGACGCGCGCCGCGTTTGCAATCGTGGCCGTGCCAGAAGCAGCCGTGGACGAACACAGCCTTGCGCATCGCACCGAAGACGAGATCCGGTTTGCCGGGGAGCTTCGCACCATTGAGCCGATAGCGCCGCGCGTAACCCAGCTCACGCACCGCAGCGCGCACTGCAAGCTCTGGCGCTGTGTCGCGCGACTTCACCGCGCGCATTACCGCGGAGCGTTTGGCGGTGTCGAAAACGTCGGCGCGCACCTAGGCGCTCATACGCGCCTTTGCGGCGCCGGCAAGCGGGGCGAGCAGGTGTTGCGATAGCCAGCGCACAACCGGCACGCACACCGCGTCGCCGACGAGATGCAGCGCCGCGGTCTGTCCGGCCGGCAACGGATAGTGCTCCGGCACACCCATGAGCCGCGCCGCCTCGCGTGGCGAAATCAGACGCGAGCGCAACGTTTGACCCTCGACGAAGAGCAGCAGCTGGCGGCTCGAACCGCCCGTAGGCGTGCGCAAACACCCAGCAAGTCCGTCAAAACGGGCCTCCGCGCGCTGCACGCGTTCGCCGTGTTCGATGCGGATGCGGCGGAAAACGGCGCCGACTTCGCGTCGTCCGCTCTGCTGCAGCACGTCCAGCCGCTGACGCTGCAGCGTGCTCATCTGCGAGACAAGCTTCGCCGTCTGCTCCTCGGAGTTCCAAGCGTCGCTAGTCTCGTCGAGCAGGTCGATCAGCCGCGTGTTGCGCTTCGACGGTGCATCGAGCCGCCACCACACGAAGCGCTTGCGCAGCGCGTCCGGCAGGCGGGCGACGACGTTGCGTATCGCTTGCGTGTGGAACGGTTCACTTGGGCCTGACGCCATGAGATGCGGCGGCGGATTACGCACGGCAACGATGAAGAGGCGCGGCCGCGACTGCGGCGTGAACAGTGCGGCGTCGATCTCAAGCGCGCCCGCACGATAACCAAGATCGTCAAGTGCATGAATGAGCGCGGCGAAGTCCGCACCGCCGTGCGAGCTGAGAAGGCCAGTCACATTTTCAAGCGCCAGCACGTCGGGCGCACGACCTTCATCGCAGAGCTTTTCGATCAGCCTGTGAAAGCCCCAGAACGCACCGGAGCGTGGCGCCGCCAATCCGCGGCGCGCGCCGGCGAGCGACAAGTCCTGACAGGGGAATGACGCCCACGCCAAAGCCGCCTTGCCTGGCAACTTCGAGGGCGAGAGCTTCCAAATGTCTCCCTCGTGCATGTCCGCGCCCGGTGGAAAGGCCGCGCGGTAGGCTGACGCCTTGGCGGGTTCGATGTCGTTGGCGAAGGTGCAGGCGAAATCGGGTTCGAGCCCTAGGCGGGCTAAGCCACCGCCCGCGAAAAACTCCCACAGTGGGGCGCCGGAATCACGCTGCATGGGGCTATACTAACCGGTGTGGGGGTGCTGACATCCATGGCGATGGCAGAGCCGAACGGGGGAAAGCCAATGCGGACCTTGATCCGCGGAGCGCTGGTGGGGCTCATGCTGAGCGCGACGGCGCTTTCGGCATGTCAGCGTCAGTCGCAATCCGGCGAAGAGAGCGCTTCAACGCCAACCAATGCCGAGCGCGAAGCGGAAATCGCTGCCGAAACGTTGGCCGCTCTAGGCGGACCCGCGAATGCGGCACAGCGCGCGGCGTACGAAGGCGAGTTCCAGGCTTCCGGCGGCATCGATGCGTTGGGCAACGCTGAGGGCGCGTGGGAGCTCAATCTGCTCACGGACTATGCACAGCTTACGCGTCCTGGCCTCGGTGAGGATGGCGGCATTCCTGGCGATCGCGATTATCGCGAGCGCGGCATGCGCGTGGTCGCCGGCCCGCTGACGATCACGATCTCGCAGCAAGCTTGCACGGCGAGCGGCGTTGAATTGCCGTACACGGCGCACGTGCTGTTCGAAGGTGTCGCCTATCAAGGCTGCGCGCGGCGCGGCGTGATCGAGGGCGAGCGGCCGACTTGGGCTTCAGTGCTGCCTGAACTTATTCCCGCGATCGACACTTGCCTCGAGCGCGCAACCTCGCGGCCGGTGCGCATCACCCACGCGACCGCACTCGACGAGGGTGAAGTCAGCGTACGCTTGCGCGAGGCCAATGGCACGCGGCGCGAGTGCGTCGTCTCCGGTGGCGCCATCTCGGTCTACGAGCCGATCTCCGACGTCGACCGCCGCGGCGGCGAAGGCGATCCAGAATTCCAGCGCGGCGGCAATCGCCCGGCGGCGCGCAACTGCCGCACAGTAGAACCGGCCGTTGATCGCACCGGCACGCAACTCGGCTGGCTCGTTCGCGCGACCTGCTAGGCGAATGCGATAACAATCGCGTCAGCTTTAGCCTGCGCCGAGTTCGCTCGTCGCAAATCCATTGCCTGGCCATCGTCGTAGTGGCGCGCTGATCCCGTCTTGATGGGGGAGAGCCATGCTGTTGGGTCCGCGCGCGCATGCCGATCGCGTTGAGTTGTCGCTTTCGATCGTGCGCATTGCGCTGGCGATCCTGATCTTCATCCACGGCGCCTTCCGGGCCAGCCATTGGGATCCGTACGTCACCGGCTTCGGCGAATGGCTGAGTTCGATTGGATTCCCTGAGGGATTCTACTGGGCGGCGGCAGTGACGATCTACGAACTGATCGCGCCGATCTTCATCCTCGCGCGACGCTTCGTGACGTTCGCATGCCTGGGGCACATCGGCATCATCGCGCTGGGCGCGGTGCTCGTGCACTATCCGGCAGGCTGGTTCGTTGTTGGCGCCGGGCGCAACGGGATGGAGTATTCGGTGTTGCTGCTGGCGGGCTTGATTGCGGTGGCCTGGGCCTACGCGCCTCGTAAGGCGTGAGCCCTACGAGATGAAACCCTGAATCCATTGAACGGCGCCGTCGATGACGGCCAGGCCCACGCGCGTGCCGAGGTAGACGGACGCGACCGAAGCGATCGCCGCGGGGATCGTCAGCAGCATCAGCATGCCGTCGCGTTGCAGAAGCGCGAGCGATGTCATCGCAACCGTCATGCCTGGCGGCCAGTTGGCGAACGGAATCGGCAGGATCAGCACCAGCGCCATCAACAGCGTCTGCAGGCCGACGATGATGGTGACCGGAAAGCGCGTAAGCCGCGACCAGCGTGGTTTGATCAGATACTCGACGCGCCGCAGCGACGGGATGGCGAGGTTGAACGTGTTGCGCAGCGCCCCGCAATCGACACGCCAGTTGCGTACGCGCTCCGGCAACAGCAAACGGCGCGACCCGAATACCATTTGCAGTGCGGGCGCGAGCATCAGCACGCCGAAGATGGTCGAGATGCCCGGCACGTTCGGCACGCACATCGGCAGCGCCAGCACCAGGAGCAACATCCCGTGCGCACGTGAATCCAGACGGTCGATCAGTTCGCCGACGCTGACGGAGTCGCCGGGAAACGCTTGGATCAGGTCCTCAAGCAGGTCGGAAGCCGGCCGTCCGCGATCAGGAGTCGGAGGCGCGTGAGCGGGAGGGGCGGGTACCGGCATGTCCATGGGAGGTATCCGGTGACATGGGGCGCCTGCATCACCTTGGCTAGTGATTTAGCGACGTTCAGACAGCGTCAACCATACGAGCGTAGCTCCGTTGCTTCATGCAGCGCGCAGCGGCGCTCCTTTTCCTGGCCTGTTTCGCGCAATCCTGCGCCGCGCCACCCGTGCGTCCGCCGTCGGAACTTGATGGTTTGTGGAGCGCGGGGCCCGCGGCGTGCGCAGCAGGCGTTGGCGTGCGCTTCAACGCAGACGCGATCGAAGTCGTCTATGAGGACGCTACGGAAACGCTGTTCGATCACCCGCGTTACAAACTGGAAAGCAACGACGATACGTTTCGGGTGCGCATCACTTACGATCTGCCGCGCGTGACGGGCGGCGCGCGTGTTGTGGGCGCGCATGGCGTTGTTGTGCTTGTCCGCCAACCAAGTGGCGGTATCGCGCCGGTGACCCACAGCATAATCGACGCGCGCACAGGTTCTGCACGGCTGCGGATTGAGAACGATCCCGCAGTCACCGCGCTCACGCTTTCGCCTTGCGGCGCGCATCCGTGGCGTGAGGATTTGCGCGGACGCGCATAGCAAAACCGCCGGCCTTGCGGGCCGGCGGCTGTCACTCACTCAAGCGAGCGAAGATTAGTTGTTGGCGGCTTGGCCGTTCGACGCCTGATACGTTTCGCCGTTGCAGCGGGCGATTTCGTCGGCGCTCAGCTGGTCGTTGCCGCTGGCGTACGAGGCGATGCGCAGGCCGTTCGATTCACGAACGAACTGGCGGCACGAGCGGACGTTGGCACCGTGGTCAGCTTGAGCGACGCAGGTGTCGCCTTGGCAATCCCAAATCGTGTTGAGCGCGATGACGCGGGTCTGTTCGGCGACCGGCGCGGCAAGCTTGATGGTGTAGGCGTCGCGGGCGAACGCGGGGGCCACGAAGGCGGCGCTGATGACGGCGGCGGCGACGAATGAACGAAGGGCGGACATGTAGGTAACTCCTGGACTGGTCGCGCTGCTTGGGGAGGAGCGCAAAGTCTGTATGCCCGCTTCGCTGACGGCTGACAAGAGAAAATTGAAGGAATGAGAAAATATTCACTGAACATTGTTTGACGCTGCGGAAGCGGGGTGTCAGCGGGCCGGTATGGTTAAAAACCTAAGCCCCGAGCCGGCGGGATGAGCTAAGAATGGAAGTGCGTGACGCGCGGGGGTGGCGCGTCGGGATAACCAAGGGGACGGTCGGCGATGACATTCTACAAATTTGCCGTGGGGTTCGTGCTGACGGTCGCGATGATCGCGGTGTTGGGCCTGAGCGCGTTGGTTTTCAGTTCTCGCGACTTCCAATTCGGCGTGGCGCAGATTTCCCCGTCAACGAACGGTCTCATCTCCTTTGCGGCGCTCGATGCGGCCGATCGGCAGATTCAGCAGCTTGAAGGCGAGAGCGCTGGCCCGCGCGGCGAGCTACTTGAGATCGACCAACAGATCGCTTCGCTCGACGCGCAGGTGGAGAGCGCGGAGGCGTCCACCAACGAAGCGCGCGCCGAGATGGTCGGCGCCATTGCCAACATCGAGACGCGCGCGAACGTCCAAACTGCCGAGAGCGCGGCTGCGGACATGACGGCGCAGGGGCTTTCGCAGCGAGTCAACGCGCTTGCCGCGCGCCCTGGCTTGCCGCCCGCGGATCAACAAGGTGTCGCGCAACTGCGTTCGCAAGTTCAACAATTGGCCGAGCAGGAAGAGGCGCTGGACGACCGCGGCGCTGAGCGTTCGGCGCTGGTGGCGCGCCAGCGTCTCGTGAGCGGGCAGGTGGCGGAAGCGAACCGCCGGGTGTTCGCGCTCCAGCAAAGCGTTGTGCCGGACTATGAGCATTACACGCGCGTTCGCGGCGAGGCCTATGCGCTGCGCAATCTGAGCCCGCTCGGCGCGAGCGCCTTCCTGGCGCAAGGCCATCCAGCGTTGCTCTCAACCGTGCTCGTTCTGCTGATGGGCGCGCTTGGCTCGCTGCTCTACCTTTTCCCTGCCTATCTCAACCGCCCCGTGCCAGTGACGATGGCTGAGATCGTCGTGCGCTTGATCTTCGGCATGTGCGCCGCCTTGGCGTTCTACGTTCTGGCCAACGCGGCGATCGCTGGCTTCTCGATCGCATCCTCGGTGACGCAGGCGACGACGTCCTCGACGCTCAATCCGTTCACGGTGTCGCTGGTCGGTATTGTTGCCGGCGTTTTGTCTGAAGACATCGCCAAGTGGATCCAGGATCGCGGACGAGGCATCTTCCAGCAGGGTGGCGTCGCAGCCGCAGCGCCAACGGCGGCGGCAGAGCCTGCGCCCGGCGGCGGGCTCGTGAACAACCAGGCCATTTCGTAATAGCGGCTATCGAGGCTGACGCGGCGATACGCGCTTTCACGCGCGCATCGCCGCGTTTAGTGTGCGCACAACAAAATCGAGGAGGAACTTGATGGGCCGCGCAGTGATCGTCTCTTACGCCCGCACGGGTCTGGCCAAATCGGGCCGGGGCGCCTTCAACGATACGCATGGCGCGGCGATGACGGGGCATGCGATCCAGCATGCGGTCGAGCGCGCGAAGATCGAGAAGGACGCGGTCGAGGATGGGGTGATCGGCTGC
>CADEDT010000079.1:0-8498 GCA_902826145.1 uncultured Caulobacteraceae bacterium
TCGTAGCGCGACCCTAGCGCGCTCTGCGCGCCTTCGCGGAGGCGGTTGATGGTCGAGTGGCCGACTTTGTAGCCGCAGGCTTGGCCCGGCCATGAGCAATAGCGATCGACTTCGCTTTGCACTTCTTGTGGGTTTGAGCCGTTTTCGCGGACGAAGAAGTCAACGCCTTGCGCGCGCGTCCAGCGCTTCGAATGAATGCCGGTGTCGACGACGAGGCGGCAGGCGCGGAATGCGAGCGATTGCAGATAGCCCAGGCGGCCGACGGGGAAGTCGTCATAGACGCCAAGCTCATCGGCGATCTGCTGCGCATAGAGCGCCCAGCCTTCGCTGTAGGCGTTGAAGCCCAGCATCGTGCGGATGAGCGGCTGCCGGAATGTGTATTCGCCCTGCCAGACGTGGCCGGGGATGGCTTCGTGATAGGTGAGGTCGGCCAGATCGAACTTGGTGTGCAGCGCCGGCGTGCGCAGATTGATCCAGAAATGGCCCGGCTCGCTGCCGTCGATCGTGCCCGCGCCGCCATAAGCGCCGGGCGCGCCGGCTTCGACGTCCGGCGAAATGCGCACCACTTCGAGATAGCCGCGGACGAGCGTGTGGAACGCGCGTGGGAGGCGGGTGCGAATGTCGGCGATACGCTCTTCAATAAACGCCATGATCTCGGCGCGGCCCGCGTCGCCTTCGGCGAATTGATAGCGCGGGTCTTCGCCGAGCGCCGTCATGCGGGCGCCGACGCTGCCTTGTGTATAGCCGATGGAACGCAGGATCGGGTCCATCCGCCCATGCAGCGCGCGCAGCTCGTTGAGGCCCATCTGGTGGACTTCGTCGGGCGTCATATCGGTGGTCGTGCCCGCGCGCAGCGCCCAGGCGTAATATTCGTCGCCGCGCGGCAGCTTCCAAACGCCAGCGTCGCTTGTCGCGCGCGCTTGTAGCGACTCCAGCATGGCGATCTGACGGTCGAGCGCTGGGGCGATGTGGTGCTCGGCGATGCGGGCTGCATCCGCAGCGTAGCGGGGGCTTAGGTTCGCGCGCGCGGCGCGGGTGGCGAGTGAGCTGACGATGCCCCATTGCGCGAATGGAGCGGCGCGACTGGTGCGGAGCTGCTGCAACGTCTTTGCCAGCAGGAAATCCGGCAACACCACACCGCGCCCCGCATCAGCGCGCACGCGCACGGTCTCGCCATCGAGCTGGCGCGCGTAGGCGTCCATGCGCGCGAGGTAGGCGTTGGCGTCAGCGGCGGTGTTGATCGAGTGGCTGGAGTCGAGGAAGGAGGGGATCTCGACAAACGCGCCTACGTTCTGCGCGACGACGTAGGGCGTGTTGCGGTAGGACCAATTGTTGTTGAGGATGGCGACGTCGCCGTACGGAAACTCAAAGCCGTCCGCCGCGAGCCCATAGACGCTTTTCACAACATCGACGTTGAGCTTCTTCTCCGCGCTCAGCTGATCCGTGTTTAGCCGCCGCAGCTGAGACAGCGTCGAGCGCACGTGGCCTCTGATCACGCCTTGTCCTGAAGCCGAATGGCTCGACAGCCGCGAACGCAAACGGGCGCGCGCATCCTTGTCGACGCCGGCGCTGGTCGCGCTTTCAGGATAGTCGCTCAGCAATTGCTCGGTGATGCGCGCGAGTAGGCGGTCGGCCGCCGCTTCCGGGGTCTGCGCCTCGGCAGGCATGGCCTGGAGCGCGAGCGTGGCGGCGCCTGCGTTGAGCAGGGCGCGGCGGTGAAGCGACATGTGATCCCCCAATGCGTCGTGGCGATGAAAGCGGGCGCGCATGGTCGGTCAAGCGGAAACCGCCGAAACGCTGCGCTCCAACGACAACGACCGCGCAGCTTTCGCCACGCGGCCGTCAAAGTTGGGTGCGCTAGCGTTTAGCGCGAAGCGAAGCGATCGCTCTCGTCGATCCGGAACACGACGCGCAGGTTCACCGGCGAGCCGGCGGAGTCGCTGCCGTCTGCCAGCGTCTGCGAGTGGCGGAAGGTGCGCGCGACGCGCAGCGCGGCGTTGCCAAAACCGCCGGGCGTTTCCGACATCTTGTCGCAATCGAGCGCGCCACTATCCTGCACGATGCACGCGAGGCGCGCTTCGCCTTCGCGGCCGCGATCAAGCGCGCGCTGCGGATACATGGCCGAGAGACGGCGTGCGCTTGGCGTGTTGGTCCAGACCGGACGGCGCGGCGCGGTCACGACGAGTTCGCCGTCATCGCCGACCGTGGCGCTTTCGCCTGTCGTTGCATTGATTGGCGTGATGCCGATGGTTTCTTCCGGCACGGCTTCCGCGCGGGCCGTTGAACGGCGCGCTGGCGTGGAGGAACGTGTTTCGGTTGAAGCAGGCGAGGCGACGCTATCGTCCGTCGTATCATCTGCAGTGTTTTCGTCGGACGGAAGCGGGCCAGCGCGGAGCGGGTCGCTTTCGTACGGATCTGAAGCGTAGGAGTCGTTGTAGGCGGTCTGCGTGCTGTCGGCGTTTTGCCCGTAGGTCTTCCAGGCGTAGTAGCCGCCGCCAGCCAAGATCACTGCCGCGAGCGCGCCGAGCAGCAACTTGCCGCCGCCCCCGCCGCCCTTCGATGCACGGATCGTCGTTGCGCCATGAGTCGCGTCATCGTGGTCGTGATCTTTGCTCACCGTTGTCTCCTCGGAAGTTGCCTAGAAGGAACCCGCACCCCCGCAACGTTCGCGATGGTAGTCAGTTCCGCGCCATCGAAAATTTTGCGAGCCCAATTTCGCTCTACCTTGAAGGCGCGAAATTCACGCGAGTGATGTGACCACCGTCACAGTCCGAGCACGCGATCTAGCCCAGCCGCTCGCGCAGCCAGCTTGAGATCACGTCCATGGCCGCGTCGCGATCGAGATCGTTGAGCAGTTCGTGGCGGCCTTCCGGGTAGAGCACGAGTTGTTTGTCGGCTGCCGGGATCATGGCGGCGAAGCGTTTGCTGCCTTCGGGATCTGTCGCGCGATCCTGTTCGCCGTGCAACACAAGCACCGGCGTGCGCCATTGCGGATAGCGCGCCCACGCTTGCTCGGAGACGGCAATGGCGGTGGCGCCGGTTTTCGCCGGTACGCGAGGATCGCTCACCATCGCATCGTTGCGATAGGCCGCCACTTCCTCGGGAATGCGCGAGAGGCTGTCTGCGTCGAGCGGCGGCGCAAGGCGCGCGCCCGGCGCGAATGCAGCGACAAGGCCAGCGATCGCGCGCAGATGAGCAGGCGCGGTGATGAGCAGAGCGGGCGCGCTCAGCACGACGCCGGCGACGTCCGAGGCATCTTCCGCCACGCTTGCCGCCGTCACGAGCCCGCCGAGCGAATGACCGAACAGGAAGAGCGGCTTGCCGCCCAACGCACGCCGCGCCGCGCGGTGATCGGCGACGGCTTCGTGCATGTCTGCAACGCCGCGTGCGCCGGTCGAACGACCGTGGCCGCGTACGTCCCAGCCATAAACGTCAAAACCGAGCGCATT
This sequence comes from uncultured Caulobacteraceae bacterium, assembly GCA_902826145.1. Classification (GTDB taxonomy): domain Bacteria; phylum Pseudomonadota; class Alphaproteobacteria; order Caulobacterales; family Aquidulcibacteraceae; genus Vitreimonas. The sequence continues at coordinate 3,450 of CADEDT010000079.1, forward strand.
CAGTTTCGGCACAAGCTGATGATAGTGCTCGACGTAACGCTCTGCGTATTCAGCGAAGCCGTGTGTCAGAAGAACATTCGCGCGCGCGTTGGGCGTGCACCACGCATAGCCGCTCAAACCGCGGCCGAAATCCCAGGCTTCCGTGCTCATGTGCTCAGCGCTCCAGCAACGCGGCGGTCGCCATGCCGCCGGCGGTGCAGACGCCGACAATAGCGCGCTTGGCGTTGCGGCGCCCAAGCTCCATCAAAGTCGAGCCAAGATACCGGATGCCGCTCATGCCGTAGGGGTGGCCAAGCGCAATGGCGCCGCCATTGACGTTCGTCGTTTCCCACGGCGTTTCGAGTTGGCGCTGATTGTAGAGCGTCGTCACCGCGTACGCTTCGTGCAGCTCCCAGAGATCGACATCGCCCGCATTGACGGAATTCTGTTTCATCAGCTTCCGGATCGCCGGCGTGATGGCGATGCTCATTTCTTCTGGCGCGACAGAACCCAGCGCAAACGCACGCCAATAGCCCAGGATCGGTAGTCCGCGCTTCGCGGCGAGATCGGCGTCCATCAGCACGCATGCCGCCGCGCCGTCCGAGAGCTGTGAGGCGTTGCCTGCCGTCGTCGTGCCGCCTTCGTAGACGGGCTTCAGCGCCGCAAGCTTTTCGTACGTCGTATCCGGGCGAGGGCCTTCGTCGCGATCGAGCGTCACGTCAACGATGCTGCTTTCGCCGGTCGCCTTGTCCGTGACCTTCATCTTCGTAGCGAAAGGTGTGATCTCCTGCGTGTACTTGCCGGCGGCGTTTGCCTCGGCAACGCGCTTTTGACTTATCACCACATACTCATCGAGGTCTTGCCGCGAGATGCCGTACTTCTCGGCAACGAAATCGGCCGTCTGGTTCATCGTCCACCAAACTGCCGGCATTTTCTGCTGCAGCGGTTCGTAGAAGAAGCCGTTGAAGTTCAGATTGAACTGCACCAGCGAAATGCTCTCAACGCCGCCGGCAATGCCGCAGCTGATCTCGCCGCGCGCAATGGCGTTCGCGACGAAGGAGGCCGCCGTCAGCCCCGAGCCGCAATAACGGTTTACAGTCACGCCCGGCACGCCAACGCCGAAACCCGCGAACAAAGCCGCATTGCGCGCCACGTTGTGACCTGTCGCGCCTTCAGGCAGCCCGCAGCCGAGCGCGACGTCCTCAATCTCGCCCGTCTCAATCTTCGCGCGCGCCACCGCTTCTTTCATGACGTGCGCCGCCATGGCGATGCCGTGCGTTTGGTTCAGTGCGCCGCGCGTCGCCTTGGCGATGCCCGTTCGGCAGTACGAAACAACAGCGACGTCTCTCATCAGCGAGGCTCCTCACGCCGATACATAGTGCGCACAATCACCGCTTACCGCCATGAATTTCGCAAGCGTAACGACGCGCGCTGATTCTGTGCATAAGCCGCAAATCAGTTCATCATTCCAATCCGTCACCGTTCCGGATCCGATCCGGACAAACGCGAAATGGGAGCGCGTGAATGTCTGCATTGCGAAAGTATCGGCCGCTTCAGTCCCACCTCGAACGTCGTCGTGGTCGGCCAGAAATGCTCACTTTCGAAGACATCGAAGAGATCATTGGCAAGACGCTGCCAATGAGCGCCACGAAGCATCGTTCGTTTTGGTCGAACGACAATCGCGAAGAGGGCTCGGCCGCCCACGCCTGGACCCGCGCCGGCTATCGGGTCGCCTATGTCGACCGCGAGCAGAAGGTCATCCGCTTCGAACGCACGCGCTAAGCGCCGAATCCCAGTTCCAGCTCTTCACCGCGCCCGCTAGCTTGGGTGCGACGGAGGGCTCATGGGCCGGGGCAAACTGTTTCTCGTCGGCGTCATAGTGCTGGTGCTGCTGGGCGCCGGCGGCGCTGCTCTGTTCTTGCTGAAGCGCGCCGAGGGGTACGACCCATCGTTCGATGCGGCTGTCGCAGCGCCTGCTTATGGTGAGCAGCACCCGGTCGTGTTGTTCGACGAAGGACATCACAACGCGCATCTAAGCACCACTGGCTATCGCCCGCTCGCGCAACTCTTGCGCGCGGATGGCTATGCGATCCGCAAGAGTGATGGGGAGATCACGGCTGACGTTTTGCACGGTGTGGCAGTGCTTGTGGTCGCGCTAGCCCAAGGCGCGAACGAGACAAACGATGTCGCGGCGTTCTCTGACGCAGAGGCGTCGACGATTTCCGAATGGGTGCTACGCGGTGGCTCGCTGTTGCTGATCACCGATCACTGGCCGTTCAGCGCCGCTGCGGCATCACTGGGTGAACGCTTCGGCGTGGACATGAGCCGTGGCCTCACCGAAGACCCGGCGCAGGCCGAGACGACGCTCGGCCCAAGCCACATCGTGTTCTCGGGTCAATCGCTCGCGGATCACGCCATTCTGCGGGGGCGTCGCGCCGACGAGCGCGTGTTGCGTGTGCTGAGCTACACCGGCCAATCGCTGCGCGGTCCGCACGACGGCGTGTCGCTGCTCGTTCTTTCGTCGCGCGCCACCGACGCTCCGCCGACGGCGCCTGAAATTCGCCGCGATGGCGGCGATGTGATGGTCTCGATGACGTATGGCGAGCCCGTCTCCGCTGCTGGCCGCGCTCAAGCGGTGGCCGTAGAATTCGGACGCGGACGCGTGGTTGTGCTGGGTGAGGCGGCAATGCTGCGGGCGTATCGCGGTGGCGACGGCGAAGCGATCGGCATGAACCGGCGCGGCTATGATAACCGCCAGTTCGCGCTTAATGTCATGCATTGGCTATCGCGGCTGATTTGAGGAACGCTATGCGTCGCACATTGCTCGCCTTTGTCGCTGCCGCAGCTCTGGGCGGCTGCGCGATGATGCAAAGCGCCTACGATGAGCAGGCGCGTGACCAGTGTGATAACCGCGCAGGCGCAGGTGAGCGTGGGTCTTGCTACGATCAAGTCGATCAAAACAGCCGCGAGCGGCGGCAGAACGGGTGGGAGTGAAGAGATGATGCGTGCTCTGTTTCTGACGCTGGCGCTGCCACTGATGTTGGCCGCCTGCGACGGCTCCTATTCAAGCGCCGATCTCGAAGGCGGTGAAAATCCGCCCGGCGGCTACACACTGGAAGTGCGCGCCGACGAGAACCAGCAAGTCTACGTCGTGACCGCGCCGGACGGACGCCAAACCGCGAGCCGTGTTGCTGGCGGCGCTTCTGCGCTCATGGATGGCAGCGAAATCCAGATGCTAGGTGACATGCAGCCGCTGAACAGCGAGCCGCAGCCTGAGGTGTTCGCGCTCCGGTTCCCAGGCGTGGATATTTCGGTTGCGGCCGATGAGGACAATCCGAACAGCGAAAGCGCCACAGTGCGCGTGAACGCCGCAGGGCGCTCTGTGCATGTCGATGCTGACGAGGGCGGGCCTGGCGATGCCGATGACCGCGCAAATGTCCGCATCACTGGCGCTTCCGAAAGCGATGCGCGCGATTTCATCAATGACGCCGAAGACGTTTCGGCTGAGGTGAAGACGCAAATGCTGGCGGCGGTCGGCCTCGAATAAGCGCCTACCGCGCTTGCCCGAATAGCGCGCATCGCGTTTTCTCTCGGCCAACTGAGTCGAGGGGAAATCATGCGCCAGAAATTGCGCGCGGCTGCGGCCGTTGTGGGAATCCTTGGGCTTTCCGCCGCGCCGTCCGCGACGGCCGAGGAAGGCATGTGGACGTTCGACAATTTCCCCGCCGACCGCATGCGCGAGGAAATGGGCTGGGCGCCCGATCAAGCTTGGCTCGACAACGTCATGGCCGGCACGGCGCGGCTGCCGGGATGTTCAGCGTCGAACGTCAGCGAAGCGGGGCTGGTGCTTACGAACCATCACTGCGTTATCTCCTGCGTCACCGCGCTGGCGACGACGGAAAACAACTACATCGAGCACGGCTTCATGGCGCAGACGCGCGAAGAGGAGCTGCGCTGCCCGAACATGAGCGTGCAGGTGCTGACCTCGATCTCCGACGTGACGTCGAATATCGAGACGGCGACCGCTGATGTTGCGCCTGAAGCTTTTGCCCGCGCGCGCGATGCGGAGATTGCGCGACTGACGCGCGACTGCACGAGCGCGACAGAGCGTTGCGAGGTCGTGACGCTTTACCAAGGCGGACGCTACGGCCTCTATCGCTTCCGCACCTACGATGATGTGCGCTTGGTTTTCGCGCCGGAGCACGGCATGGCCGCGTTCGGCGGCGATCCGGACAATTTCAACTTCCCGCGCTACTGCCTCGATTTCTCGTTCCTGCGCCTCTATGACAATGGCGCGCCTGCAACGACGCCGAACCATCTCGGCATGCGCTTCACGCCGCTCGCCGAGAACGAAGTCGTGCTGATCGCTGGCAACCCAGGTCGCACGTCGCGCTTGCGCACGACGGCGGAGCTGGCGTTCGAGCGCGATCTTGGTTTGCCGTGGCAGATCGCTTCGCTCTCCGAGCAGCGGGGGCGCTTGATTGCGTACTCCGCGCTCGGCCCTGATCAGGCGCGTATCGCTTCGAGCGCGCTGCAGAGCGTAGAGAACTCCTTCAAGGGTCTCTCCGGGCGCCGCCAAGCGCTCGCTGACCCTTCTGGTTTTGCTCGCGTGGCCGAGCGCCAGACCGATCTGCAACAGCGCGTGCGCCGCAACCGCGCCTCAACCCGTGAAGTGGGCGATGCGTGGGGCGAGATCGAGCGCGCGCAGGCTGCCTATCGCGGCATGTTCTACTCGTACCAGTATCTCGAACAGCGCGCTGGCGAGCGTTCGCTGCTCTTCACCTGGGCGCGCGATCTCGTTCGCGGTGCAGCTGAGCGCGAAAAGCCAGATGCGCAGCGTCTGCCGCGCTACGCTGAGGCAAGGCTCCCGACTGTTGCGCAGAGCATTCGCGCGCAGCGGCCGGTGACGCCCGAGTTCGAGCAACTGCATCTCGAATTCTGGCTTTCGAAGATGCGCGAATACCTGACGGTCGACGATCCGACCGCGCGCCGCATCTTAGGCAGCGAGAGCCCCGAAGTGCTGGCCGAGCGGCTCTCGCATTCGCGCCTTGCCGATCCGGCCTATCGCCA
>CADEDT010000079.1:8508-16262 GCA_902826145.1 uncultured Caulobacteraceae bacterium
ACTGGGACGCCGACGGGCGCGCCGTGCGCGAGCGTTACGTTTCGCAGGTCGAAGGCCCCGTCGCGCGCGCACACGAGCGCATCGCCCGCGCGCGTTTCCGCGCCTTCGGCGAAGCGCAATATCCTGACGCCACCTTCAGCCCGCGTATCTCCTATGGCCGGGTGATCGGGTGGACCGAGCCGAGTGGTCGCGTGATTGGACCTTTCACGTACACCGAAGGCCTCTACCAGCGCGCCACTGGCCACGAGCCGTTCGTGCTGAGCCAACGCTGGATCGATGCGCGTGGCCGCCTGGATCCGCGCGCGATCCACAATGTCTCGACCTCGACCGACGTCATCGGCGGCAATTCCGGCAGCCCACTTCTGGATCGTGAAGGCGACGTCGTCGGCGCCGTGTTCGATGGCAACATCCACTCGCTCGGCGGCGAGTATTTCTACGATGGTGCGCTCAACCGGTCCGTCACGGTGTCGTCGACGATTATCCGCGCAGCGCTCGCCGACGTTTACGGCATGAACGCGCTAGTCGCGGAGCTCGAGGGAAACTAAGCGCGCTCTCCGTTTCCGGAGAGCGCTGACGAAGTGCGGGACGCCGGCAGGCCGACACTCGGAACCGGCGCCGGCGTCCCAACCTCCGAACTCATGAGGGCGAGCTTGGAGGCCTTTTAGCTGGCGACTACGGGGGTTCGCGGCCGCCAGATATCAACACATGGCGGTGCGTTGAAAGCAGGCCTCGCCATCAGCGCGCGTAACGGTGCTTCGCGCAATTTTTGAGAGACGAGTTGTCGCTTCGATGCGGCGAACGATTTTCGGCGCCTACGTTCGTCGCTGTGCCATCGCCATTCGTCGTCAGCCTAACGCGGCGTTCAAGAAAGCCGTCTGCTTGGTCAGCGATTGGAATGTCTGCGGGCACGGAAAGGCGATGAAGCCGTGACAGGCGCCGGGATAGATATCGAGCTCCGCCTGATTGCCTGCAACAATCCAGCGCGCGTGCATGAAGAGACTGTCGTCCAGCAATGCGTCCTTGGTGCCGATCGTGAATAGCGCTGGGCAGAGGCCGCGCAGATCCGCGAAGAGTGGCGAGAGTTGCGGTGAGCGCTTCTGCTCATCGCTGAGCCCCGGCAAAAATGCTTCTCCGAACTTCTGGATGTCCAGCGTCCGCAGTACCAGGCGCTCTTCATCGCCGAACTGACGCGCGCTTGGCGTCATGCCGAGGTCGAACACGCCGAACACGAGGTTCGCGGCCTTGAACGGCGTGCGGCCATGCTTGTCGCGCAGCCGCAGCATGGTCAGCGCCGAGAGATGCGCGCCGGCGCTTTCGCCACCGATCGCCAGCGCTTCGCCGCCGAAGTCGCGCAGGTTGTCATGGACCCAAAGCGCTGCCGCTTCGCAATCGTCCGGTCCGGCGGGATAGGGGTTTTCGGGCGCCAACCGATACTCGACGCTGATTGCTGTGAGCTTGGTCTCATCAGCGATGCGCTCCAGCAGCCGATCCTGCTGATCCGCCGCGCCGAGCACGTGCCCGCCGCCGTGAATATGCAGATAGGCGCCGCGCGATTTCTCCGGCGCGATGACGCGCAATTTGATCTTGCCAGCGGGGCCGGGAATCTCGATCCACTTGGCCCGATCCGATTTCACCGGCGCCGGAAACACGCCGCTACCTGCCGCGCGCGCGTCACGCACCTTCTGCGCGCCGACATCCCACCAATTCGCCATGTCCTTGGTGGCGGCGATGATGCCGGCGTTCAGCGTCTTGGTTTCTTCGGGAATGGCGGCGTCGGTGAAGAGTTTCGGGTCGAGATATTGCGTCACTTCAAACCACCTAACTTCCGAATTGCCGTCCACTCTGTCGCCGTCACGGGCTGTACGGAGAGGCGCGAATTGTTCACCAGCACCATATCAGTAAACTTCTTGTCCGCCTTGATCGCCGCGAGCGTCACCGGCGTTTTCAGCGGCTCTACCGCTTTGAAATCGACGCAGTAGAACGCATTCGTCTTGTCGGTTGGATCAATGTAGGCCTCTTTGACGACCTCGCTGACGCCGACGATCTCTTTGCCTTCGCCGGAGTGATAGAAGAACGCCTTGTCGCCCTTCTTCATGGCCTTGAGATGTGCCTTGGCTTGGTGGTTGCGCACGCCAGTCCAGCTGTCGTTGCCTTTTTTGACGTGCTGGTCCCAGGACCACGTGTCGGGTTCGCTTTTGACGAGCCAATAAGCCATCAGTTTGCCGCCTGCGCCGGAATGGCCAGGGCTTCAATACTGATGCTGACGCTGTCGCCAATCAAATTCTGCGCTGTCGCCGAGCCCCAGGTCGAGCGCGTCAGCGAGCCGGTCGCGGAGAACCCAGCGGCACGTGGGTTCGGCGGGTTTGGCGTGTTGCCGATCTTGTTGAGGGTGACGCTGAGCGTAACCGGATGCGTTTGCCCGAGCATCACGAGGTCGCCTGTGACTTCCGCCGTTTGCGCGCCGGTCAAGCGCACAGCCGTTGAGCGGAACTCTATCGTCGGAAACTGCGCTGCGTTGAGCCAGCGCTCGCCGCGCAAGTGTCCATCACGTGTGTCGTTGCTTGAATCGACGCTCGCGACCTGGATCGTCGCGCGCACGGACGAGTTCGCCGGATTGGCTTCGTCCAGGATCAATTCGCCGGTCACATCCTCGAAACGTCCGAGCACGCGGTTGAAGCCGAAGCGATCAATCGAGAAGGCAACCTGCGTATGCGTCGGATCGAGCGTGTAGGTGACAGGCTCGGCAAAGGCCGCGCCGCTAGCCGCCAGCGCGACAGCGAAAATCAAAGCTCGCATTCAACGTCTCCCACCCGGTTCAGGCGCGCGCCTCGAACACCAGGTTGAAGGGCGTCTCGGCGGCCCGACGAAACTTAGCGAAGCCGGCGTCCTTGGCCACCTTTTTGAGACGGGACTCGCCCGCCTGTGCGCCAAGCCCCAGCCCGACCTCCTGGCTTAGGGAGGCGGGTGTGCAGATCATGGTCGACGCCGCATAATAGACGCGGCCGACCGGGTTCAGATTGTCAGCTAGATCGTCGTGCGCGAACGGCTCGACGATCATCCACGTGCCGTCGTCGGCCAACGCTTCCTTCACGTGTTTGCCGGCGCCGACGGGATCGCCCATGTCGTGCAGGCAATCGAAGAACGCAATCATGTCGTAGTCGAGCGCCGGATAGTCCTTGGCGCTGGCTTGCTGGAAGGTGATGCGTTTGTCGACACCGGCTTCCTTCGCCAGTTGCTTGGCGCGCGCGATCGATGGCGCGTGATAGTCGTAGCCGAAGAATTTCGACTTTGGGTAGGCGAGCGCCATCAGGATCGTCGACGCGCCATGCCCGCAGCCGACGTCGGCGACTTTCGCGCCTTTCTCGAGCTTTGCTTTCATCCCGCGCAGTGACGGAATCCATTCCGAGACCAAGTGAGCATTGTAGCCGGGCCGGAAGAATCTCTCCGTGCCGCGAAAGAGGCACGTCGAATGCTCGTGCCAACCGACGCCTTTGCCGCTCTTGAACGCCTCAGCGATCTTCGGCTCGTCGAGCCACATGGCTTGCGCCAGGTCGAACGCGCCGGCGAAGAAGGCGGGGCCGCCTTCGTCAGCGAGCGCACAGGCTTGTTCTGGGTTGAGCTTAAACTTCTTGCTCTTCGCATTGTAGTCGACGTAGCCCGCCGCAGCCTGAGCCGAGAGCCATTCGCGCAGATAGCGCGCGTTGAGTTTTGTCTTCTCGGCCAACTCGTCCGGCGTCACCGCTTTGCCGTCGGCCATCGCTTTGTAGATGCCGAGACGATCGCCCAGCAGCACCAGCGCCGCGCCGGTGACGGCGCCCAGATCGCCAACCAATTTTCCTAGAAATGCATTCAGCTTTTCGGGATCGGCCGCTTTCATTGTTCAGCCCTCCGCCTCGAGGAAGCCCGGAGCTAGCGCCTCAAATTTCGGGCCCGCAAGCAACGTTGGCGAATTTCGAAAACTTCACACGGGCGTGGTGCGGGTGCGAACGTGACGGCGCGCCGGGCGGATTCGCGTGTCAGGATTGTCGCTCTTTCCAGGATGCGGCAACGCACACAGGGGCGCGCGCTTGATCTGGCGTTGGACCCCGGTAAACCTCGTTACAGCATGGAAGCCGCGCTTGAAGCAGAAGGGCTGGTCAAGCGCTACGGCGCGCGCACTGCGGTGCAGGACCTGAGCTTTCGCGTCCCGAAGGGATCGATATACGGCGTGCTCGGGCCGAATGGCGCGGGCAAGTCTTCGACATTGCGCATGCTTGTCGGTGTGCTGCGTCCAACGGCGGGGCGTATCACTGTGCTCGGCGGCGCGGCCGATCGCGAGACGATGAAGCGCGTTGGCTACCTGCCGGAGGAGCGCGGCCTCTATCGCGGCATGAGCGCGCGTGCCGCGATTGCGTATCTCGCGCGTCTGAAGGGCACGCCGGCGGGCAAGGCGTTCAAGCGCGCCGATCAGTTGCTGGCAGATCACGGGCTGGGCAGCGTCCGGCGCAAGAAGGTCAAGACGCTCTCGAAGGGCATGGCGCAGAAGGTTCAAGTGCTTGGCGCCATCGCGCACGAACCTGATCTGATCATCTTCGACGAGCCGTTCTCTGGGCTCGATCCCGTGAACCAGCGCGTGCTCGAAGACACCATTCGCGCCGAAGCGGCGGCAGGACGCACCGTTGTTTTCTCCACGCACGTGATGGAGCACGCCGAGAGGCTGTGCGATCGCATTCTGCTCATTGCACAAGGCCGGGCGGCATTCGAGGGGACAGTGCGTGATGCGCTGGCGCTCGCGCCGGCGATTGCCGTGGTTGAGACGGATGGTGAATACGACATGGCGCCGGTGCTTCAGCCGCTCGGCTTCAAATGGGTTGAGGAGTTGGGTGAGCATGGCAACCGGCGCTGGCGCGTGACGCTAGAAAACGGCCACGGCTCACGTCAGCTCCTACAGGCATGTGTTGAAGCGGGTGCGCCGCTTTCGCTGTTTGAGCCGGCGCGCGCGAGCCTGCACGAGGCGTTCGTGGCGTTGGTCGGCGACAAAGTCGCCGTGAGCGCGGCGGAGTAGGCGGATGTCTCCGATCTTCCTCGTCGCGCGGCGAGACTACATGGCCTACGCGGGCTCGTGGGGTTTTTGGCTCTCGCTCCTCACCGCGCCACTCATCATTGCTGTGCTTCTGTTCGCGCCGATTTTCCTCGCCCGCGCGGAGCCGCCGCGCGTGCTCGCCATTGTCGCCGAGCGCGCCAGCGACGTCGCCGCTGTTGAGGCAGCATTTGCCCGGAACGCGCTCAGAGACGCACGAGGTGAGATACGTGGCTATCTGGCCGCCGCGGCGCCTGACTTGGAAGCGCCCGTGATTGAGGCGTTCGATGCAGCACCCGATCGGCAGGCAGCCATTGCGGCAGCGCGTGCTGTCGTGGCCGAGCGCGCGCCTAATGCTGTTCGCGCGTTCCCCTCGCCGTCACCGCGCTATCAGATCGTCGCGGCGCCTGCACCTCAAATCCAAGCTCTGACGCCGTACCTCGACGGCACCCGCACGCTCGCGAGCGGCGCGTCGCTCTACGGCGCGCTGAACATTCGCCGCGATGAGGCCGGAGCGCCGGTGATCGAATACTGGAGCACGGCGCTCAATCACGACGAGCCGACGAACGTCGCACATCGTGCGATGCGCCTTGAGATGCAGCGCGAAGCGCTCGCGGCGCAGGGTCTGCCGCCAAGCGAAGCGGAACGCCTTCAGGGCTTCGATCCGCAGATCGTTCAGTTTGATCCGCGCACGACGACGGGTGAAAGCGTCACTTTACGCGAACGCGCACCGTTCTACGCTGCGCTGGCGCTCGCTTTCATCCTTTGGAGCGTCGTCTTCTCGGTTGCCAACATGCTGCTCAACGGCGTGATCGAGGAGAAGTCAAACAAGATACTCGACACGCTGCTGACGAGCGTCAGCCCGCTGCAAATGCTGATTGGTAAGTTGCTCGGTGTTGCCGCCGTGAGCGTGACGCTCTTCCTGTTCTGGGGCGCGCTGGGCGGCACATTGCTGACCATGGCCGCCGACCGGGCAGGCGACAGCATCCTCGGCCAAATCGCCGCCGCTTTCCTTGAGCCGCGCTTGCTGGTGGCGTTCGTTGTCGGCTTCGTCGCCGGCTACATCATGTATGGCGCGATTTTCCTGGCGCTCGGCTCGCTGTGTGAGTCGCTGCAGGAAGCGCAGACCTTGCTCGGCCCCGTCGCGCTTGTACTCGCCATGCCGATGATGCTGATCACGCCGGCGCTCGATAATCCCAACGCGCCGATCATCGAGACGGCGAGCTGGATTCCGCTATTCACGCCGTTCCTGCTGCTCGTGCGCGCGCCGTCCGGACTCTCTTGGATCGAAATCGCCGGCATGGGCGCGATGATGATCGCGACTGTTGTGCTGCTGTTGTGGCTGGCGTCGCTGGTGTTCAAGGCAGGTGTGGTAGACCAGGTGAGCCTCTCAAGCCTGCGCGGGCGAAAGGCAAAAGGCTAGGCTAAGGTCCGCTATTGGCCCTAAACAGACGCCCAATAGTATGCGAGTCCTACACAGTGATGTCCCGTGGCAAGACAAAGCCCTCGCCGACCTTATCGGACTACTTTGCCACGAGAGCCGAGCAAGGCTGCCTTCAACTCGGCATCACCTTTTGCGGTACCGTCGTCGCGCTTGTCGTCCTTGTTCTTGGCGCGCTTCTTGGTGTGCGCGAACTGAAGGTTGTCGCGGCCATTGTATTCGTCGTCGCTCTCGCGATTGGCATATTTGTCGGAAACGATGTGAACTATGGGGTGGCGCGAATGCGAGAGCGGGCCGAGGAGAACGCGAAGAAATCCCAGGATCAGTAGAGTCTGCCTTCGGCGAAAAGCGGACGTCTCAAGCCGCCCGCCACCCCATGATCGCCAGCGTGTGACCTTCCGGGTCCTTGAACGCGCGCAGCATGAGTTCGCGGCCCGGCGCTTCTTGGAGTTTCTGCGCGGGATGCATGAAGGCGATGCCTTTGGTTTCGAGCGCGCTTTCAGCGGCGCTCCAATCGCGCGGTTCAAAATAAAGCACAGCGTCGCCGCCGACTTGCTGGCCCGGCTGCGCCGCGCCGATCATCAGCCGCGTTGAGCCGGACTGGAAGAACGTCATGCCGTTCGTCTCGAACAACACCGGGAAGCCTAGGGTGTCGCGATAGAACGCGACCAGTGCGCCCGGATCGGCGCTGGCGAGGGCGATCTGGCAAATACCGGAAAGAAGCGGCGGCGCGGTGTTCATGACGGCTCTCCAACGACCTTGTGCATATAATTAGTTTGACTAACTAACTAAGTCAAGCGAGACTCTGCAGCACCATGGCTGCCCGATCGCACTCCCTCGAAGTCGCCACCGCGCTGCACCGCGCCGCCATCCGCCTGCTTCGCGCCGTCCGTGTGGCCGATGATGAAACCGGCGTCTCGGCCCCGAAATTATCAGCGCTCTCCGTGCTCACCTTCGGCGGCGCCATGAGCCTTACCGCGCTGGCCCGTGCCGAGCAGGTGACGCCGGCGACCATGTCCAAGCTCATCACCGACCTCGAAGCCGAAGGTCTCGTCGCCAAGCGCGCCGACCGGGAGGACAAACGCGGGCTCCGCATTGAGGTCACAGCCAGGGGCCGCGCGCTGATGGAGGAGGGGCGCAAGCGCCGGTTGGCGCTGTTGCAGAAACGCTTGGCGAAACTCAGCCGTGACGAGCGCGTGCTGCTGGATCAGGCGGCTGAAATAATGCTGAAACTCTCCTCGGAGACATGAGATC
>CADEDT010000080.1 GCA_902826145.1 uncultured Caulobacteraceae bacterium
ATTGGTTCACCGCGGGGTGCATCTCCAGCGGCCTTTCCTGGGGCGTCGGCTCGATCTTCCTGATGGCGCCGGATCGTCTCGATCTTCAGCTGCTGGTGATCGTGTTGCTGTCGGCCATTGTGTACGGCGCGCTCGCGTCGTTCGGCCGCTGGATACCCGCCTTCTACGGCTACTTCCTGCCCGCAATGATCCCCAGCGCGATCTGGAGCTTGGCACAGGGCGATGTGGTACATGTCGCGTACGGGTTATTGGCCGCGATCTGGATTCCTTCTGTCGCGTGGCTCGCCTTGCGTTTCAACGCCGGCGTCGTGCAAGCACTGGCGCTTGGGTTTGAGAACGCAGCGTTGGCGGAAGATCTGCGCGCGCAAAAGCAACTGGCGGAGGATGCCAACTCAGCCAAATCGCGCTTCCTTGCCGCCGCGAGCCACGACCTGCGTCAGCCGGTGCACGCACTGAGCCTTCTCGTCGGCGCGTTAAAACACGAACGCCTCGATCCGGCAGCAGCAGGCCTCGTGGACAAGATCGACGCTGCAACAGAGTCGTTGGACGAACTCTTCACCGCCCTGCTCGACATTTCGAAGCTTGATGCCGGTGTGATCGAACCGCAGGCGCGGCCGCTTTCATTGCGCCCACTACTAGAACGGCTAGCCAACGAAGCGCGTCCTGATGCCGAGGCAAAAGGGCTGGAATTAAGAGTACAGCTTCGTGAAGCGTGGGTCCTAAGCGACGCGGTCATGCTCGAACGCATCGCGCGCAATCTGATTTCAAACGCGGTTCGTCACACAGATCGAGGCGGCGTTCTGATCGCGTCTCGTCACGCGCAAGGCCGTGGCGTCATCGAGATCTGGGACACGGGGCTGGGCATTCCCGCGGACGAGCGCGAGCTTATCTTCCGCGAATTCTATCAGGCCGACAAAGGCCGCACCAAAGGCATCGGTCTTGGCCTCTCCATAGTCCAGCGCCTCTGTGCGCTGCTAGACCATACGATCGAGCTTCACTCACGCGTCGGGCGCGGCAGCGTGTTCCGCGTCCTTGCGCCGCTGACGCCTGCGCCTGCAGCAGATGAAAGACCGGCGTCGTCGCTCGCCGAAACAACAGCGCGCGCGTCTATCTGGGTTATCGACGACGACGCGCAAATCCGCGCCGGCACGGAGGCGCTTTTGGCGAGCTGGGGTTACTCGGTGCACGTAGCGGCATCAGCTGGCGACATGCTCAGCCACCACGAGCAGAACGGGTCAACGCCCAACGCCATCCTGTGCGACTACGGCCTCGCAGAGGAAAACGGCATCGCCGCCATCAAACGATTGCGGCAAGCCATCGGCACTTCCGTTCCCGCGGCACTAATCACGGGCGATACAACACCAGAAAAGCTCCGCGACGCCGCCGCGAGCGGGCTGCCCGTCCTGCATAAGCCGGTGGTGAAAGCGCGGCTGCGCGCGCTCATCGGCAATCTCGTCCGGGCGCGTGCAGAAGCGGATTAACGCACCAATTCATTCTCGCGCGCGATCGCAATCGCCTGCACGCGATTTCTAGCGCCCAGCGCGCGCAGGATAGCGGTGACATGCGCCTTCACGGTCTTTTCCGACATCGAAAGTTCACTCGCCGTCGCCTTGTTCGATAGCCCGCGACACACGCAGGCCAACACATCCGATTGGCGTGGAGTCAGTTTCGGAAGCTCTACGTTTGATGCAACCGCCTGCCCTTCGCTCAACAAAAGCGGCGGCACATAGATCTCACCGCTCAGCACCAGCTCAATCGCCGCAAGCAAAGTCTGATGTGACGCAGACTTGGGCACATAACCGAGCGCGCCAAGACTCATTACACGCCGCACGTCTGCCGCCTTCTCGGACGCGGAGAGAACAATCACCGGAAGGTCCGGCCGCTTGGCCGCGAACGCTTCGAGCACGGCGGCGCCATCCATATCGGGCATCGCCAAATCGAGAATGGCCGCATCAAGGTCCGCGTGGGCTTCGACGAGCTCAAGCGCCTCCCCGCCGTCCGCCGCGGACACAACTTCGGTTTCGGGGCCGAGTTGGCGAAGCAACGCGGCCAATCCGTCTCGCAACAGCGAATGATCATCCACGATTAGGAATCGCATCCGAACCCCCACCGCGCTCGTCCGCCACGGCTGCGACCAGTCTTAAGACCAAGGTCGTGCTTATGGCGAGAGCATCCTTCGTGAAATGTGCCTGCGCACACCCTGCACAACTCACATTCGAAGGAGCGCGCGATGGGAATTTGGTCACCAGGTCCTGGCGCAACGGGCGGCAACGACACCTTCGAAGGTAATGGCGCTGACGAAGCGGCCGACGGTCTGGCCGGCAACGATATCCTCTACGGTCGCGGCGGTGGCGATACGCTCACCGGCGGCGCGGGCAACGATATCATCCGCCCCGGCGACGACTACTTCGCAGACATCCTCAATGGCGGCGCCGACTACGATGTCCTCGACTATTCGGAGCTCACCGAAGACGGCGTGCTGATCGGTGGCACATGGGCTTTCCGAGGCTCCGCGATCGATAGCTTCTCGAACTTCGAAGAGTTCATCGGCAGCAGCACACACGACGCCATTGATACGTCCGCGGTCAATGGGGCCGTGCTGCGCGGTGGCGACGGCAACGACATTCTCTCTGTCAGCGGCCAGACCAACAACCCTGCACTCTATGGCGGCGCTGGCCGCGATCACTTCTTCATCTTCAACGCCGACATGCGGATCATGGACTTCCAAGTCGGCATCGACTGGTTTCACGGTCCCGACACGATCGCGTCAATGACGATCGACGGCGCAGACACGGTGCTGACGACCGGATTGGGTTTTGACATCCGCATCGTCGGGATCAACTCACTGACACTGACGGAGTGGCGCGCGCATATCACCGCCGGGACCAACTTCAACTCAAGCAGCTTCAGCGAAGACAATTATACCGGCACAAGCCACGCCGACTGGGCGGCAGGTGGTTCGCGAAATGACGTGCTCTCAGGTCTGGGCGGCGATGACACGCTGTCCGGTGGGACCGGCGATGACACTCTCTCCGGCGGCAGCGGCAATGATGAGATCGAAGGCGGTTCGGAGAACGATCAGATCACGGGCGGCGACGGTGACGACAGAATCGCCGGCGGTAGCGGTGCTGACACGCTCCGCGGTGGCATCGGTGTTGACTACGTCGACGGCGGCAGCGGTGACGACGTCATTCAAGCCGCCCAAGGTGAAGCTGGCGCAGGCGACAGCTACTTAGGCGGCGACGGCGTCGATACGATTAGGCTCGTCACGCCAAACTTCTACGACACCGTCGACCTCCGCAGCGCGACCATCTCAGGCATTGAGCGCATCCAGTTCGACACGGGCGACACGATGTCGTGGGTGAGCATCAACGCCAGCCAGATCGGAGGCGCCCTCCCCAGCGACCTACACCTCATCGGTTCGAACCATAGCGATGGCGTCGCCGTCTATATGGACGTGCCTGGCTCGCTCGATCTTAGCGGCTGGACTTTCAGCAACTGGAACACGCTCTTTCAGTATTTGGACTATGTTCGCATTTTCGGCAGCTCCAGCGCCGACATCATCACGGCGCCCGACTCCCCCACATGGTTCGACGGCGAAGGCGGCAACGACATCTTCCATGGAAGCGCGCGCAATGACTTTGTTCGTGCGGGCGCGGGCGCTGACATTGCTTATGGCAACGGCGGAAACGACACGTTTATAGTTTTCAGTGGAGAGCTCGACGCCGGTGACGAAATGCACGGTGGCGACGGCAACGACCTCCTATCCTTAGGATTCCTTACCGTCGCGGACTTTCGTGGACTGACGATCAGCAGCATCGAATCGCTTGAACTCGGCGGCACCGCGATCTTCAACGCCTCAGACTTCGGAACGAAGATCGCCATCAATGCAAGCGTGTACAGCGGCACCACATCGGGAATTCTCACGATCTACATGGACGTGGCGAACACGTTCACCAACGCGTTCAACTACGGCGGCTGGAGCGGCGTGACGCAGATCATCGGCACTGGCAGCGTCGATACAATCAATGGCAGCGCGTTCATGGATGAACTCAGCGGCCAAGGCGGAAACGACACGCTCAACGGCGGCGCGGGCAGCGATAGGCTCGACGGCGGCCTGGGTGCCGACGCCATGAATGGAGGCGATGGCGATGACATCTATGTCGTCGATAACGCTGGTGACGTCGCAACCGAGACCGCTCTGGGTGGCGTCGACACTATTGAATCGTCACTCACGCGCACGCTGAATGCGAACGTCGAAAATCTGACGCTCACCGGTGCGTCCGCCATCAACGGCTTTGGCAATGCGCTCAACAACGTCATCACCGGCAACGGCGCCGCCAATCAACTCAATGGCTTTGACGGCAATGACACGCTCGACGGAGGCGCGGGGGCCGATGCAATGTTCGGCGGCAATGGCGATGATATCTATATCGTCGATGACGCAGGCGACGTAACGTCGGAAGTCTCTGCGCTCGGCGGCACCGATACCGTGATCTCGTCCGTAAACCGCAATCTCACGGCTCACATCGAAAACTTGACGCTGGACGGCAGCGCCAATCTCACCGGCGCCGGTAACACCCTGAACAACGTCATCACCGGCAACACCGGCGCGAACACGCTTTACGGCTTCGACGGCAATGACACGCTCGACGGCGGCGCAGGCGCTGACACGCTCTTCGGCGCCAACGGCGATGACACCTATGTCGTCGACGACGTAGGTGACATCACGGTCGAAGGTTCGCCATCAGGCGGTATCGATACGGTGCTAAGCTCGATCGATCGCAATCTGAACGCCAACTTTGAAAACCTGACACTCACAGGCACGGCGCAATACGGCTACGGCAACGTGCTGAACAACGTGATGATGGGGAATGCATCGTCGAACTCGCTCTACGGCTTCGACGGTAACGATACGATCGACGGCGGCGTTGGCGCCGACTTCATGTATGGCGGCAATGGCGACGACACGTACATCGTCGACAATGCGGGTGATGTAACGTCGGAAGCTTCTCCTTCTGGCGGTATCGACACAGTAATTTCATCGGTTACGCGCAACCTGACGGCCAACATCGAGAACCTAACACTAAGCGGCACGGCGAATACGACTGGCGCGGGAAACGCGCTCAACAATGCGATCACCGGCAATAGCGGCGCCAATACACTCTATGGCCTCGACGGCGCCGATACACTAGACGGCGGCCTAGGCGCCGACACGCTGCAAGGCGGCACAGGCGCGGACAACTATGTGTTCTCAACAACGCTTAGCGGCGGCAACGTCGACGCCATCGTTGGCTTCTCGGCGGTGGATGACACTATCGTGCTGAGCAACGCGATCTTTGCCGGACTCTCCTTGGGTACGCTTACAGCCAGCGCCTTCGTGATTGGCGCCGCCGCCGCAGACGCAAGCGACCGCATCATTTACAACAGCACAACGGGCGCACTTCTCTACGACGTGGATGGCAATGGCGGCATCGCAGCTGTGCAATTCGCTACGCTCGCGACGGGCCTGGCGCTCACTAATAGCGACTTCATCGTCAGCGGGCCGTAACGGAAGGCGCACCGCATAGCCGAGCCCGGCCGCGCACGCCGGGCGCGCGGCATTTCAGTTGCGCGTACAGCAATAGCGCTTACGGTCCCTGCCGCGCGGTAATTACTGGATGAGGCAAACGCGATGGGAACTTGGCTACCAGGTCCAGGACCAACCAGCGGCGACGATACTTATCAAGGCGATACCAATGCGCCTAACGCTGTCGACGGACTCGCTGGCAACGACTTGCTCAATGGCGGACAAGTAGATGACACCCTCAGCGGCGGTGATGGCAACGACGGACTCGCACCCGGCTTGGGCGACGACACGTCGCTCGGCGGCGCAGGCGACGATTTTGTCAATCTGATCTCGATATGGACAGGCGGCGGCGACACCATCGATGGCGGTGCTGGCTCCGACACGCTGAACATCATGAACATCAGCGACACGCGCTTCGAGTTCTCGGCCGTCAATCTCTCCAACTTCGAAAATCTGGTTTTTTGGGTTTCTGCCTATGGCAACGTGTCGCGTGTCGCCTTCGCGGGTAGCCAAATCGGGCCAGGTTTAAGCGCCACCGCGACTATCACCGGCAGCGGCACAAGCCTCGACTCGCTTGCGATCGAGTTCTCGTCAGCAACGACATTCGTCAACACCTTCAGCTACGTCGGATGGGAAACACGCGACCTTACTATTCTCAGCGGCTCGGCCTTCAACGACGCGCTGACGGGCTCGGCCTTCCAAGACGAGCTCCTCGGCAACAACGGCCACGACACGCTCAACGCCGGCGGCGGCAATGATCGCCTCGAAGGTGGCTCCGGAAACGATACGCTGAACGGCGGCGCGGGCATTGATTTCCTCGTCATCGGCGAAGGCGTCGACATCGCCAACGGCGGTGATGACAACGACGACATCTTCATCCAGGATCCGGAAATCACGGCCGGCGACGTGTTCAATGGTGGCAACGGATTCGACAGCCTGCTGCTCTTCAACACCAACATCAATCCGACGTTCGACTTCACCATCACAACTGTAAGCAGCATCGAGCGCATTGACGCTTCCCCCCAAGGCGGTGGCGGCATTGCATCTACGCTCATACTCAGCACCCAGATCGGCGCTGGGTTTTCGTCGAGCCTTCTCTATGTTGGGTCGAACGACATCTCGGACTTCATCATCATCTCTATGCCGGCTGCCGGGAGCGTCAACGTGTCGGGCTGGACGCTCGCCAACTGGGCTCAGGGCGACGCGCTGTTTATCACCGGCTCAACCGGCGCCGACACGATCACTGGCTCGATCTATAGCGACGGCATTGTCGGCAATGAGGGTAACGACATCCTCTTCGGCGGCGGCGGAAGCGATTCACTCAACGGCCACACAGGCGCTGACACGATGTACGGCGGCGACGGCAACGACTCCTACAGCGTCGACAATGCCGGCGATCAAACCATCGAAGCATCCGCCCTCGGCGGCACGGATGCTGTCGACTCAAGCATCACGTGGACCTTGTCTGCAAATATCGAACGCCTCTTTCTGCTGGGCTCTGGTTCCATCAACGGCTTCGGTAACGCGATTAACAACTGGATCGTCGGCACGACCGGCGCCAATCAGCTCAATGGCTTCGACGGCAACGACATCCTGGATGGCGGCGCGGGCGCCGATAACATGTTCGGCGGCAATGGTGACGACACCTATCACGTCGACAATGCCGGTGATCAAACAACGGAAACCTCCGCGCTCGGCGGAATCGACATCGTGTTCTCGTCGGTCAATCGCAATCTGACGGCGAATATCGAGAACCTGACGCTTACGGGCTCGAGCAATCTCACGGGCTCGGGCAACACTTTGAACAACGTGATCATCGGAAACACCGGCGCGAACACCCTCTACGGTTTCGACGGCAATGACCGTCTCGACGGCGGGACTGGTGCGGACACATTGTTTGGCGCCAATGGCAACGACACCTACGTCGTTGACGACGTCAACGATATCACCGTGGAAGGCTCGCCCTCAGGCGGCATCGATACCGTAGAAAGTTCGATCAATCGCAACTTGAACGCCAATTTCGAAAACCTGACGCTGACCGGCACGGCGCAGTTTGGCTACGGCAACGTGCTGAACAACGCGATGACTGGCAACGCCTCGTCAAACAGCCTCTACGGGTTCGATGGCGATGACGTTCTCGACGGCGGCGCTGGCGCCGACCAGATGTATGGCGGCAACGGCAACGACACCTACTACGTCGACAACGCCGGCGACGTTACCTCCGAAGCTTCTCCATCAGGCGGCGTCGACACCGTTTACTCGACTATCACCCGCAACCTCACCGCAAATTTGGAGAACCTAGATCTCCTTGGCGGCGGAGACATCACCGGCGCCGGCAACTCGCTGAACAACTACATAGGAGGCAATACGGGCGCCAACATTCTCTATGGTCTCGACGGCAACGATCGGCTTGATGGCGATCTCGGCGCAGACACACTACAGGGCGGCGCGGGAGCCGATTCGTATCTCTTCACGTCGGACCTTGGCGGCGGCAATGTCGACACCATCGTTGGCTTCAACGTTGCGGACGACACCATTGTACTTAGCGATGGCGTGTTCACGGGAATCGCCTTCGGGACGCTTGCGGCGAGCGCGTTCGTCATTGGCGCGGCGGCCGTCGATTCCGACGATCGCATCATCTACAATAGCGCAACTGGAGCGCTGTACTTCGACGTCGACGGTGTTGGCGGCGTCGCGGCCGTGCAGTTCGCGACGCTCGCGCCAGGGTTGGCGCTGACCAACAATGATTTCGTCCTCGACGGATTTAGCTGAGCAGACTGGAGGGGCGCGGACGCTCCGATCCGCGCCCCTCCGCCGTTCAATGCAGCTCAAGAAAGCTCTTGAAGCCGCCGAAGATCATGCGCTTGCCGTCGAACACCGTCTTGTATTCGTCACCCTTCATGCGCGGGTCGTCCATCACCTGCTTCATCACGCGATCGCGCGTTTCGCGATCCTTGTAGGTCGCCCACGAAAAGATCACGACCTCCTCGTCCTTCGCCTGCACGGCGCGCGGAAACGACGTCACTTCGCCATACGGCACATCGTCGCCGATGCACTCCACGTAGTCGTCCGCGCCGTATTCTTTCCAGATATCGCCCGCCTTGCGTGCCATGTCCTTGTAGGCGTCCAGATTCTTCTTCGGAACCGCGAGCACGAAACCATCGACATAAGGCATGAACCATCTCCTCTGCATTGGACCCACAGAGGACGTATCTCGCGCCGGCGATCCGACAACTCGCGCGCTGAATTCACGTCAGCGGAATGCGATCTTTGTTCTGTTCCACCCATTGCCGGAAGTTCAGCAGTTCCGAATTGAGCCTGCGCGCAACTTCAACGTCGCGCGCGCCGCGGAAATCGCTCTCAAAGTCGCGCTTGAATTGGAACATATTGCCGAGATCATCGGCGCCGGGGAACCCGTAACTCCGGAACTCTTCCGGTGAGGCAGCGTGGTGGCGAACGTTGATGCCGAGCACCTCGCTCAGTACCGCGGCCATTTCGGCGCCTGAGATGTGCTCGCCGGCAATGCCAACTGCCTTGTTGATCAGTGCGTCGCCTTGCTTGAACACGCCATACGCACATTTGCCGATGTCCTCGGCAGCAATGCCAGGCATCTTCGCCTCGCCGGTCGGCAGCGTAAATGTGTAGCTGCCTTGCCCGTCGGGCTTCGGGTTCATGCCAAAGCCAATGAGGTTGTCCCAATAGAACGAGGTAAGCAGAAACGTTGTCGGCGAGCCTTTGAAGAACTTGTTCGCCTCACCTTTCACATCGAAGTGCGGGACTTTGTAGTGATCATGGATAGTCGGCATTCGATCGCTGTCGAGCGGCACCCAGTTGCGCGTGTCTTCCAGCGTCGACCAGATAACGTGCGGGACGCGCTCCTGCTCCGCCGACTCCGCCAACGTGCGTGCGTCGGCCAGTTCGCGCTCCGGCGACATGTGATCCCAATAGAAGGTCACGCAGAATGCGCCATGCGCGCCGCGGAAAGCGCGGTCGATGCTATCGCCATCGGTTAGGTCGCCCTGCACGACTTCAGCGCCGATCGCTTTGAGCTTCTGCGCGGCCTCAGAATCCGGATTGCGCGTGATCGCCCGCGCCTGGAATTGGCCGCTCGGGTCAGCCTGGATCGCGCGCACCAACCCGCCGCCTTGTGCGCCCGTGGCGCCGGCGACGGCGATGATCTTTTTGTCTGACATGTCGGGGCTCCTCGCGACCAGGCCGCTACATAAGCGGCCCGGGCGCCACCTACCACCCGTTCAGCTCGGATTCAGGTTGCGTTCAGCCAGCGGCGCGCATGGCTAGCGTCAGGGAGCAACTGACATGATCCGCAAACTGACCGGCGTCCTGGCGGCCTGCGCGTTCGCCTTGGCGGCGCTCGCGCCTGCGACCGCTGACGCGCAACACCGCCGCGGCTACTCCGATCGCGATCGCGGCCACCACGGCCGCCATTATAGCCCTCGCGACCGCCACCGTGACGTGCACGCCGGTGTCCTTGGATTGGTGCTCGGCCTGAGCCTTGGCGGCATTGCCGCGCGCCACGCCGCACGCCGCGATTGCGTCGAAGGCCGTGGTTGCGCGCCGCCGCTGCCGCCACCGCCGCCGGGCCGTTGTTACGAACCCTGCGCAGCGCAGTCTGGCTATTACGATCCTCGCTACGACCAGCGCGATCAGTATGACCCGCGCTATGACGATCAGCGCTACGAGGACGAAGACCAGTACGGCGAACCTCTAGAAGGCGGCTATTACGAAGACGAAGACTATCCGCCGCAACGTCAAGACCAGTGCACGCGCCGTCGTTGGGATGATAGCCAACGGCGATTTGTCACCGAATCCATGCCCTGCTGAGTGAAGCCGTGCCTTGTTGACCACAGGGCGCGGCCACACGCACGCGCTGAGCAGTCGTCTCCATAATTTGTTCCGAACTTGGCGGTACAGTGCCGCCCATGCGTTACGTGTGCGATGCGCCGGACGGCGCAACTTGGTTCAGACTTGAGACGGACGACGAGGCGGAAGCCGAAGCGGCGATGATGCATCACGCGGTCGACAAGTACTTCCGCCGCGCCGAAGCTAGTGCTCGCGAGGCCTACCGAGCGCCAAAGGGCGCGGCCTCGTTCGAGCAAGCCATCGGCCTCAAAGATCATATCGCTAAGGTGATGCCGCTTTTCCTGACCTTGCGGTCGGCGGATGGCGAAGGCTTGGCCACGGCGATGCTGCCGCCCGCCGGCCGCAACCAG
Organism: uncultured Caulobacteraceae bacterium; assembly: GCA_902826145.1. Classification (GTDB taxonomy): domain Bacteria; phylum Pseudomonadota; class Alphaproteobacteria; order Caulobacterales; family Aquidulcibacteraceae; genus Vitreimonas. The sequence continues at coordinate 10,801 of CADEDT010000080.1, forward strand.
GTGAACTTCAAGATCATCATCGTCGGGCGCGAAAATGCCGACCCGTACGAGGATCATGAGCGGGCGATTGAGGCCCTCGCGCAGCACTTCGGCATCGAACTGCCGCGCGAGGAATGCTTCCCCTACGCCTAAGCGTCAGGGCTTGCCCGGAATGCCGCCGCCACCTGTCGCAGGACGCGCGAGGACGCGTGCGCCAGCATAACAAGGCGCGACGGTGCAGGTTTGCATGATCGAGCGCACCATGTAGCGACCGTTGGCGGGCGGCGCGAAATCGACAATCGGAACGTCGTCAGGCAGCACGTCGCTAGCGACGACACCGCCTGTATTCATGTCGATCAGCTCGATATCCATATTCGAGCATTCGTTGTCGCAAGCGCCAATGATGCGATACGGCGTGCCAGCGACGAGTTCGATGACCCAGCGGTCATCCGTCTGCGGCTGCATGCCGGCGACGTGATCTGTAAAGCCCGGCGCCGGCGGCAGCCCCTGACCGTATTGCTGCTGCGTAGCATCGAGATAGCCAGCGACGAGCTGTTCGAGCTGCGTGCGTTGCTCATCGGTGAGCTGTGCTTGCTGTGTCGGCGCGGTGAGCGGCGGGAGTTGCATCGGCGCCTGCGCGCCAGCCTGCACCGGCGGGAGATCATTGCCCGAGCCGCCGCCTTGCCCGCATGCCGCGAGCGCCATAGCCGCCGCAGCGGCAATCAAAAGACGCATTATTCCCTCCTCCGTTTCGCGGACCGCCCTAGACCCGGCGGCCGCGCCTGTCCACGCCCCGGCCTTGGGGATAGCCAAGCGGAGCGCGGCTGGTTTGCGCCCAAGCGCCAAACGCGGCTGTGCCCTGCGTCACTCGAAGGAGACGCATGATGTTTCAACAACGAGCGCCACCGCCTGCTGCTGGAACTGCGTCTTGTAAGCCGCGGCGATCTGATCGAGCGCAGCGCGATCCTCCGCTTCGTTGCTGAGGATAATTGTCAGCGCCTTCGACGGCTCGCGCACGATCTCACGCGTGTCAGGATCGCGCCATTGGCCCTCAGCGTCCGCGACCGTCAGCCCATCCGGAAACAGCGGCGTGACCTCGGCATCGACGAACGCGTCCCACTCTTCTTCGCTGACACCCAACTCGCCGCCGATATTGCGCCCGAAATACATGGTCGCGACCACGTGCGGCTCAGCGCCCGCTTCGCAGCGCTCCACTTCCCCCGCCGGCGCACACGCCGCCAACGCCAACACCGCAAACACCAAAGCTCTCATGCTTTCCTCGAAATCGGATTCTCCGGCATCCACCGTTTCATCGGCAGAAAGCGCTTCTGCTGATGCGCCTCCGTGGGCCGCCGCACACGCGACGTGCGTCCCACCTCGACCATGCGCCGGTAAATCTCCGCCCAATCCGACGCAACCTCCCCCTCCCAATGCGCGACCGACGCTTCGTCGCACCAATCGATCAGCTTGGGCATTACCGCGCGATGCGCGGCGCTATCGCGGAACGCCTTCATGTCGGCTTCGCTTTCCCACGCCGTCCGCGTCCAAAACACCATCCGCCTCTCAGGCAACAGCGCCCCACCAAGGAACCCAGCCGACTTCGCCGCCTGCGCACTCGAAAGCTGCGCTTCACGTAAAAACCCCGGCAGCGTGAAGAAGGAATGCAGACGGAGACGCGTGATCGAATTGAACGGCATGCCCCGCTTCTAGCTCAACTCGCGGCGCGCCGCTTGTTTCGTCATCCCGGGGCTCAGCGGAGCTGAGAACCCGGGACCCAGGAGCAAACACACAGCTGGTGGCCCCTGGGTTCCGGGTTCATCGCTGCGCGATGCCCCGGAATGACGAGTTCAAGCCAGCCCCAACCTCACCCGCGCCTCCACCCAGCGCGCGTTGAGATACTGGCGCACATCCTCCGGCGTGTTCTCGACCCACGAGCCATCCAAGTGCCGCTTCGCCGCCGCCGCGACGATCGCCGCGCGCACCTCAGCATCCTCTTCGCCTTCGCCCAGATTGATCTCGCGCCAGCGTTTGATCATCTGCAGAAACGCCGCCGGCGCCGAGTTCGGATTGTGCACCATCGCCGACGCCAGCTCCGCCGCCGTCGTGAAGAACCACATGCCGGTTTCCTCATTCTGCGTGCGATCGACCTCCTCAGCCTCGGCCTGAACGCGCTCCGCCTCCCGATCGTCCTCGACGCGCTTGCGCAACTTTTCAGCGACCGCCGCCATCGCCTTCGCATCGCCGGGCTTGCCCTGTTCCATCGCCATGCCCGCCTGCATCCAGGCGCGGCGCTCCAATTCCTGCGGCGAGAGCTCCTTCGGCGGCAGACCATCATTGGCGCGCTGCACCGCCAGCGGCGTCGACGCCACCGCGAGCGCGCGCTTCCTCATCTGCTCGGCCATCGACGCCAATGCCTGCGCCTCCTTCGAGCGCCCCTGCACCATCGCCGCACTCGCCTGCGCCAAAGCCCGCCGCTCGATCGCGCTGGCGATGTCGGCTGCGTCTTCTTCCGCAGCGATGCGTTCGACGAGCGCGTTCAGTTCGGCGTTCGCCTCGGCCTCTGCCGCCATGCGCTGCGTCGCAAGTTCGATCTGCGGCTCGATGTAGTCAGGCGCGGCGGGCGGCGGAGGTGGCGCCACACCGCGCGCCTCAAGCGCCTCGGCGAGATGGCGCTTCGTCCACTTCTCTTTGCACGCGCGCCGCCGGATCGCCGCAACGGTCACGCCGTAGCGCTCCGCCACCACTTGCGCGGACTCGCCGCCGAGATAAGCCGCGCGCACCAGCTCCCACGTCTGCGGCCCGGCGATCTTGTACTTGTTGCGTAGACTTCCATTCATACGCCTGAGTGTAAGTCGAGCTTTGTATCGGTCGGATAGATTCAGTCTCGACGCCGAGTAGAGCCTTGAATCGACTGACTCTAGCGCTTCTCACCGGTGCGGATATCGACGTGGATATCCGCCATTCTGTCATTCCGGGGTGGCCGCAGGCCGAACCCGGAACCTAGGGCCTCCACTGCTCGTTGCCCCGGATTCCGGATCGAACTTCGCGTGTCCGGAATGACGAAACTACTCGTCGCTCCTCTGGAGCCAGCGCGGATTGATGAAATCCGCATAGAGATCGCGCCACTGAGGATTGCCCTTTTCGATCAACGCCAACTTCCAAGCACGACGCCACTTCTTGATTTCCTTCTCCCGCGCCAGCGCCGTGTGCATCTGTTCGTGCTGTTCGTACCAAACGAGAAGCTTGCAATCGTACTTCTTGCTGAAGCCTTCGATCAGACCTTCGCGATGCTGATGGCCGCGCTGCATCAGGTCGCTCGTGACGCCGAGATACAGCGTGCCGTTCGGCTTACTCGCCATGATGTAAACAGCGATGCACTCGTAGCGCGCCATGCGCCAACGCTAACCCACCTATCCCTCTACGTCATTCCGGGGCATCGCGAAGCGATGAACCCGGAATCCAGGGATGACGGACGGTACACTTGCCCTGGATTCCGGGCTCGGCCTACGGCCGCCCCGGAATGACGAATCAGGTTTGCCGCGAAGCGTAGAGCTTGGCGGCGGCGATATCGTCGACCTCGAGAAACGGAAACTCGGCGAGCAATTCTTCTTCACTCATCCCCGCGCCGAGATAGCCAAGCAGATGCTCCACCGCGAACCGATGTCCGCGAATGATCGGCTTGCCGCCGAAAATGGCGGGGTCCGAAACAATGCGCGAGAGTAGAGTGTCGGTCACGGCCACAAAGATAGCATGACATGGCTATGAGCCATCATCCGACCTTTGGCCATTCATCAGCGATCGGACGTAGCTTTGATAGCCATGGATATCGCTCTTGATTGTGCTTGGCATTCGCACTCATTGCTTGCGGTTGCGAGCCGGAACCGAGCGCCTGCTCGATCTCCTTGGCCCTCAAGAGTGACAATCGCTCGGCGGGAAGCAAACGCGTGATCTTCCAGCGCAAAGTATCCAACTCTGTTGGCTGGACTCCGCACAACTCAACGAGCCTCTTTGGACATCGAACTCTAGGCCGTCGCACAAGTATTATCGGCTTCTCGAGCCGCCGCGCTGTTCGAATTTCATAGGACATCCACTTGCTCTTCAGCGCGTAGAGCGCGGCCGCAACTAGAACAACGTCCGCTGTGGAAATTCGCTGTCGAAGATGCGCCTGTATTTCCTTGGACGACAGACTTTCGTCGTGATGCCGCAAACTTGGTTCGAGGATTCGGTAGATGCCATCCCTCGGCCAAGCTTTCTGAAGATGTTCGTGAAACGCCCTGCGGTCGGCATCGTGCTCGAATACGTGGCTCACGAAGAACAAGAGCAAGTCGCTTTGCATACAGACCGCATCGTCCCTAGCCGCAGTTAAGCGTCTATTAACCCAGAGGGGGTGGTGCGAGGCGTCACCGCTTTACTTCGGCGCGACCAGCGGTTTCACCGGAAGATGCCGTCCGCTTGCTCTCACTGCCGATGCGCAGAACGAATTGTCGTCAGCTCTGAGGGCGCAACTCGATCATTCAAGCCGTACTTTGCCAAACTTGAGGCTACCGTCTCCAACAACCACGGCTGACTGTTCGGCCCAACTATAATCCTGTCGATGAGCTGCTCCACATCAACTGGAACCTGCATGCCAATCGGCCAATTCTCAATTGGCAATCTTCCGTCTCTTGGGAAAACCACGACTCGAGCCTCTTCCTCCCATTTAAAAGAGCGATCCTTCAGCGTGGCGAAGCGAAGTAAGCTCTTACGATACCCATCCTCCCCCACTTCTGAGGCTACGCTCTCACTCGGGTCGACATATCGCACCAAGCCAAATGCGTAGGTCGCGTTGAGCAAATCGGGCGTCCACTTCCGGAATTCAGAATCCAACTTCGCCGCAGTGGTGACTATCGCGACACATTCTTCCTTCGCTGCATAAAGCTGCCAATGCGCGTCTGATTCATATACCTGAGCGGACCAGCACAGCGCGTACGCCGCCATTCTGTGGTTTTCCCAATCATTCAAGTCCACGCCGCTCTTAGGACTCGCGAGATACTTCAAATCCTCGACCGTAAAGCGCCCTTCAAGAGGGTCAGAGAACTGATCTATACGCGAGAGGAAGAGGCTCCTCGTCGTGAGTAAATTCATCAGTTTCGAAAAACTAAGGTAGCGAACGAGAATCGCATCATCGGCTGGACGGCCTCGGTCAAACAGGCGGTCATCGCTTTTCATCTCGCCAACCGGTCTCTAATCGCTGTCCATCTTCAACGCCGCGATGAACGCTTCCTGCGGGATGTCTACCTTCCCGAACTGGCGCATGCGTTTCTTCCCCTCTTTCTGCTTGTCGAGGAGCTTGCGTTTGCGGGAGGCGTCGCCGCCGTAGCATTTCGCCGTCACGTCCTTGCGGAGCGCGCTGATGGTTTCGCGCGCGATGATGCGCCCGCCGATCGCGGC
>CADEDT010000081.1 GCA_902826145.1 uncultured Caulobacteraceae bacterium
CTGATGTTCGTGATCGACACCAACAAGGAAGCGATCGCCATTCAGGAAGCCAAGAAGCTCGGCATCCCGGTCGTCGCCATCATCGACTCGAACTGCGATCCGGACGTGGTCACGTTCCCGATCCCGGGCAACGACGACGCTGCCCGCGCGATCCAGCTCTATTGCGATCTGATCGCTGACGCCGTGCTCGACGGCCTTACCGAAGGCCAGGTTCGCGGTGGCAAGGACATTGGCGCTTCGGAGCGTCCGCCGGTTGAAGCGGCTGTGCGCGAGCGTCCGCGCGATCCGACCCCGGTCGAGAGCCCGATGGATGGCCCTTCGGGCGCGAACTACTAAGTAACTGACGAGAGAAGTCTCAGGAGTAAAACATGGCGGAAATCACCGCTGCGCTGGTCAAGGACCTGCGCGAAAAAACCGGCGTTGGCATGATGGATTGCAAGAAGGCGCTCGCCGAGAACAACGGCGACCTGGAAGCGTCCATCGACTGGCTGCGCGCAAAAGGTCTCTCGAAGGCCGCCAAGAAGGCCGACCGCGCCGCTGCTGAAGGCATCGTCGCCGTCGGGAGCGATGGCACGCAAGCGGCTGTCATCGAACTCAACTCGGAAACCGACTTCGTCGCCCGCAACGCTGACTTCCAAAAGGCGGCCGGCGAATTCGCGAAGCTCGCTCTGAAGGCAGGTGATCACGACGCGCTGCTGAACGCCAGCCATGGCGGCGGCAAGGTTTCGGACTCGGTCACGAACCTCATCGCCACCATCGGTGAGAACATCACGCTGCGCCGCTCTGCAAAGCTCGCAGTCGAGAACGGCGTGGTCGCTTCGTATGTCCACGCCAAGGTCGACGGCACGGACAATCTGGGCCGCATCGCGGTTTTGGTTGCGCTGGAATCCACCGGTGACAAAGCGAAGCTGGAAGCCTTCGGCAAGAAGATCGCCATGCACATCGCCTCGGCAAACCCGCTGGCGTTGAGCGAAGCCGAAATCCCGGCCGATCGCATAGAGCGCGAGAAGGCCGTGATCGCTGACACAATCAAGGAAGACCCGAAGGCCGCCGGCAAACCGCAGCAGGTTCTCGACAAGATGCTCGAGGGTAAGATGCGCAAGTTCTTCGAAGAATCCGTGCTGGTGAAGCAGGCCTTCGTCATGAACCCAGATGAGACGGTCGAAGCAACCGTGAAGGGCGCAGAGAAGGACGTCGGCGCGCCGATCAAGATCAAGGGCTTCGTCCGCTTCGGTGTGGGCGAGGGCGTTGAGAAGCGCACCGATGATTTCGCTGCCGAAGTGGCGGCGATGTCCGGCAAGCAATAATCCGCTTTCCGGTGCGGGATTTGAGGGCGCGGGCCGCGAGGTCCGCGCCCTTTGCTTTTGTGCGCAGTTCCCTGGAACTGCGGGCTGACTCTGGCGCCTCCGGTAGTTTATAGATTCTGTCTCATGAGCCTCGCCGAAACCAGACCCAGCCCAAGCGGGCTGCGCTACAAGCGCGTCCTCCTCAAAATCTCCGGCGAAGCGCTGATGGGTGAGGGGCAATACGGCATCGACACCGCCGTCTGCGAACACATCGCCCAGGCAGTCCTCGACGCGTCGGCGTCGGGCGCTGAACTCTGCCTCGTTATCGGCGGCGGCAACATTTTCCGCGGCGTCCAAGGCGCAGCCAAAGGCATGGAGCGCGCCAGCGCCGATTATATGGGCATGTTGGCGACAGTGATGAACGCGCTCGCCATGCAGAACGCGATCGAGAGCCTCGGCGGCCAGGCGCGTGTGCTCTCGGCGATCCCCATGGTCACCGTCTGCGAACCTTACATCCGCCGCCGCGCGATGCGGCACATGGAGAAGGGCCGCATTGTCATCTTCGCCGCCGGCACCGGCAATCCGTTCTTCACGACCGACACGGGTGCCGCGTTGCGCGCCGCCGAGATGGGCTGCGACGCGTTGCTCAAAGGCACGCAAGTCGACGGCGTCTACACAGCTGATCCGAAGAAGGATAAAACCGCCACGCGCTACGACAAGCTCAGCTATCACGAAGTTTTGGCGCGTGATCTCAAGGTGATGGACGCTTCCGCCGTCAGCCTCATGCGCGACAATGGCATTCCGATTGTCGTCTTCTCGATCGGCGCACGCGGCAGCCTAGCAGACGTTCTGCACGGCCGGGGCGTCTGCACTACAATTACAGACTAGGGACGAAACGTCATGGCAGCCTCGCCGCCTTTCAAACTCGATGACTACAAGAAGCGCATGGATGGCGCGATTGGTGCGCTCCAGAACGAGTTTGGCGGCCTCCGCACCGGTCGCGCTTCGCCATCGCTGCTCGATCCGATCAAGGTCGACGCCTACGGCGCTGAATCCCCGCTGACCTCGGTGGCCAGCGTTAGCGTTCCCGAGCCGCGCATGATTTCCGTCAACGTCTGGGACAAGTCGCTGGTCGGCCCCGTCGACAAAGCCATCCGTTCGGCGAACCTCGGCCTCAACCCAATCGTTGATGGCCAAACGTTGCGCATCCCGATCCCGCCGCTCACCGGCGAACGCCGGACCGAACTTGCGAAAGTCGCTGGCAAATACGCCGAACAGCAACGCATCGCCGTTCGCAACATCCGCCGCGACGCGATGGAGCATCTGAAGAAGCTCGAGAAAGAGCACGCGATTAGCGAAGACGAGCACAAGAAGCACGGCGGCGAAGTGCAGAAAGCCACCGACGATCACATCAAGAAGATCGACGACACGCTCCACTCCAAAGAACAAGAGATCATGCAGGTCTAGCCTGCATATTATGGCGCAGCCCGCCCCGTCCTCCGCGCAGGCGCCCACGCCACGCCACGTCGCCATCATCATGGACGGAAACGGCCGCTGGGCGCGCCAGCGCAACCGCCCTCGCACGTTTGGCCACGCCGAAGGTGTGGAGGCGCTGCGGCGAACGGTCGAGGCCGCGGGTGAGGCGGGCGTCGAATATCTCACGGTGTTTGGCTTCTCGACGGAGAATTGGCGACGTCCGGCTGAAGAGGTGAATGCGCTCTTCGACCTGCTGCGCCTCTACGTTGCGCGTGATCTAGACAAGTTGGTACGCGAAGGCGTGCGCGTGCGTGTCATCGGTGGCCGCGAGGGTCTCCAGCGCGATATCGCGGATATCATAGGGAATGCCGAGGCCCGAACACGCGAGAACGCGAAGCTGAATCTCACCATCGCCTTCAACTACGGTGGTCAAGATGAGATCGCGCGCGCTGCGCGCCGCGTTGCCGAAGACGTATCGTCAGGCAAGCTCAATGCGTCTGACATCGATGCAAAGGTGTTCGAAACTTATCTCGACACCGACGATCTGCCACCACCGGACGTGCTCGTGCGCACGTCGGGCGAGTTCCGCCTTTCGAATTTCATGCTGTGGCAATCCGCGTACGCGGAGCTGGTGTTTCTAGACGTGCTTTGGCCAGACTTCGGCAAGGACGCGCTGGCGCTGGCCATAGACGTCTACCGTCGCCGGGACCGGCGCTACGGAGGAACGACGTCTGAGTCAGCCTGAAGCCGCCGAAGCAGCGCCATCGCGCGGCGACTGGTCTGACCTCGGTGCGCGCATCGCGTCAGGGTTGGTGTTGGCGTCGCTCGGTGTTGGGGCGGCTTATATGGGCGGCCCCTGGCTTGCCGCTGCATGCGGCGCCGCCGTCGTTGCGATGAGCTACGAATGGGCGCGCATGAGCGAGCCCGAGGCGATCATGCCGGCGTTTATGTTCGCGCTCGCGGGTTCGCTTGGCGCGGTGATGTTCGCGAGCTGGCAATATCTTGGAATTGGCGTCGGGTGGTTAGTAGCGTGTTCGCTCGCATCGGCGACACGCCGGCGAACCCTCCCCAGCGTGATCGAGACAGCTGGCGGCGCCATTTACATCGGCCTGCCATGCGCCGTGTTCTTGTGGTTGCGCGATCGCGCTCCCGAGGGGCTGGAGACTATCCTTGCGCTGTTCGCGATCATCTGGACTTCCGACGTGTTTGCGTACTTTGGCGGCAAGATCATCGGTGGTCCCAAGATTGCGCGCGGACTTTCGCCGAATAAAACTTGGTCAGGCATCGTCACGGGAACATTGGCAGGAGCGGCGGCCGGCTATGGCTGCGGCCATCTGTTCCAAGCCGATCCGTCGCTGCACGTGTCATGGTTGTTCATTGGCGCGTTGATCGCATTCACCGGACTGATGGGCGATTTGTTCGAATCCTTCCTGAAGCGCCGCTTCGGCGTAAAAGACGCGAGCCGCCTCATCCCAGGTCATGGCGGTGTCCTCGATCGTATCGATGGGCTGATGGCCGCGACGCTTCTGGTCGGCGCTGCTCTCGCATTCGGTCCAGCGGCGACATCCGTGCTGTTCGGGAGAGGCCTGTGAGCCGCTCCGTTTCGATCCTCGGTGTGACCGGCTCTGTCGGCCAATCGACGATCCAAGTGATCGAAGAATTGCGCGCGCAAGGGCGGGACATCCCGGTTGAGGCTGTAACGGCCGCCACACGCGTCGATCTGCTTGCCGAAGCCTGTCGCAGGCTCAAACCCAAGTTCGCCGCCATCGCCGACCCAACACTACTGGCTCAGGCCAGGGAGGCTCTGTCAGGCCTGGATGTCGCAGTCGGCGCCGGGCCGTCCGCGTTGGAGGAGGCCGGCGCCCGGCAGGCTGATTGGGTTATGTCGGCGATCGTTGGGGCCGCCGGATTAGCTCCCACTATGGCCGCGGTTCGCCGAGGGGCGCTGGTTGCCTTGGCGAATAAGGAATGCCTGGTGTGCGCTGGCCCGCTGTTCATTGACGCCGCGCAGGCGCACGGCGCGACGCTGCTGCCGGTGGATTCCGAGCACAACGCGATCTTCCAGGTGCTCACGCACCCCGATCGGGTCGAGCGGCTGACGCTAACGGCATCCGGAGGTCCGTTCCGCACCTGGACGCGTGAGCAGATGGCCTCAGCCAGTCCCGCTCAGGCCTGTGCCCATCCAATGTGGAGTATGGGCCGTAAAATCTCAGTGGATAGCGCCACCCTCATGAACAAGGGTCTCGAGCTCATCGAAGCATCCTATCTCTTTGGTTTCCCTTCGGAATCGATTGACGTCATCGTGCACCCCCAGAGCACGATCCATAGCTTGGTGCATTACGTCGATGGCTCCGTGCTGGCTCAGATGGCCACGCCCGACATGCGCATTCCGATCGCCTATGCGCTGGCGTGGCCCGATCGCGCAGCGGTATCGACTGCCCGTCTAGAGCTTGCGAAGCTCGCCCAGCTGACGTTCGAAGCGCCCGACGACGCGCGTTTTCCAGCGCTCAAGCAGGCCCGGCTTGCCCTGAGCCGAAACGCAGCCGCAACCACGGCGCTATCGGCGGCGAATGAAATCGCCGTGGAGGCGTTCCTGGCCGGCCGCATGGGCTTCCTCGACATCTGCCGGACGGTCGAAGATGCTCTGGCTCACCTGGAGGGGGCCGAAGCTGGGCTTCTCGCAAAATCGCCTTCATCGTTCGCTGAGGTAGAGGCGGTGGATCAAGCTGCGCGGCGCGCGGCGCGTCTTATTGCGGGAAATCTGGCGGCGGCCTAAAGGCTGACAGCGCCTCAGAAAAATATACGGGCGTCGGGAAGGAAGCGGTCGAATGCCGGATTTGCTGCAAGGCATCCAGGATCTGTTGATCACGTTCGCGTCGTTCGTCGTCGTGCTCAGCGTCGTCGTGTTCGTGCATGAATTTGGCCACTTCCAAGTGGCGCGCTGGCGCGGCGTCGCCATCGACACATTCTCGATCGGGTTCGGCAAGACGCTCTTTGGCTGGCGAGACAAGCAGGGTGTGCAATGGAAGGTCGGCGCGTTGCCGCTCGGCGGCTACGTGAAGTTCGCCGATGACGCTGATGCGATGTCGACGGCGCCGCGCGAAAAAATCGAAGATCCCGCCGCTCTCGCCGAGGCACGCAAGCGCGGCCTCTTTCACGCTCAACCCCTGAGCACGCGTTCGTTGGTGGTGGCCGCGGGGCCCGTAACCAACTTCATTTTCTCAATCGCAGCGTTCGCGACGATTGCGCTCATCATGGGGCGCGATGTCACCGAAGCAGACTCGCTGCCCGCGCGCATCGCAGTTGTCGCCAACAACAGCGCCGCAGCGAATGCAGGTCTGCAAGTTGGCGACATCATTCTGGCAGTCGATGGCCAGCCAACAGCAACGTTCTCGCAACTCCAAGCCGCAATGGCGCGCACGACCGAGCCGCGTGTCGCGCTTCGTGTCGAACGCAATGGCGAGCAGCAGACAATGCAGGCAACGCCGACTCGTCGGGGTGATCAACGGTTGCTTGGCATCACAGGCCCCATGGTGCTTCCACAAGAGCGCCAAGTCGTTCGCTACAATCCGATAGAAGCCGTTGGGGTCGGGGCTTCCAACACGTGGCAGATCGTGGCGCAGACCGGCGCCTACATTGGCGCGATCTTCATGGGTCGAGAGTCGGGTGACCAGATCGCCGGCCCGTTGGGGATTATCAACGTCTCAGGGCAGGTGGCTGCTTCGGCGCTCGATGCGCCTGAAACCACACTCATTCAAAAACTGCAGATGCTGGCGCTGTCGCTACTCAATTTGGCCGCAGTGCTGTCCGTGGCTGTCGGGATCGTGAATTTGCTGCCAATTCCGATCTTGGACGGGGGACATTTGCTGTTCTATGGCATCGAAGCCGTACGCGGGGGCAAGCCCTTGCCGCCATCCGCGCAGGAATGGGCTTACCGGGCCGGATTCGCCGTGATGGCGAGTCTATTTTTGTTCGCAACCTGGAATGACATTACGAGGCTCTTTCCGGGTGCGCAGTAACAGCGCCACGTCCTTGTCTTTCTAGGCGGGATAGGGTCTTAAAAACCAAGACGCTGGGGAGCGTCGGAGCGTCGAGGGCTTAATGAAGCGGGTACTGCGGGATGTAGCGCTCGGCGCGTTGAGTTGCGTCGCCACCGGGACGGGCGCGCTATTGGCGGCGACAGACGACGCCTACGCCCAGAACAACACAACGACGACGACCGCGCCTGCTGCTCAACAGCAGAGCGGTGTCGCCATTCGCCGCGTGCTGGTCGAGGGCAATCAGCGTATCGAGCCGGCGACGATCTCGTCCTATCTGCAGGTCGGGCCAGGCGACACGTTCGACCCCGAACGCATCGACATGTCGATCAAGACGTTGTTCGCCACCGGCCTCTTTGCCGACGTTCAAATCGAACAGCGCGGCAGCGATCTTGTGGTGTCGGTGATTGAGAACCCGATCATCAACCGCGTCATCTTCGAAGGCATGCGCACGCTCGACGAGGAAGATCTCGAAGACGAAGTGCAGGCGCGTCCGCGTTCGGTGTTTACACCAGCGCGCGCGCAAGCCGACGTTCAGCGCATCATCGAAGTCTATCGCCGCAACGGCCGCTTCGCTGCGCAGGTCACGCCGCAAGTTCGCGAGCTAGATCAGAACCGCGTCGATTTGATTTTCGAAGTGGATGAAGGTCCGGTCACCGGCGTCCGCGACATCAACTTCATCGGCAACGAAGAGTTCTCTGATCGTCGTCTCCGCGACTCTATCGTCACGAGTGAATCGACATGGTGGAATTTCTTCTCGAACAACGACAACTACGACCCTGATCGTCTCGAATACGACCGCGAACAACTCCGTCAGTTCTATAACAACCGCGGCTACGCGGACTTCCGCGTTGTCTCGGCTGTCGCCGAACTGACACCTGACCAGCGCGACTTCTTCATCACCTTCACAGTGGATGAGGGCGACCGCTACGAGTTCGGCGACATCCGCATTCAAACGGAGTTGAATCGGTTGCCGGAGGCTTTGCTGCGCGGCGCGATTCCCATTCGCTCAGGCACGGTTTTCCGCGGCGACCAGATCGAAAACGCCATTGACGCGATGACTTATGTGGCCGGCACCGTTGGCTACGCCAACGTGCAGATCACGCCCATCGTCGAGCGCGATCGCGAGAACCGGAAGGTCAACATCACGTTTGAAGTCGATGAGGGCCCGCGGGTGTTCATCGAACGCATCGACATTGTCGGAAACACACGCACCGTCGATCGCGTCATCCGTCGTGAAATGCGTGTCGCGGAAGGCGATGCGTTCAATCGTGTTCTGCTGGACCGCTCGCGAGGGCAGATCCAGGGCCTTGGCTACTTCGAGAACGTGACGGTCGAGGAGAGCGATGGCTCACAGCCTGATCGCTCCGTTGTTACTGTCACGGTGGAAGAGCAATCCACGGGCGAGTTTGCATTCGCCGCCGGCTATTCGTCGACTGAGAGCTTCCTGTTCGACATTTCGCTGACCGAGCGGAATTTGCGCGGCCGGGGCCAGTTCTTGAGACTGCGCGCTTCGTCAAGTTCGCAACGTCAGCAGATTGACCTGCGTTTCACCGAACCGCGCTTTATGGGCCGCGAAGTGTCGGCCGGCTTCGACCTTTACTCTCTGCGCACTGACTTCCTCTCGCAGTCGTCGTTCGAAAACCAATCGACCGGCATCGGCTTGCGGACCGGTTTCCGTATCGGCGAACGCACGAGCCTTGGTCTTACGTATTCTCTCATTCAGGACGACACGACCATCGCGGATGGTTACGTCGACCACGATAGCAACGTTCTTACCCCTGAAGTTGAGCAGTGCGATCCGGTAAACGCTTCGCGCCCGCTCCTCTGCGATCAAGAGGGGACATTCCTCACGTCGGTGATCGGCTTCAGCGTCAACTGGGATCGACGCAACAGTCCAGTCCGCGCGACGCGTGGCTTTGACGTGAGCTTCAGCCAGGACATCGCCGGCATTGGCGGGCAGGTGAATTACCTGCGGACGGAACTCGAAGGCGGCCTCTACTACGGGCTGCCGTACGGCTTCCGGGCGACGTTCCGCGGCACAGCTGGTCTGATCTCGGGTTGGGGCGGGGATACGGTTCGCATCAACGACCGCTTCTTCAAGGGTGGTTCGTCATTCCGTGGCTTCGACGTGGCCGGCATCGGTCCGCGCCAGTTGGTTGTGGACGACGTCACAGGCACAATTCTGCAAGAAGGTGATGCGGTTGGCGGCAACGCCTACGCGATCGGCACAATTCAACTCGACGTGCCGCTGCCGTTGCCCGAGAGCTTTGGCCTCGGCAGCGCGCTTTTTGTCGACTTCGGCACTTTGGGTTACCTGGACGCGGCCAACCGCGCCACGGTCGACCTGCCGGGCTCGACCCGCCTTATTGTTGACGACAGCGCCAGTCTAAGAGTGGCCGCTGGGGTGTCGGTCTTCTGGGACTCGCCGTTTGGCCCTGTGCAATTCGACTTCGCACAGCCGCTTGCGCACGAGGACTATGACCAAACCGAAGAGTTCCGGTTCTCAACCCGGACACAATTCTGAGGAGAAGCGCGGTATGCGTGTGGTGAGTACGTTTCTTGCGGCCGCCTTGGCGGTGGCCGCTCTCGCGGTGTCGTCCGATGCAATCGCTCAGCGCAACCGGGGTCAGTCTACGACGGCGGTAGTGATCAACTATCAACGCGTCGCCGGGGAGTCAGTTCTTGGACGTGATATGGCTGCCAAGCTCGCGGCGCTACGTCAGCAATTCGCGACTGAGGCCCAGGCGCTCGCGCCGGAGCAGCAATCTCTGCAGCAAGAACGCGAGCGGTTGACGCAAGCATCGCGGAACATGACCCAGCAACAGGTCCAAAACAGTTC
The DNA here is from genome assembly GCA_902826145.1 of uncultured Caulobacteraceae bacterium. Lineage (GTDB taxonomy): Bacteria > Pseudomonadota > Alphaproteobacteria > Caulobacterales > Aquidulcibacteraceae > Vitreimonas. Next base: position 9,642 of record CADEDT010000081.1, read on the forward strand.
GACGCTGGCTCCGCAGTTTCAGCAGTTCCAGCAACGGATGCAGCAATTTGAAGCCCGTACGAATGCTCTGCGCGGGGATTTGGAATGCTCGCAGCTGATTGCCCTGCGTGATTTCGACCGCCAAGTACAACCGATTGTTCGTAGCGTCATGGAGTCACGCGGCGCCGGTATTGTCGTGGATTCCAGCAACGTGACGATCTCGTCGCCGGATTTCGAGATCACCACTACCGTGATCCAGCAACTTGATCAGAACCAAAACACGCGCGTGGCCAACGTGGCGCGCCATGGTGTTGCGGAGTGCCAAGCACAGCAAGCCGCAGCGGCTCCGGCTCAATAACGGCCGACTCTGACGGTGACATCGGGCAGCGGCTGCGCCACATAGTCGGCGCATGATCGATCCCCGCTTTTATGAGGCGCTCGGACCGGTAACGGTCCGGGCGCTTGCGCCTTCTAGCGATATCGGCGGTGACGCTGAGCGCGGCATCACGGGCGCATCACCAGCCGACCGGGCGGGTCCGGAGGACCTCTGCTATTACGAAGGCCGTAAAGGCGCGGCGCTTGAGGCGTCGCCAGGGGCCTGCATCATCCCACCGGCGTTGGCCCATCTTGCCCCGAAGGCGGCCGCGCTCATCCTCAGCGATCGCCCGCGCGCGCTGTTCGCGCGGCTCGTGCCATCACTGCTGAGGCCGCGAGGTTTAGCGACTGGGGCTCCCGCAGTTGATCCCTCAGCGAAGCTTGAAGATGGCGTTCGCATCGGCCACGGCGCGGTGATAGGCGCCGGCGCGCAGATTGGCGCTGGCTCTGAAATCGGCGCCAACAGCGTTATTGGCCCGGGCGTCACCATCGGCCGGCGTACAGTTATCGCTTCGCGTGTTTCGATCTCATTTGCATTGATCGGTGACGATGTCGCGATCCTTTCGGGCGCCGTCATCGGCGAGCAGGGCTTTGGCATTGCGGGCGATGCGTCCGGAAAGATCGACGTTCCTCACCTGGGTCGCGTAGTGATCCAAGACCGGGTCACGATCGGCGCAAACGGCTGCGTCGATCGCGGGGTGTTCGACGACACCGTCATTGGCGAGGACTCTAAGATCGATAATCTCTGCCATATCGGCCACAACTGCCTCGTCGGCCGCGGGGTGGTGATGGCCGCTTTCGCCGGCGTTTCGGGCTCCACGGTGATCGGCGACGGCGCGACTTTGGCTGGTCGCGTTGGCATTGGCGACCACCGCACTATCGGCGCCGGAGCCACGCTTGCGGGGGCCGCGGCCGTGATGCAAGACGTGCCGCCGGGTGAGATCTGGATGGGTTATCCGGCCAAGCCAATGCGCAAGTTCCTGCGCGAAGTGGCGTGGCTCAACCGAAAGTCCGCAGGGGCGCGCGATGAAGGCAAATGATCTGACCGAGCAGCAGAAGACGTCGGACGACGTTATCGAGATCGGTGAAATCCTCCATCGGTTGCCGCACCGCTACCCGTTCCTGCTGATCGATCGTGCGATCGAGTACATCCCAAACAAGTCGATCCGGGGCATCAAGCAGGTCACCATCAACGAGCCATTCTTTCCGGGCCACTTCCCAGGCGCGCCCGTCATGCCCGGCGTGCTGCAGATCGAGGCGCTGGCCCAGGCTGGCGCGGTGCTCATGTCCAAGACATTGGACGCCGACATCACCAAGCACCTCATCCTTTTCATGTCTGTCGATAACGCGCGCTTCAAGAAGACGGTGATGCCGGGCGACACGATGGAATTGTGCGTCGAGGTGCTCTTCCAGCGGCGCAATATTTTCAAGTTCCGCGGCAAGGTCGAAGTGCGCGGCGAAGTCGCCACCGAATGTGAGTTCGCTGCGATGAAGGCCGATCGTCCGAAAGGTCCGTCCGTATGAGCGCGAAAGTCCATCCTGCCGCTGTCTTGCATGACAACGTCGAACTTGGCGCCAATGTTGAGATTGGCCCCGGCTGCGTCATTGGCCCCAACGTGAAGATAGGCGAAGGCACGAAGCTCATCGCGCACGTCTTCATCGAACAGCTCACCGAAATCGGCAAGAATAACACCATCTTCCCGTTCGTTGGTCTCGGCGGCGAGCCTCAGGATCTTTCCTACAAGAACGAGCCGACCAAACTCGTCATCGGCGACAACAACGTCATCCGAGAGCACGCCACTATCCACCGCGGTACCGCGCGCGGGCGCTCGGTCACCACGATCGGCAACGAGTGCCTGATCATGGGCAATTGCCACGTCGCCCACGATTGCCGCGTAGGCAACAATGTCATCATGGCGCAAACCGCCACGATCGGCGGTCACGTCCAAGTCGGTGACTACGCCTTCCTCGGCGGCCTTTCCGGCGTGCACCAACATGGCCGCGTTGGCCGCTACTCCTTCGTCGGCGCCTCGGCGTTGATGACAACTGATCTCATCCCGTTCGGATCGGCCATCGGCAATCACGCGCACCTTGGCGGCCTCAACGTGGTTGGTCTGAAGCGCCGTGGCTTCACGCGCGAGCAAATCCACGATCTTCGCGCCGCGTATCGTTTGCTCTTCGCGGAAGAAGGCACATTCCAAGAGCGGATCGAGGATTGCGTGGAGGCGTATTCCTCCAATCCTAACGTGATGGAGATCGTCGACTTCATCCGGGCCGACGCCGCGCGCCCGCTCTGCATGCCGCGGGACTGATATGAGCGGCTGGCGCAAGCTCGGCGTCATCGCGGGCGGCGGTGAGCTGCCGGTAGTGTTGGCCGAGCATTTGGCGGCGACGCAGCGCCCTTACTTCGTTGCACGCCTCGCCTACATGGCGTCACCCGCCCTGGACCAGCACCCGGGCGAGACGTTCAATCTCGGCGCCATGGGCGCGCGCATGGACGCGCTGCGAGACGCTGGCTGCGACGCGGTCGTGTTGCTCGGCCAAGTGGCGCGACCCGATCTAAAGACGCTCGAACTCGACGACATGGCGCGCGCCATGCTCCCAGCGATCCTGGCCGCCATGCAGCAGGGCGATGATGCGCTGCTGCGCGCCGTGCTTGCTGAACACGAGCGCGCGGGTTTCCGCGTCATCGGTCCGGACGAAGCGATGCGCGATTTGCTCGCGCCAGCGGGCGCTTGGGGCGCCGTCGCGCCGAGCGATGCGCAGATGGCAGACATCAAGCAGGCCGCCAAAGTTGCCGCAGCGACTGGCGCGCTCGATATCGGCCAAGGCGTAGTCGTTTGCGACGGCCTAGTGTTGGCTGTTGAGGCGCAAGAGGGCACGGACGCCATGCTGCGCCGCGTCGCCGAACTGCCGCTGACCTTGCGCGGTACGCCGCAATCGCGGCGCGGCGTGTTGGCGAAGCGCCCGAAGCCTATTCAGGAACGCCGCGTCGATTTACCGACGATCGGCATTCGTACCATCGAAGGCGTCGCCGCAGCGGGTCTCGCTGGCCTCGCCATTGAAGCGCAAGGCGCGCTGGCCGTGCGCCGCGCCGACATGATCGCCGCCGCCAACCGCGCGGGCGTCTTCATCTACGGCTTCACGCGAGACGAAGTAGGCGGCGCTTGAGCGGCCGCATCTTCCTGGTCGCCGCTGAGGCGTCAGGTGATGCGCTCGGCGCTGACCTTGCACGCGTGCTGAAAGAACGCGACCCATCGCTCGAACTCGCAGGTGTCGGCGGTCCGCTCATGGCGGAGCAGGGCATTTCAAGCCAAGCAGACATCAGCGGCATGGCGATCCTCGGCTTCATCGATGGCCTGCTCGCCTACGATCGAGTGAAGCGCGCCGTGGCAGCGACCGTGGATGCCGTGCTCAAAGCCAAACCGGATGTCGTTGTCCTAATCGACTCCTGGGGCTTTACGCTGCGCGTCGCGCAAGGCGTTCGCGCCGTGGCGCCGCACATCAAGCTCGTGAAGTATATCGGCCCGCAAGTGTGGGCCACTCGGCCCGGGCGCGCCAAGACGCTGGCTGCCGCCGTCGATCACCTCATTTGCATCCACGACTTCGAAGTCCCGTTCTACGAACCTTACGGCTTGCCTTGCACGGTGTGCGGTCATCCGGCTCTCGGCCGATATAAGCCGGGGGACGGCGCAGCGTTTCGCTCGCGTCACGGCTTTACGGCGACGGAAAAGATCATCCTCGTATTACCCGGAAGCCGCCCAGCGGAAATTCGACGTATAGGACCGACGCTCTGGCAGGCCGCTGAGCTGCTAGATCGCGACCGCGATGTCCGCATTGTCGTCGCCGCCGCAAACAGCGTGCGCCAACAAGTCGTAGAGCAGGCGCCCGCCGGCGTGCGCATCATCGACGAGCGCGAGAAGGAAGATGTTTTCGCCGCCGCGACCGTGGCGCTCGCGGCCTCGGGAACGGTGACGACCGAAGTAGCGCTTCAGGGCGCGCCGCTAGTGATCGGGTACAAAGTTGGCTGGATCACCTGGGCCGTCGCGCGCTTCATTCTGTTCAAGGCAAAATACGTGACGCTTATGAACGTCGCCGCCGATGCGGAAGTCGCGCCGGAATTTCTGCAGACAAAGTTCACGTCCGAGAACTTGGCCAACGCGGCGGCGCTACTCTTGGACGATCCGGGCGCGCGCGCAGAACAGATACGTCGTCAGAACGATGCGCTGGACAAAATGGGCAGAGGTGGCACTCCCGCGAGTGAGATCGCCGCCGATACCGTGTTGCGGACAATGCGCAGCTAGTAAAGAAAAAATGGCGGCTCCGTCGCTGGAGCCGCCACCCTCTGCTTAGGCGTTCGCCTTACAAAGAAAGCCAGTATTGCATGCTGTTTCCCGGCCGCGCGACGAAGCATTGGCGGTTCAGGTTGTAGTGCCGGATGGTAGCGCGAGCGTCGTCCGCGGCCTCGCGATTGGCGCCGAAGTCGAGCAGCCACGTGCTGCCGTCTACGACCTTCCACGAGCCTCGCACGCTGCGCACTTCGACGTTGCCTGGATTGACCACGATGCAATCCTCAGGCGTGCGCAAGGCACGATGGGGGACGTCGTCTCCGCGCAGCCAATACGTCATGGCAGCGTTCGGACGCGCGATGAAGCACTGCGATTGGAAGCCGTAGCCGCGGATGACGGCCAGCGCTTGGTTGGCTGCCGCTTCTGAGCGAAACGCAACGATCGAGTGCGATCCGTCCATGATCCGCCACATGCCAGCGGGTCCGCCGCCGGGGACGACACGCAGGGAGCCGTTGGTGAAGCCGACGCAGTCTTGCGTTGGCAGCGAGGAATAGTCGTCATCGTCACCCGGTCTGCCAGGTCCACCTGGCCCGCCTGGACGCGGCCGTGGCGGGACGATGCCTAGTCGCCGCAATGAACCTTGAGTTGCGTAGCTCGTGCGGCCCGAGCGGTCAGTGAAATCGGTGAAGGTCTCATAGCGAACGCTGCCATCGCGCTGCAGGCGTAGGATCACGGTTTGGCGCGAAAACGAAGTCGGGAAGTTGGCGATGAGCACATTGGCGTCGCGTTCGAGATTGCCGCCGGCGCTCGGCGCATATGCGCTTGCGTTCACCGTGCCCCAATCGCAATCGCGTGGAGAGCATTGTCCAAACACCTGAACGCGCAGCGGTCCGCCGCGCCCAGCGCGCGAGACCTCGACGCGTGTGATGTTGTTTGTGCTCGTATCTGCGTTTTGCCAGGTGCCGACAAAGTCAGCAGTTCCTGCCAGTGCGGGGCCCGCCGAAATCGCGAGCAGCGCGGACGCCGCCGCTACAGCGACGGCCAATTTCTGGAGCATCAGTTGCCTCCCTCCTTGAAGAACAATCCGCGCGGTGCGGATATGACACCAAGCAAGCTGAGCGTCTGCTGAATAGGGCGCACAGACAAGAGCGCGGATCCGGGAACCCGCGCTCTAAAGTTCCAATCTGAGGGTTAGCTTGTTGCTGCTCAGCCCCGCTTGCCGACCGCCACGTAGTCGCGCATGGGCGCGCCCGTGTAGACCTGACGAGGGCGACCGATCTTCTGGCTCGCGTCTTCCATCATCTCGGTCCACTGCGCGATCCAGCCGACTGTACGGGCAACCGCGAACAGCACAGTGAACATTGAGGTCGGGAATCCCATCGCGCGCAGCGTGATGCCCGAATAGAAGTCGATGTTTGGGTAGAGCTTGCGGCTGACGAAGTACTCGTCATTGAGCGCGATCTTCTCGAGCTCCATCGCGACTTTCAGTGTCGGATTGTCCTCGCCGCCAGTTTCCTTCAACACCGCATGGCAGAGTTTCTGCATCGCCTTCGCGCGCGGGTCGTAGTTCTTATAGACGCGGTGACCAAAGCCCATCAGGCGGATGTCGTCGTTCGGATCTTTCACGCGACGGACGAATTCCGGGATTTTGTCGACCGTCCCGATCTCTTCGAGCATGTTCAGCGCCGCTTCGTTGGCGCCGCCGTGCGCAGGGCCCCAAAGGCACGCGATGCCAGATGAGATGCAGGCGAACGGGTTGGCGCCTGAAGAGCCTGCCAAACGGACCGTTGAGGTCGACGCGTTCTGTTCGTGGTCGGCGTGCAGGATGAAGAACACATCCATCGCGCGCGCCAGCACCGGATTGATCT
>CADEDT010000082.1 GCA_902826145.1 uncultured Caulobacteraceae bacterium
TGACATCGTGAACGTCAATGGCGGCGCCATCGCCATCGGCCACCCGATCGGCGCCAGCGGCGCCCGCGTGCTGACGACCTTGCTTTACGAACTGCAGCGCCGCGGCAAGTCGAAGGGCCTCGCCACGCTGTGCATCGGCGGCGGCATGGGCATCGCGGTTTGCGTGGAGCGCTAGGCTACTCTTCGTAGCCCAGGCGCCGAGCCCACTTTTCCAAATGCGGCAGCACGGGCGTCAGTTCGCGCTTGTAGCGCCGCCAGCGTTGCAGCGAGCGATCGTAGATCGGGTTGATCACTTGGCGGGCGCTGGCTGAGGAAATGGCGCGGCTACGCGCGGTTTCGTCGAAACGCAGCATTGCTGGTTCGAAAGCGAGACCGAGGAATTTGGCAATCTCTCGTGCCTCACGTTCAACGTCTGAGACAACATTGCGATAGTCGATTTCGTGCAGATCGAGCACGAGATTCTGGCGGCAGGTCAGCATCAGGGACATGACGGCGTCGAAGTAGTTGGCCGCGCGATCCAGATCGAGAAACTGCATCGTTGCGACGTTGATGGCGAAACATTGCTGATAGCAGGACAGCACGACGTCGCGCGGATCGCGGCGCACGTGGATGATCTTTGCGTCGGGGAAAATCTTGTTGATCAACGGCAGCAGCGTGATGTGCAGCGGGTGCTTGTCGATAATGAGCTTGCCGCGCGCTTCGGGATGATCCGTCAGAACTTTGTGTTGATACGTGGCGCGAATGGTTTCGATTTCATATTCTGTGAGTGTGTTCACGCGCTGGAACAGATCGCCGTCCTTGAGCACAGCGGACATGGCCTCGAAGAGATAATCGGTCTCACCGAGGCACGTGATGTTGGAGTGAGACGAGAGCACTTGCTCGAGCAATGTCGTGCCCGATCGCGGAAAACCGATCAGGAAGGCCGGCGCTGCTGTCATGAAGCGCGGCGCGGCCTCTGGCTTACCTATTCGCTCGACCAATTGGGTGAGGGCGCGGACGTTGGCCGGGTGTGCTGGATGAGATCGGTGCGAGGCTTCGCCGTAACGCCGCAGCATCACTTGATTGGATTGGGTGAAGGCGTGGAAGGCTGATGTGGTGTTGCCGAGGCGATCCTGCGCTTCGCCAACCAGCGACCAAGCGAGTGCCCGGTCATCAGGCGTCGCGCGTGGCGCCTCAGCCGCGATGAGTGCCGCGCGTTCTGCATCCGCGAACTTTTCCTGCCGCAGCAACACGCGCGTTAGTGCTAGGGCGGCGATGGTACTTGCCGGATCAATGCGGAGTACGCTTTCCGCATGCGTCTTGGCGTCGGCTAATTCGTGTTGGCTTTCCAGCATATCCGCGAGCCGTGCTTCTGTGCTCGCGTCGTCTGGCGCAAACTCAACGGCGCTTCGGTAGGCGACAATGCTAGCGTTCTTGTCGCCGCGCAGTGTCTGCAGTTCGCCGAGGTTTCGCCAGAGTATCGCCAGCGCTGCTCTAGCTTCGAGAAGATCGTTTGGCTGACTGACCGGTAGGCCAGGCAATCCCGTTGCTTCGGGATTTTGCAAAGCAGCCGAACGCACGATCGACAGATGCTTGTGCGCCACCTCGATGAGATTTTGCTGAAATTGCTTCAGCTGCGCTTCGCTGAAGCCTTGGCGCTTGTATGCGATATTGATGACGGGGTTTGCGGAGTCGGCGCGCGCGACAGCGTCGGCGGCGCGCCGTAGCTCCTCACGCAAACGCTGCAGCGACATCGTCATCGTCAGTCCTTGCCCGAGGCAAGGCTACACGTTGATGCGCGACGGAAAGCAAAGCCGTACGTCGAGCGTTCGTGTGCGATGGTCTCAAAAGAATTCGACATCTTCCCAGCGCATGCGCGTGCGTGGATGTGCGCATCAGCGATGGGCGGATGCGAACGTCGATGCATGCGCTTTGAAGCTGAGCGAGATCGACTGCGTGCCGCGTCCGAGCGCGGCCGGAATCGAGTCGCCTAGCGTGTGTAGTGATTATTACATATGCCGATCGGCCTATTCAATCACATCGCTGTTACTGTCATAATCCAGTCAATGGGGCCGACACGGGACGCCGACATCGCGAAGTTTCTCGCCGAGCAGGCCGAGAACGAGGCGAAGCACGCGAAAAGCGACGCTGCGATCCCAGAATGGCGCTGGAGCAGCGACGGCTGGGGAGAATGGGGCGCGAAACCGCCGCCACTGAGCGCGGAGGCGATGACGCCGCCTGAACCAACCGACGACGCCACCAAAGAGTGATCACTCAGGCCTGAGATAGGCTGAGCACGTTTCCATCCGGGTCAGTGAAGTAGGCGACTTTGGATTTGCCGTCGGGCGAAGTCCAAATGCCTTGTTCGTCCTGGCCCATGCCCTCGTAGATTGTGAAGCGGATGCCGCGCGATTGGAGCGCGGTGGCGGCTGCGCTCATGTCATCGACGATCCAACCGATCACCGGATGAGGCACCGGGCTGTACTCGGGGAAAACCGTCATGCGCAGCAACGCGCCGCCGCCCATATCGATGAAGTCGCCAAATCCATCGCTGCTGCGGATCGTGAGGCCCAGCTTGCCACAATAGAATTTCAGCGCACGGTCGCGATCGCGCACGTTCACGAAGCTCACCGGCGTTCCTGCAATGCGTTCCATGATGTTTGTTCCTAACCGCGCGCCGGCATGACTTTGGGATTGCGCAGGAGCGCAGCCGAGATCAGCGCGATGATCAGGCCGACGGGGAATATCTCGATGAAGGTCGCCGGCAGGCGATAAAGCGGATTGGCGTAGTCGGTCTTGGCTTTTTCCATCTCCGCAATGAACGCATCGAGTTCAGCGCCGCTAACGCCGGAGGTGCGCTTCGCTTCGATCAGTGCGGCTGTGTAGTTTTCCATGAAGGGATAATTGGTCGTCTGCAGGAAGGTCTCCCAGGCGGCCACATAGACGACGCCGGCGATGGCCGCGACGAGGAGGCCCAGGCCGAAGGCGGGGAGGAATTTGATCACGCCACCCAGCTTCTTGTTCCGGTACTCGCGGATGGCGAGAAAGATCGTCGACAGCGCCAGGATCATGATGAGGTAGCCGAACCAGAGCGACGTGGTGGCGTGGCCGCCGCCGACGCCGCCGGCGTACAGCATGCCGGCGATGATGACGCCGACGACGACTGCGCCAGAAATGGCGCCGTACTTCAGGGCAGTTATGAACATGGACGAAGCTCCCTCATGGCTCTGTGTCGGGCGGAGCTAGCCCGCGTAACGGCCTGATTTTCCATCACCCGAAAGGACGAAATCGTCCAGATCGGCCGTTCGGGGCGTGTTTGTCAGGGGATAAGCGCCAGTTCGCGCGCCTTCTGCACGGCTTGGGTGCGGCGCTGGACTTCGAGCTTCTGGTAGAGGCTGGCAACCTGCGTCTTCACAGTGTTGGGCGAGACGCCAAGCTTCTGGGCGATCTCCTTGTTGGATTTACCGGCGGCCAGCAGCGCCAGCACTTCCTGTTCCCTAAGCGTGATGCCGAGCGAGGCAAGGGCAGCCGTGTTCTTCTCAAACGTTGCGGAGGCGGGACGTCGTGCGAGCCGCATTCCGGCCCAGACGCCGAGGGCGGCGAAGGCCGCCGCGATCAGGCCGATATAGATCTCGGTCGAGAAGGTCCGGACGAGATAGTTGTACTGCAGCCATTGCAGCACGAACGCACCTGCAGCGAGCGCCAGAGCATAGATGACGACGGTTCGGATCATGGCCTCGGCAGTTTGGCGAAGCGGATGGCTGCCGCCAAGAACGAACGGTTGCCTCGGCCTACAAGTCGCGCAATGTGATCCCAGAGTTTTCGCATCAGACGAAACCTGGGAGGCACTTCATGACGCGCGTGGCTTTTGTAACCGGTGGCACCCGGGGGATCGGCAAGGCAATCTCGGCGCGGCTGAAGGCCGACGGTATGAAGGTGGCGGCTGGCTATTCGGGCAATGACGCCGCCGCTGAAGCAGCCGCCAACGAACTTGGTATCATGGTGATCAAGGGCAATGTTGGAAATTTCGACGATTGCGTGAAAGCGGCTCAAGCGGTCGAGGCGCAACTCGGCCCGATCGATGTGCTCGTGAACAACGCCGGCATCACGCGCGATGGCTTCTTCCATAAGATGAGCCATGAGCAATGGTCGGAAGTGATCCGTGTGAACATGGATTCTTGTTTCAACATGACGCGCCAAGTCATCGAAGGCATGCGCACGCGCGGCTGGGGCCGCATCATCAATATTAGCTCGATCAACGGGCAGAAGGGCCAAGTTGGTCAGGTGAACTACTCCGCCGCGAAAGCCGGCATGATTGGCTTCACCAAAGCGCTGGCGCAGGAAGGCGCTAGCAAAGGCATTACGGTAAACTGCGTGTGCCCGGGTTACATCGACACGGAAATGGTCGCGGCGGTGCCGGAAGAAGTTCTGAAGAAAATTATCGCCGGCATTCCCGTTGGGCGTCTTGGTAAGGCCGAGGAAATCGCGAGCACGGTCGCGTTTCTTGCCTCGGAAGGATCGGGTTTCATGACCGGTTCCACGCTCACGATGAACGGTGCGCAATACATCACGTAGTCGGAACTACTGGCGTCATGTTCGCGTTTCTTCTCCATTCCAAGGAGAATGAAATCATGGACAAAGAGCACATCAAAGGTGCGGCCGATAAAGTATCGGGCGCAGCGAAGGAAGCCGCCGGCAAGGTGACGGGCAACGAAAAGCTCGAAGCCGAAGGCAAGTTCGACAAGGCCAAGGGCGAAGTACGCCAAGGCGTTGGCGACGTGAAGGACGCGATCAAGAAGGCTGACAAGCCGAACTAAGATTGCACTCCGTACGCAATGGCGGCCCGCGTGAAAGCGCGGGCCGTTTGCGTTAGGGCTTGTGCACGTATTCGAGCTTTAGGCCGTCTGGGTCAGCGAAGAAAACGGCGTAGTAGCCAGCGCCGTAGCGCGGATAGTCGGCTGGCGGATCGAGGATGGTGGCGCCGATTTTGAGAAGATGCGCGTGCATCGCGTCGACGTCTTCGCGGCTTGCGGCGTTCCAAGCGATGTGGTGTAGGCCCGGGCTGTAGCGATCGTGTACGCGCTCGGTGTTTTCGCCACGCGCGCTCAGAATGCCGATGGAGCAGAACGTGTCGCCGTCGCGCAGATCGAAGTCGAAGCAGGTTTCGTCGGCGGCGAATGGATTTCCCTTGCTCAGCGCGTAGCCCATGAAACCGAGCACGCTTTCGTAGAAGGCGCGCGAGGCATGAGCGTCCTTCACGGTGAGATCGATGTGATGGATGCCGCCGCGCATCAGCGGTTGGCGCCTGGCTTCCAAAGCAGATCGGCTTTGCCTTGGTCGTTGGCGTAGCGGGCGGCGACGAAGAGCAGGTCTGACAGGCGGTTCGCGAATTTGATCGCTTCAGCTGATACGGGCTCGAAATCCGCCAGTGCGACAATGGCGCGCTCCGCCCGCCGCGCGATGGCCCGCGCCAAGTGCAGATGCGCCGCTGCTGGCGATCCGCCCGGCAAGATGAAGGACGTCAGCGGCGAGAGCTTTTCGTTGAGCTGATCGATCTCCGCTTCCAGCCGTAGCACTTGGCTCTCCTGCACGCGCAGTGGCTCAAACTTGAGATCGTCTGCGTGCGGCGTGGCGAGATCGGCGCCGAGATCGAAGAGATCGTTCTGCGCACGGTCGAGGATCGGATCGAGCACAGGATCGGCCGTTGTGTGCAAGCGCGCGACGCCAATGGCGGAGTTTGCTTCGTCGACTGCGCCATACGCTTCCACGCGCGCGCTGGCTTTCGAAACGGGCTCGCCCGTCGCCAGCCGCGTCTTGCCGCCGTCGCCCGCCTTAGTGACGATCTTGTCGAGCCTAACCATGATGGCTTCGGCTCCACAGCATCGCGCCGACGAGGATCAGGATCACCACGAACTGCGCGATCACGCGAACGCGCATCGCCTTGTTCGACCACGAGCGTCCGAAGTCGCCGCCGCGGAAAAGGGTATAAATCCCAAAGCACAGGGTGAGGAAAACGACCCCAAGGCCGATGGGGATTAGGTACGCAAACACGTTCATGAGCCGGAATTTACGCCTGCGATCGCCGTTTCGCCATGCGCCAAATCAAGCCTATACAGGCAAGGCATGTGGTCGGGGCCGGCGGACTGCTAGGCTTCCGAAATGATCGAATCACTTCCTCTTTTCTTGGCGCTGGCCGCTATCGGCGCTGCGGCGTTCTTTGCGTGGCGGGCCATGCAGGCGCAGTCTCTGGCGGGTGGCGCCGAACTGATCAAGGGCGAGCGCGACCGCGCCTTGGCGGAGCTGAAAACGCTGCGTGAAGACAACACGCGGCTCACGGCCGAGCTGGCGGCCACGCAGGCGCAGAAAGCCGAGCGCTCGGAGTCGGAAGAGGCGCGTTTCCTGGCGTTGGCCGCGAAGGCCCTGGAAGCTTCGCAAACGAACTTCATGACGCTCGCAAACGAGACGTTCGAAAAGCACAGGCAGGCGGCGCAAGGCGGCGTGAAGGAAGTTCTGGCGCCGGCGCAGGAGCAATTGGCGAAGCTGGCGACTTCAGTCGAGGCGCTCGACAAGGCGCGTCTGCAAGACAAGTCGGCGATGAACGAGCAGGTGCGCCAGATCGTCGACGCCGTCGGCTCGACGAATAAGACGACGCAAAACCTGCTCACCGCGTTGCGCGCCTCGCCGAAGATGCGTGGCCGTTGGGGTGAACAGACATTGCGCAATGTGCTGGAGCTTTCTGGCCTCGCCGCGCATGTCGATTTTCAGGAGCAGCTTTCGACGACCGACGGCGAAGGTTCGCGCTTGCGGCCAGATGTTGTGATCAATCTGCCGGGTGGTCGCTGCATCGTCGTGGATTCGAAGGTCGCTCTCTCTGGCTATCTCGACGCCATGGAAGCGACTGACGAGGCGGCGCGTGAAACTTTCCTCAAGAAGCACGCGGCGGAGCTTAAGGGTCACGTGAAGAACCTGGCGTCGAAGGACTATTGGAAGCACGTGCCTGCGACGGCGGATTTCGTGGTGCTGTTTGTGCCGGGCGAGAACTTCCTTGCTGCCGCCGCCGAGCGCGATCCGAACCTGTTTGATGAGGCGTTTGCGCAAAAGGTTATCATCACGACGCCGTCGACCATGGTCGCGCTGGCGAAATCAGTCGCCTATGGCTGGCGCCAGGAACAAAGCGCCAAGAATGCCCAAGAAATTGCCGAGCTCGGGCGCGAGCTTTTCCGGCGCATGGCCGTGATGGTCGATCACATGGGTAAAGTGGGCGACTCCATCGGCAAGTCGGTGAAGTCGTACAATGAGATGCTAGGCTCGGTGGAGAGCCGCGTCCTGCCGCAGGCGCGCAAGTTCAAGGAACTTGGCGCGGGCGACGCAGGCATTGATATCGCCTCGCCGCCGCAGATCGAGGCTGCGCCGCGCCTGCCGCCGCCGCCGGAACAGCTTGAACTGATGCCGCCCGCGCAATCCGCAAAACGCGGGCGCTAAGCGCCGTTCGTCGCGTTTGAGATGAAGGTTTGCGCGCGTCGCGCTACGACGCGGCCCGGAGGGACGATCCCATGAAGCATGTTTTGACTGCCGCGGTCGCGGCTTTGGCGCTCGCCGCCTGCACGCCGCCCGCTAGCCAAGAAGCGCCGCCGCCGGTGCAGATCGCGGTGTCGCCGGATGCGGCCAATATCCAGGCCGCAGTCGCCGATACGCGCCGTCCTGACACGGATAGAGAGCGTGACGCCGCGCGTCATCCCGCCGAAACGCTCGCCTTTGCCGGCATCGAGCCGGGTGACAAGGTTGGCGAGATATTTCCGGGCGGCGGCTACTTCACGCGCCTCTTCGCGGTTGCCGTTGGCGATCAAGGCCGCGTCTATCCGACTATCCGCGCCGATGGCGTCGCTGGCGAATATGAAACGCCGATCCTTCCAGTCGCTGCGGAATATCCGAACGCCGTGATGGCGCGCACGCCCTACGACGCGCTGTCGTACCCTGAGGCGCTCGACGTCGTGTTCACGGCGCAGAACTACCATGACATGCCGCTCACCGCGTACAATCTCGGCAACCGCGCGCAGATGAACGCCACCGCGTTCGCAGCGCTGAAGCCGGGCGGCGTGTACGTGATCATCGATCACGCGTCCGTTGCCGGCGCGCCGGTCGAAACCAACGCTGAAACATCGATCCACCGGATCGATCCGGCTGTTGTGCGTTCGGAAGTTGAAGCGGCAGGCTTCGTGTTCGACGGCGAGAGCGATGTGCTGCGCAATCCGGCCGATCCGCACACCGCGAGCGTGTTCGATCCAGCGATCCGCGGCCACACGGACCAATTCATGATGCGGTTCCGCAAGCCGGAATAGTCAATCCTCATGACGCGGGCGGGCGCGGTTGGCTTTGATGCTGCCGCGCTTTGCCTTGTGTTCTAGGCGCTTCTGCTTCTGCGCTTTCGGCACTTTCGTTGGCTTGCGTGGCTTCGGGCGGTGTGTGGCTTGCTCAACCAGCGCCACGAGCCGCGCCAGTGCCTCCGAGCGGTTGCGATCTTGCGTGCGGTGCGCGTCGGCGCGGATCACGATCTCGCCGTCCAATGTGAGGCGCCGCCCGGCGAGGCGTTCCAGCCGCGCGCGCACGTCGTCTGGCATCTCAGTGTAGCCGTTGACGTTGAAGCGCAGCTCAACCGCGGTCGAGACCTTGTTGACGTTCTGCCCGCCCGGGCCGGCGGCGCGGATGAAGCGCTCTTCAAGGTCGCGCTCGTCAAGGGCGAGGGAGGGCGTCACGGGAATCATGCACGGGGAGTGTAACGCCAAGCCGTTTCCAATCGTTCACTTCCGTTGGAAGCGGGAGACAAGGCGTAGCCGCCTGGGCTAAACCGCCCGCTCATGAGGGAGGACGTCATGCGGAAATTGCTCGCCGGACTTGGGGTTGCGCTGTTTGCAGGCGCGTGCGCCGGGGGCGCGGTGCCTGGCCTCATGATGGCCGCGCCCGCTGAAACTGTAACGGCGACATCGCCTGGTATCGTCGCAGCAGTGGCCGACACCCGGCGCCCACAAGCTGATCGTGATCGTGACGCGCTACGCCATCCGGCGGAGGTTATGGCTTTCGCAGGCGTGCAGCCGGGCTGGCGCATCGCAGATATCGGACCCGGTGGCGGCTATTATTCACGCCTCTTTGCCGTTGCTGTCGGTGATGCGGGCCGCGTCTACGCAGTGGATCGTCCCGGTACTGCCGAGCGTCCGCGCGCAATGGCGGCGATCGCGCCGACCTATTCCAACATCACGCATCTCACGGCAGGTTATCAGGGCTGGAGCACTGGCGAGCCGCTTGACGCGGTGTTCGTATCCCAAATCTATCATGACTGGTTCTACCCGCAGCTCAATCTCGATGTGCCGGCGCTCAATCGACAGATCTTTGACGCGCTGAAGCCGGGCGGGGTTTACGTGATCATCGATCACGCCGCAGTCGCAGGCCACACGATCAATCCGGATCCGCAAGCCGACATTCACCGCATCGATCAGGCGCAGATTGTTCGCGAGGTAACTGCGGCGGGCTTTGTGCTTGAGGCCGAAAGCCAGGTACTACGCAATCCCGCGGACAATCGCGAAGTGCGCGTGTTCGAAGGTGACATACGTGGCCACACCGATCAATTCGCGCTGCGCTTCCGTAAGCCGGCGAACTAGGCGTGTCTACCCTGGGGCCGCTTTTACGCGACCTCAGGGATCGCGCTAGCTTCGGCTCATGCTCCTCCCGCATAACCCCAACGCTTTCACGCGTTCGCCGCTCGATCGGGCTAGCCATCACCGCAAGGATGAGGCGTGGCTCAAGGCTGCGGTAGAGAACGACCAGAGCGTGCTGGTGGTCTTCAACAAGGGGCGGCCGTTCTTTCAGGAAAGCGACGGTGGGCTCTCCATTCGCTGGCTGGCGCCGCACGTCCATGCGCAGGTTGGCGACCGGGACCTGCCGCTTCTGTTCTTAGGCGTCGACGGCAACGAGGCCGCACACTTCGCTTGCGAGATCAGTGATCCTGAGGCGCTAGGCGATCTCGGCGTCTTTGAAGAACTTCGTCCCGCCGCGCCGCGGTTGGAAGCTTCCGCGCTTCCCATCATCGGCGCCGCGCGCGCTGTGTTCGAATGGCATGGCCGCAATCGCTTCTGCGCCAATTGCGGAACGGCTTCGCGTGTCACCGAAGCGGGCTGGGTGCGCAAGTGCGATGCTTGCAACGCCGAGCATTATCCGCGCGTCGATCCCGTCTGCATCATGGTGCCGACATTTGGAGACAAGTGCTTCCTCGGCCGCCAGAAGATGTGGCCGAAGGGGATGCACTCTGCGCTGGCTGGATTCATCGAGCCTGGCGAGGCGATTGAAGAAGCCGTGGCGCGGGAGACGCTGGAAGAGGCGGGGCTCAAGGTTCGCCACGTCACCACACACTCGACGCAACCTTGGCCGTTCCCGCACTCTCTGATGATTGGCGTGCTGTGCGAGGTCGAGGACGACAAGGAAACGGTCGATACGACCGAACTGGAAAGCGGCCGCTGGTTCACGCGCGAGGAAGCGAAGCTATTGATCGCCGCGAAGCATCCCGAGTGCTGGGCGCCGCCGCCGTTCGCGATCGCGCATCAGCTCTTGAAGACGTGGTCCGAAGGCTAACAGTGCTCGCAATCGTCGCGCTGAGCGCGCTCGATCTGCAGGGTCACGTGTGAAATGCCGAAGCGATGGGTGATGCCGTCGGCGACTTCCGCGAGAAACGCATCGTCGCCGCCCTCCGGCCGCACGAGATGTGCGGTGAGGGCGGGTTTAGTGGCGCCCATCGCCCAGACGTGAAGGTCGTGCACGGCCGTCACGCCGGGTTGCGCGGCGAGATAATCCCGGACCTTGGCGACATCGATGTGCGCTGGCGCCGCGTCGAGCGTGAGATCGAGGGATTCCTTCAGCAGGCCCCAGGTCCCCCATAAAATAAGCAGCACGACGGCGACGGAGATCGCGGGATCGATCCAATTCTCGCCGGTGAGAAAGATCAGCGCACCGGCAACGATCACCGCGGCTGACACGCCAGCGTCCGCCAGCATGTGCAAATAGGCGCCGCGCACGTTCACGTCTTCCTTGCGGCCAGCGAGGAAGAGCATGGCGGTCGCGCCATTGATCACGACGCCGGCGGTGGCGACTGCCATGATGAAGAGCGGTTGTGTGGGCTCAGGAGTGAACAGGCGCGTCGACGCTTCCCAAAGCAGGCCACCGCAGGCGATGACGAGCACGAGCGCGTTCGCCAATGCGGCGAGCACTGTCGCCTTGGAGAAACCATAGGTGCGTTGAGACCCAGCTTGCTGCTTCGCGAGCCACGCCGCGCCGCCCGCGAGTGCGAGGCCCAGCACGTCAGAGAGATTGTGCGTGGCGTCGGAGAGCAGCGCGGTGGAGTTCGCGAAGAAGCCGGCCGCCGCTTCGATGATGACGAAGCCCAGGTTCAGCGCGATGGCGATTGTATAACGTTTGTCGGAGGGGGCCGGGTGGTGATGGGCGTGGTCGTGTGCGTGATCGTGCGCGTGGTTATGATGCCCATGCATAGATTTCATGTGACGCGGAATCGTCGAATCGGCAAGGCGGCATTGACACGCACGCGAGCGTAATTCTCATGGTGCGCGAGGGGATAAGATAACATCATGCAGACACGTCGCACGATGATGGCGCTTGGCGCTGCTGGACTTGCCTCCGCATGCAACACTGCGCGTGGTTTTGGCGGCGGCTTGATGCGCGATCTACGCATGGCGCCGGGCACGCCGCCGTTGCGCCTGCCGCCTGTGCACGTGTCGGAAGAGCGGATCATTCGTATCGATGTCGGTTTGCGCCCGTTCCGTCCGAGCGGCTTTCGTGTTGAGCGCGAAGCGCTGGGTGACAAAGTGCTCGTGCACAATTACGGGCACGGCGGCGGTGGCATCACGCTCTCATGGGGCACGGCCAAGATAGCCGTCGATTTGGGCTACGACGCCTCGAAGCCGGAAGTGGCTGTGCTTGGCTGTGGCGCGGTTGGGCTGGCAACGGCGCGTCTGTTGCAAGAGCGTGGCGCGCGCGTGCGCATTTACGCGAAGGATTTGCCGCCGAACACGACCTCCAATGTCGCCGGCGCGCAGTGGTGGCCGGCTTCGACGTTTGATCACGACCGGACGACACCGGAATTTCGTCAACGTCACTTCGAGGCTGCGCGGTTCGCGTTCCGCAGATACCAGTCGCTCGTCGGCGATGCCTACGGTGTGAGCTGGGAGACGAACTACAATCTCGCCAATCGCCCGATCACCACATACCCGGCGGCGGAAGACGATCCGATGCGTGCGCTGGTGGTCAATCAGCGCGACCTCGCCGTCGACGAGCACAACTTCCCGCGACCGTTCGTGCGTCAGTTCGACACGATGATGATCGAGACGCCGCTCTACCTGCGGCGCATGGAGCTCGACGTGCGCCAGCACGGCGCGGAGATCGTGGTGCGGGAGTTTGCTGATGTCTCACAGGTGCAAGCGCTGCCGGAGCGGACGATCTTCAATTGCACCGGCCTCGGCGCGGGGCGATTGTTTGGCGATACCGAGATCGTGCCGGTGCGTGGGCAGCTCGCGATCCTGCTGCCGCAGCCGGAGGTCAATTACAACACGATTGGTCGCGAAGGGTACATGTTTGGGCGGCGCGACGGGATTGTGTTGGGCGGCTCGTTCGAGCGCGGCCAGTGGTCGCTTGAGCCGAGCCCAGAGACGATCGCCGGCATCATGGCCGGGCATAAGTCGATATTTGATGCGATGCGCGCTTAAAGCGGGATGAAGAGAACGCGGCCGCCTTCGCTCGCGGCGGTGCGTTCGGCCGTACGGCAATCACCCTGAAGCGGCTGGTCCGCCTCGGCGCGGCCTTCGACCCACGCGCGGCAATAGCCGGCACGCGGCAGTGCGCTTGTTGGC
Organism: uncultured Caulobacteraceae bacterium; assembly: GCA_902826145.1. GTDB lineage: Bacteria > Pseudomonadota > Alphaproteobacteria > Caulobacterales > Aquidulcibacteraceae > Vitreimonas. The sequence continues at coordinate 12,885 of CADEDT010000082.1, forward strand.
ACGCCGGTGAAATCGTTGCGGCCTTCGTACGCGGCGCGCTCGACGTAACCATCACCCGTCTTTTCAATCACCCGGCCGCCCCAACGCCGCGCCACCCAATGCGCATGTTCGCACTCCATGGCGGCAGGTTGACGATCGGTGGCGAGGTTGTCGTATTGAATGCGACACTGGCCGACACTTGTGAAATCGACATGCTCAGCGACCGCAAGCGACGTCGCCTGTGCTTGCGGTTCTTGCTTGCCTTGGAAAGTCGCAACGGCGGAGCCGCCAAGCATCACCAGCGCGAAGGCTGTGGCGATTCCGGAGGCGGCTAACTTCGTCATGTCTCCCCAACTCGCTTACTTAGGCGAAGGTTTCCTGAGTTTGAGATGAATGTAGGAAGCAGTTCGGATGCGCCGCGTGACGGTGGTCACGCATGGGAACCACGTTGATCACAAAGCGTTGAACGGCCGGCGTGAAAGCCGGCCGCTACTGGTTCGCGCTTACGCTGCGCGCGTTTGCCGCTTTAGCGCCATGATTTGCAACTCCGCGAAAAGACCGACGGCCACAGCTTGCGCGATGACAAACGCATAGCCGAAGAGAGTCGGGCTGGTGAGAAACAGAGCGCCTATCGAAGCAGCCACCCACAGTACATTGATGGCGATCACGGCCTTAACGCCGCCGCGCGGCACGTTCGCCATTCGCGCGAGTGCGATGAGCGCAATCGTCCACGGAAACAGCGCAGCGCCTGCATAGATCATCAGTGCTTGGGGCAGGTTGGTGAGGGGTGCTAGCAGGCCGGCGCCCAAAACCATCACCAGCCCTGCAGCGCCGGAGACGGCGCCATCGATCAGCAAGACGCGGCGAAGAAATTGCGAGTTCATGGTGTCCTCCTTGGGTTGATGAGCGGAGGATGCCGGACGGCTCAGGGGCAGGCGATTACGCGCGAGGTAATGGCGCCGATGACGGCGCTGGTTATGGTGCGGCCATGCCAAGCCAACACACTTTCGGCGATCAGCTCCGCACCTGGCGTCAGCGCCGCCGCATGAGCCAGCTCGATTTGGCGAGCGAAGCGGGGATTTCCACTCGGCATTTGAGCTTTGTCGAAACCGGGCGGGCCTCGCCCTCGCGTGAGATGGTGCTGCAGCTTGCCGAGCATTTGGAATTGCCGCTGCGCGAACAGAACGCCTTTCTTGTCGCTGCTGGATTTGCGCCGCGCTTCGGCGAGCGCACCTTCGACGATCCAGATCTCGCGGCTGCGCGTTCCGCCGTGGACATGGTGCTCAAAGGTCACCAGCCGAATCCCGCTTTGGCGATCGACCGGCGCTGGACTCTGATCAATGCCAATGACGCGGCGTTGCGGCTCATGGCTGGGATCGCGCCTTCGCTGCTTGCGCCGCCCGCTAACGTGTTGCGCGCGAGCCTGCATCCCGATGGTCTGGCGGCGCGGATTGTGAATCTGAATGAATGGCGCGCGCACATCTTTGCGCGGCTCGAACGCCAGATCGATACGACCGCTGACGCGGTGCTCATCGACCTACTGGGGGAACTTCGCGCCTATCCGGGCGGCGGCGTGCATGCGCCGCCATTGCGTGACGGCGCGCCTGTTGTCACGCCGCTACGGTTGCGCGCGGAGCGCGGCGTGCTGTCGTTCCTGAGCGTGACAACTGTGTTTGGCATGCCGCAGGACGTGACGTTGGATGAGCTTGCGATTGAAAGCTTTTTTCCAGCTGACGGAGGCACTGCCGCTGCTCTTGCACAACTCAACGCATAAATTGCGCTGACGCGCCGGAACTGAAATTCCCCCGCGCCGTTCAACGGTGGCAGTACCCCATTACGTTCGGGCGCTGCGAGGCATTCACCGTCCAGTCGAACTGGCCAAAGCAGGGGCGCGTCATGGCAGGCGTGGTCTTCATCTTCGTGCGCGAGGATGCAAGTGACGCAGAAGCGCTGGCCGAGGCGTTCGACGCGGCGGGATTTTCGATCACGGGCAACAACTCGGACAGCGACGCGCTAGCGGTCGTGATCTGGTCGCGCAAGGCATTGCGTTCTCTGGCGTTTTGTGACGCCGCCGAGCGCGCGCTGAGCTCGGGAAGAGCTGTTGTGGCGAGCCTGATCGCCGCGCCGCCGAGCGATCTCTCAGGCGCGCCGGTTGTCGACTTGAGTGCATGGGATGGCGAGGACGGCGTTGCGCTCGATCCGTTGATAGAGGCGGCTGGCGAAATCATGCGGCCGGGGTCGCCCAATGTCATCGCGTTGCCATCGCAGCTGGTTTATGAGGACGCGGAATTCGTCGAGCTGGCGCCGCGCCGCCGTCTGAGGCTTGAGAGCCAGCAGGCCGCGCGCTCGCGGCGTTCCTGGGAAACGCCGATCCCTGCAGATGTACTTCATCCAGTGTGCGAAGCGCCACGCGAGAAGCTTGGCGCGCCGTCGCCACGGCAGGACTTCCGCCGCTTGCGCGCACGCCACGGCCATCCACGGGCACATGCCGCTTTGGCGTTCGCTGTTGTCGCGCTGCTTGGCGGCGGCGTGATCGCGTTGAACGCCGCGCACGGGCCAGCGCCGCGCGCGCCTGTGGCGCAGGCGCAAATTCAAGCTGTCGACACTGGAGGCGTCAGCCTGACGTCCGCTTCGCTCAGCGCCGCTGGGCTTGAGGACGTTGCACCGACGGAGGCGCCTTCCTCGTTCGACGTGCCCGTTCAGGTGGGCCATCGCGGGCTAGAGCCACCCTCAGCGCGCCAGATCCGCCGCGCTTCTTACTCGCCGCGCTATTCGCGTGGCGACGATCGCGCCGCCTACGAGCCGTCAGCGTTGATCCCGGACGCCGTCACGCCGAGGTCGCCTGGCAGCGGCCGCTAAGAAGAAGGACGCTGAGATTGCTCTCAGCGCCCGGTCATTCCATCCAACAGAATTCAGCGCGCTATTGGCACGCGAGACATTCTTCGTAGTCCGTCTTTTCCGTCGACATGGTCGACGTATCAATATCTGCCTTGTTGTCCTCGCCCGCAAAGCCTGCGCGTTGCACGGACTTCGAGCGGCAGTAGTAGAGGCTCTTCACGCCGCGCTCCCATGCCATCAAGTGGAGCATGTGCAAGTCCCACTTATCGACATCGCCGGGGATGAAGATGTTGAGCGACTGCGCTTGGCAG
>CADEDT010000083.1 GCA_902826145.1 uncultured Caulobacteraceae bacterium
GGATACCGGGTCCGACTCCGCAAACTCGATCCGTATCTCAACGTCGATCCGGGCACGATGAGCCCGTATCAGCACGGTGAAGTCTTCGTCACCGACGATGGCGCCGAGACGGACCTTGATCTGGGCCACTATGAGCGCTTCACTGGCGTGAGCGCCCGCCAAGCCGACAACATCACCACTGGCCGCATCTACCAGGAGATCATCGCCAAGGAACGCCGCGGCGATTACCTCGGCGCGACAGTTCAGGTGATCCCGCACGTCACCAGCGCCATCAAAGACTTCGTGCTCTCCGAGCATGGCGATGCGGATTTCGTGCTCTGCGAAATCGGCGGCACGGTAGGCGACATCGAGGGCCTGCCGTTCTTCGAAGCCATCCGCCAGCTGGGCCAAGAACTCGATCCCGGCCAAGCTGCCTTCGTGCACCTCACGCTGCTGCCGTACATCCCATCAGCCGGTGAGATGAAGACGAAGCCAACGCAGCACTCCGTGAAAGAGCTGCGCTCGATCGGCATCCAGCCAAACATCATCCTCTGCCGCTGCGATCGGCCGATCCCGGAAGACGAGAAGCGCAAGATCGCGCTCTTCTGCAACGTGCGCGAAAGCTCAGTGATCGAAGCGCGCGATCTGCAGACCATCTACGAAGCGCCGATCGCCTATCACTTGGCGGGGCTCGACACCGAATTGCTGCGCCACTTCGGTGTGACCGTCGCCCCGCAGCCCGATCTCGCGAAGTGGGAAACCATCGTTCATCGCCTCAAGGCGCCCGATGGCGAAGTCACGATCGGCGTTGTCGGCAAGTACACCGAGCTGAAGGACGCCTACAAATCGCTGATCGAGGCGCTCTACCACGGCGGCGTTGCCAACAACGTCAAGGTCAACATCCGCTGGATCGAGTCCGAGAAGTTCGAAGAGCTAGGTGAGGCCTGGCACGAAGATCTGCACGGCGTGCACGGCATTCTGGTGCCCGGCGGCTTCGGCGAGCGCGGCACGGAAGGCAAGATCGCCGCCGTCACCTTCGCGCGCGAACACAATGCCCCGTTCTTCGGTATCTGCTTCGGCATGCAAATGGCTTGCATCGAAGCGGCGCGAAACCAAGCTGGCCTGAAAGGCGCAAGCTCCACCGAATTCGGCGCCGCCAAACACCCAATCGTCGGCCTGATGACCGAATGGCTGAAAGGCAACGAACTTGAGAAGCGCGCCGCTGAAGGCGATCTCGGCGGCACCATGCGCCTCGGCGCGTTCAAGGCGACGCTCGATCCCGAAAGCAAAGTCGCCGCCATCTATGGCGAGACCGAGATCAGCGAACGCCACCGCCACCGCTTCGAAGTGAACACCAAATATCGCGACAAGCTCGAAGCGGCCGGCCTCATCTTCTCAGGCATGAGCCCCGACGGCCTGTTGCCGGAAATCGTCGAACGCCGCGACCACCCCTGGTTCATCGGCGTCCAATATCACCCCGAACTGAAGAGCCGCCCTTTCGAACCCCATCCGCTCTTTGCCAGCTTCATCGCGGCGGCGGTGGAGCAATCCCGCCTCGTCTAGTGAGCGCCCGCAGGCGTTGGCGCGTCGGCAGCTACATGCTGAACACCCGTCACGCGTTGTGCGAAGGCGACCGTGTCGGCGAGCGCCGGCGCTTCATTCCGGCGCGCAATGGCCAGCGACTGGATGATCCCCGGGTGATCGACGCCTCGATAGATCTTCACTTCAGCTTGCTGCCCAGCTTCGTGGGCAACTTGATACATCCGAGTGCTTGAGCGCACCGGCACGCGCCGGTCACGATCGCCGTGCAGCAGCAGGATCGGCGGCGCGTTGCGGCTCGCGAAGTGCACCGGCATCGCCGTCATCGGGTCGGTGGCCGCGCCAAACACGTTGCGCAGCAGCGGCATATTGAAATTGTCGAAGCCGTAGGCGCCGGCAAGTCCAACGACGCCTCGGATTGCACTCCGATCAAAGTCTGCTTGCTGCGCATAGTGCGGATCAAGTGCGGTCAGCATCGCGATGTGCGCACCGGCCGAGTGGCCAACCAAGACGATGCGATCCGGATCGCCGCCATAGCGCGCGGCGTTCGCTTGCACCCAACGCAAAGCCTCCGCGGCATCCTCGACGAAGCCAGGAAAGCGCACCTCGGGATAGACGCGGTAGTCCGGCACGAACGTGACGAAGCCCTGCGCTGCGAACGCGTCACCCGCGAACGTGTAGTCGCCCTTCGCGCCGCTCGACCAGCCGCCGCCATAGAAGAACACGATCACCGGTGCATTCGTCGGCCGCGCTTCCGGCGCGTAAACATCGAGCGTCCGCCGCGGTCCATCGCCGTACGGCACATCGTTGGCCGCGCGCACCACGCCTTCATCGTGCGGCGTAGTATGGTTGAATGCGCCGATCGAAGCGCAGCTGGCCGCGAGGAGAGCGAGAATAGCAGCTGCGACGGCGCGGATCATGAAGTGTCTCTCCAAATCCCCCGCCGCAGATACGCACCAACGCTCGATCCGGGTCACTGGCGCCATCACATTCCTCACCCTGTGGACTGGGCCGCCCTGTCATGCCACGGAGGGCTGGGGAGAAGCCAAGCCTTGAGTCGACTGGTCGCCATTATTGTTCCGTGGGCATTTGCGACCGCGGCCGCTGCAACACCGCCGCCGACTGAGCTGGCGCCGGAACCCGACCACGGCGGCACCGTCGTGGCGCTGTTCGTCATCATCGCTGCGGTCGCGCTTTGGGTGGCGTTGCGCGCCTTTGTGCGCGGCCTGCAGGCCCGGAAGACCCAAGCCGCCACAGGTGGTGACTTCGCCGGCTATGCGCTCCAGGCCCTGGTCAACGCCGCTAAGATTGATGGCCGCGTGAACGACGCCGAACGCCAAGCCATCGTCTTCGCTATGCGTGAACTGGCTGGCGCCACGTTCGAAGCGGCGAAAGTCGAAGAATGCTTCGCCACTGCGGGTCTCAACAAGGACGAGCTGGTCGCGTTCCTGGCATCGCGCTCGCGTGCCTTTACGCGTGATCAGAAAGTGGGGCTGCTGAAAGCGCTGATGACGGTGTTCGTCGCGGACGGAAAGTTCGACGAAGTCGAGCACGCTGCTTTGGTGGATTACACCGCAGCTGTCGGCTTCGATCGTCCCGGCGCGCCGCAGATGCTCCGCGGCCTTGCCGCCGACTTCAAACGCGGCAACATCACCTAACGCGTCACGCGCTGCGCAAACCCGGTGACATCATTCAACGTCGGCGCGCGCCCGCGAAACGGGCGCGAGACCGCAAGCATGATGTCGACGTGATCCACGCCGGGATACGTCTTCGTTTCAACACGCCCGCCCGCCGTGCGCATCGCTGTTTCCAGTGAACGCAGATTGCGCGGCCCGACGGTGGTGTCGTCCTCGCCCCACAGCAAAAGCAGTGGCGGCGCATCGGCGCGTGCGAAATGTATCGGTTGCGTCAACACGGCGTCCGGCGCTTCGCCAAACGCGTCGCGTGTCGCTGGCACATCGAACGGAATGAAGTCGTAAGGCCCAGCCAAACCCACCGCACCGCGCACGCGCGCGGCATCTACGCCAGCGTCCGCGAGATAGTGCGCATCGAGCGCAAGCATGATCGCGTTGTACGCACCGGCGGAATGGCCGACCAACACGATACGCGAAGCGTCGCCGCCGTATTCGCCAACATGATCGGCGACCCAACGCAGCGCAGCTGCACCATCATCAAGGAAACCGGGAAAGCGCGTATCCGGCACAAGGCGATAGTCCGGCACGACGGTGACGAACCCACGGGCCGCGAACGCTGCGCCCGCAAACGCATAGTCCTGCCGTCGGCCGCTGCTCCAAGAGCCGCCATAGATGAAGACGAGCACCGGGTGCGGCCCCGGCGCCTCCGGCGCATAAACATCCAGTCGGCGCCTAGGGCCCTCGCCAAAGGCGATCCCCTCGGCCACCCGCCGCACGCCGCCATCCCGAGGCGCCAGGGCGTTGAACGTGCCCAAGGGCGACACACAGCCCGCAAGGAGCGTGGATAGGCCGGCTAGAAGGGTTCGTCGTTGCATTGGCCCTTCATACGCGGATCGCTGGCGGCCGGATGCCCCTGACGGTAGGTAACCAGCACCCATGCATCCAATCCCATCCCGCTCGGCATCCTGGAGGCAGAGCAGGGGCGAAGTGCGCCCATCCGGCAGGGGAGTGCCATGAGACTTATTCTTGCAACTTCAGTTTTGGCCGTCCTGGTCGCCGCGCCGGCCTATGCCGCGCCCCGCAATGTCACCGGCTTCACCTCGGTCGAAGCCCGCGCCGGCACTGATGTGGATGTAACCATCGGCGGCGCCTTCAGTGTCGACGTCAGTGGCCCGGACGCCGAGCGCATCATCACCCGCGTCGACAACGGCAAGCTGATCGTTGAGCCAGTACGCGGGACGTCCTCACGTCGGCGCAATGCAGAGGTACGCGTGACCATGCCGCGTGCAGAAGCTCTAGCGGCCTCCAGCGGCGCCGATCTCGTCGCGCGCGGCGTGAGCGGCGGCGACATCTCGATCGCCGCTTCATCCGGCGCGGACCTGCGCGTCAGCGGCACCTGCGGCAGCTTCAATGCCGACGCCTCCAGCGGCGCCGATCTCAATGCCGCCGCACTCCGCTGCGAGAGCGGCAACGTCTCGGTCTCATCGGGCGCAGATGCGCGCGTTTACGCGACCGGCGCGCTCAACGTCGACGCATCAAGCGGTGGCGGCGTGCAAGCGCTCGGCGGCGCCGACATCCGCAATATCGACCTCTCGTCAGGTGGTTCGTTCCGCAACGTGAATTGAGGATCAACACATGCGCACCGTTCTCATCGCCGGCGCAGCTCTCGTGGCCATGACTGGCGCGGCCCATGCCGAAACCCGCAACGTATCCGGTTTCACCGGCGTCGCCGCCGCGGACCGCATTCGCGTCGAAGTGAGCATTGGTCCGTCCTATCGCGTGGACGTCACCGGCTCCGACGCATCGAAGGTCCGTACGCGCGTTGAGGACGGCACGCTCCGCGTCCGACGCATCAATCGCCCGTGGTTCGGCGAGACGCCGCCCATCGACGCGACGGTACGCATCACCATGCCGCGCATCGAAAGGCTCGTGTCCTCCATGGGCGCGGACCTCACCGCCACCGGCGTGACCACCAGCGACATCTCGCTTGCCGCCTCCATGGGCGGCGAACTAAGCGCCACGGGCACGTGCACGAGCGTTGACGCATCCGCTTCCATGGGCGGCATCATCAAAGCCGAAGCGCTTCAATGCCGCGACGCCGACGTGTCCGCCTCCATGGGTGGCGAAGCGCGCGTTTACGCCAGCAATCGGTTTGACGTGTCGGCCTCCATGGGTGGCGCGGTGAACGTCGCCGGCGAAGGCCGCGCGACCGACATCTCGCTTTCCATGGGCGGCACGCTCGACCGCGACTGATTGGGAACTTCGGCGGCGGGCGGACGTTAGTTCCCGCCATGCAACCCGCCGCCGAAGCTTCCAGCGCGCCCGCCGCCGAGACGCGCGCCACTCAGCGCGTCCGCAAGGCGCTTATTCTTCTCAATGAAAAAGCTGGCAGCGTCGGTCCGAAGGCCGGCGCAGAGCTGGTGGAGGCGCTGAACGCAGCGGGCGTTGAGCAATTCACCATCGTTGACGCCACGCGTATGTCGCGCCGCTCGTTTCAACGAGCCAACCAGTTCGACGCAATCATTGTTCTCGGCGGTGACGGCACCGCGTGCGCCGCCGCTGAACTCGCGCCGCGCAATGGCCCGCCATTGATCCTGTTGCCGGGCGGCACGTTGAACATTCTACCCAAAGCCCTCTACGGCGAACGCACGTGGCCTGAAGCTATCAATGCTGTGCTCGAACGCGGCGTTGAACGACGTCTGCCTGTTGGCCGCGCCAACGGCGAAGCGTTTTATGTCGCCGGCCTCTTCGGCGCGCCGACGCTTCTCGCTCGCGCCAGAGAGTCCGTGCGGGAGGGCAAGCCATTGCAAGCCATCGGCCGCTTCCGCCATTTCCTGAAGCGGTCGTTCGCACGCAGCCTCCGTGCGCGCGCAGGCAAGGAAAAGATGCGCAAGGCTGAAGGCATTGGCGTGCTCTGCCCAAGCTTTTCCGGCGGCATCGAAGCTGACTACCTCGAGTGGGTGCGCCTCGACGTAAAGCATTTAGTTGATCTAGCCCGCGTCAGCCTGCGCGCGATCACTGCAGATTGGCGCAACGACTCTACCATCGAGATCGGCAAATGCGAAAGCGGCGATATCTACGCACCGGGCATCATTCCCGCTACGCTCGACGGTGAACCGCGCACATTTCTCTCTTACGTGCGCATTACCTTCGACAAACGCGGCCCCAAAGTGCTGGCGCTCGATGAGGAGTAGGTGAGTGCAGCTTGTTCACCTCACCGACCTACATTTCGGCTGTGAAGACAGAACCGCGCTCGCAGCGGCCGCCAAGTACGTCCGGGCGCTAAAGCCCGACGCAGTCATCGTCACCGGCGACATTTCCAAGGACGGCTTGAAAGTCGAACTCGACGACGCTTGCCAATGGATCCGTGAGCTCGAAGCGCCGGCCATGCTCACGCCCGGCAACCACGACGTACCGTACTACGAGATGTGGGGCAGGCTGCTTTACCCGTGGGACCGCATTCGCAGCGCGCAACACGGCATCCAGCACGAAGCCTGGCACACTGATCAGTGGAGCATCGTGCCGGTCAACACCGCACGTGCTTGGCAATTCCGCCTGAACTGGGCCCAAGGCGAAATCTCGCGGGGCCAAACCGCGATCGCCGCCGCCGAACTCCAGCGCGCCAAGCCCGGCGCGCTACGCATCATCATCACCCACCATCCGCTCGATTGGCCGAACGACGCGCCAATCAAAGGCATGACGCGCGGTGGCGTGCGCGGGTTGCGCAAGCTCGCCGACGCCGGCGCCGAACTTTTCCTGAGCGGCCACTTGCATTTCGCTTCAGCGCGTCTCTTCGAAACCCGCGCGCTCTCCGTCACCAGCGGCACGCTTTCACAGCGCGTCCGCCACGAGCCGTGTGCGTTCACCGTGATCCGCCGTCCCGAACCGCACGTGATTGAGACTGAAGTGGTGCACATCAAGCAGGGCGTCTGCGAAACCGCCAGCATCCGCCAATTCCGTCTCAATGCGCCGGAAGAGCCGGGCTCACCGGCCGAAATCCGAGCGCAACCCGCAATTCAAACCTAACGCGTGTAAACCATCGGAACAGGTGCGAACCGCGCCTGTTGATCTCCTGAACAACAGGAGGTTGCCATGCGCTGCGACGTTTGCGGCAACGACTACGATAAGAGCTTCCAAGTCATGGCCCAAGGCAAGACCATGACCTTCGACGCCTTCGAATGCGCCATCCACGCGCTCGCGCCGCGCTGTGGTCACTGCGAATGCATGATCATTGGCCACGGCGTCGAAGCCGATGGCGTCATCTATTGCTGCGCCAATTGCGCCCGGCAACACGGCGAGCACGATCTGAAGGATCGCGACAACTAGCGGAGAGCCTAGCCGCCGCGCGTATCCAAATCCGGATCGCCCAAGGCTTCTTGCTGCTCGCTGATCAGATTGATGCCCAACTCATCGGCGCCATCTTCGATATAGTCGCCGAGCAGTGGCATCCCCATCAGATAGCGCGCCGTCGACGCTTCTCCGCGCTCACGCGCCGCCGCCAACGCCTCACGCCATTCGCTGGCCTCGTAGTCTCCGCGTCCGAGCCAGGCCAGCGCAACCAAGGTGACCTTCGCTTCTTCGCTCAACTGACGGATAGCGACGCGCAACTCACGTTGCACCGGATTGTCCGCCTCATCCTCAAGAGCATCGACAAAGCCATCATCAACGGCATCCGATCCATCGCTCGGATCGTCGCTGGCGACCAACCCATCGAACGCCTTCGCCTTCAGCACGATGTACGCGAGCGTCTCGCGGTCGACCGCAAAGTCCGCCGGTGGTTCAGGAAGTTCTCTCGTGGCCATCAGGCGCGCCCTTCGATTGATTGACTGCGCTCGCCCCCGGGTCGCGTAATGCCTTCCAGCGCCGCGCCGGCTTCGTTCGTGCGCGCATCGGCGATGTCGGCGAGCGAGATGATGCCGACCAGGCGCTTGTCGACGTCCACCACCGGCAGACGCCGCACTTGGTTCTCGGCCATGTTCTGGGAGATGTGCCCGATGTCCTCGTCTTCGTGGCAGTAGAGCACGTCGTGGGTCATGACTTCGCCGACGGTGCACTCGGGGCCTTTGCCGATGGCGACGGCGCGGACTGCGATGTCCCGGTCCGTCACCATCCCGGCCAACCGGTCCCCGGCGGCCACGGGCAGGGCGCCCACGTCGGCGTCCGCCATGATCCGGGCGGCCTCCTTGATGGTGGCCTCGGGCGAGACCGTGCGGACCTCACGGCTCATGGCGTCCTGGACAAGCATGGTGGTAAAGCTCCTCGCGCCGCCCCGATGGCCCGCCGGAGCAAACGCGACCTTCCGCCAGGGGGTTCCTGGCGGCTCTGAGGCTTGCTCCGAACCGGCCTTTGGCCTATCAGCCCCGCTTTCCCGAGCGCCGAAGCCCGGGACCCAGGAGTTTTCCGGCCATGGCCGTTCCGAAGCGAAAAACCACCCCGTCGCGCCGTGGCATGCGCCGCGCCCACGATAAGCTGGCCAAGAACACCTATGTGGCCGACGCCGAGTCCGGCGAGCTGCGCCGTCCGCACCATATCGACCTGAAGACTGGTCGTTATCGCGGCAAGCAAATCCGCAAGCCGAAGGAAGACTAAGCGTGCGCGCTTTAGCGCTCGCTCTCATCCTCACACTCGCCGCCTGTCAGCAGGATCCGCCTGCCCAGGGCGCGCGCGATTCTTCCGTTCCGCCACTGACCGTCGAAGGCTACGGCGACATGACGATCGGCCTGCCGATCGCGGATGCACGCCGCATCTCCGGCCAGCCGATGGCCAATCCGCCGCTCGACGAAGAGACGCCAGGCGCGTGCTCAGAACAAGAGTATCGCACGGCCGACGGTGATCAGCTTTGGCTGATGTTCGAAGGCGACGTCATCACGCGCATCACTGCGTCAGCCGAAGCGCCTCGTACGCGCACCGCGCAAAACGTGGGCGTCGGTTCGACGGGCGCTGAAGTCCGCGCCGCCTATCAAAACGTCATCGAAGAAGGTGCGCACTACAATCCGCCGCCTGCCCACAACCTCTTGGTGTGGACCACGCCCGATCAAAGCGGATTGCTGTTTGAAGTCAACGAGCAGGGCATCGTCACCGCTGTCCACGCCGGCGGCCCTTCGATCCGCTATATGGAAGGCTGCGCCTGAGCTAAGCTCGATGCGGGAGGGGTCTCGCATGCGCCCGATGACGATCATCGTTGCCTTGTGTTTGGCCGCGTGCGCTCAGACGCCGGAAGAACCCTGGGACACCTACATCGCTGATGGTGAGGCGCTTCGTGCTCCGCTCGCGGGCGCGCAACTGAGCGTCAATGGTCTCGGCCCGCTGCGCGTCGGCGCACGCATCGAGGACGTCAACGCGCTCCTAAACGCTGACCTCGAAGCGGTCGCAACGGATGGCGATTGCCAGGAATGGAGCGTCGCTCACGCACCTAGCGCCTCCATCGATCTCCTAAGCCGCGGCAGCCGCGTCGTCCGCATCTCGACGTTCGGTGATCTTGGCATCCGCACGCCCGAGGGGATCGGCATCGGCAGCACCGCAGCTGAGGTGCGCGCCGCATATCCGAACGCCGAGCGCGTGGAAGCCGAATACTACGATGAGCCCGCGCACGAACTGTACGTCTGGCGCGACACGGACAATTGGATCGGCATGTTCTTCCGCATCAATGAACAGGAACGGGTCGCGGAAATGTCTGTGGGCGGGGAATTGAAGAACATCGAAGGCTGCGCGCCGTCGCCATAAGCACAGCAAATCCGCTGAGCGCCAATGCGTCTGCGGATGTCAGTGCTCGCGCGGCAAGCGAAGCGCGCAGCGGTTGCCTGAAACGAAGCCTCCAGATTGCATCTTGCGCCGTTTGGAGGCGCCGACAGCGCTACTGCGTGAGCACGGCGCCTGTCGTTTCGCCTTCCAACGCGACAAGCGTTCCCTTGTCTTTTGGTCACGCGGAGCTGAAAAGGCGGCATCATTTTCCCTCGATCCAGAGAGACACCTATGACCGGCATCGCCGACCTTACTGGCCGCGAAATCCTCGACAGCCGCGGCAACCCGACCGTCGAAGTTGATGTCTGGCTGGAAGATGGCTCGATGGGCCGCGCGGCGGTGCCGTCAGGCGCGTCGACGGGCGCGCACGAAGCCAACGAAAAGCGCGACAACGAGCCGGATCGCTATCTCGGCAAGGGCGTGCGCGACGCGGTCGACGCCGTGAACGGCGAGATCGCCAACGCCATTCTCGGCATGGACGCCGAAGAACAGCGCCGCATCGACAACGTCCTGATCGAACTCGACGGCACGGAAAACAAAGCGCGCCTCGGCGCGAACGCCATCCTCGGCGTTTCACTCGCCGTCGCGAAGGCCGCCGCCGCCTCAACCGGCGCGCCGCTCTTCCGTTATATCGGTGGCGTCCAAGCGCGCCTCTTGCCGTGCCCGATGATGAACATCGTCAATGGCGGCGCGCACGCCGATAATCCGATCGACATCCAAGAATTCATGATCATGCCGGTCGGCGCGGAAACGATGGCGGACGCCGTGCGCGTCGGGGCCGAAGTCTTCCACACGCTGCGCAAAGAACTGAAGGCGGCTGGCCACTCGACCAACGTCGGTGACGAGGGTGGCTTTGCACCGAATATCGGCAGCGCCGACGAGGCGCTCGGCTTCATCATGAAGTCGATCGAGAAGGCCGGCTACACGCCGGGCGAAGACGTGGCGCTGGCGCTCGATTGCGCCGCGACCGAGTACTTCAAGAAGGGCAAGTACGAGATGGAAGGCGAGGGCAAGTCGTTCTCGCCGGAAGAGCACGCCAAGTATCTCGTTGATCTCGTCTCGCGCTATCCGATCGTCTCGATTGAGGACGGCATGTCGGAAGATGATTTCGAAGGCTGGAAAGCGCTCACCGATCTGCTGGGCGACAAGTGCCAACTCGTCGGCGACGATCTCTTCGTCACCAACATGAACCGCCTCACGATCGGCTTCGAAAAGGGCCTCGGCAACGCCATCCTGATCAAGGTCAACCAGATCGGCACGCTCACCGAGACGCTCGACGTCGTCGATATGGCGCACCGCGCCGGCTACAGCGCCGTGATGAGCCATCGCTCGGGCGAAACCGAAGACAGCACCATCGCCGATCTCGCCGTCGCCACGAATTGCGGTCAGATCAAAACCGGCTCGCTCTCCCGCAGTGATCGCACCGCGAAATACAACCAGCTCATCCGCATCGCCGAATTGCTGGACGATTCCGCCCAATACGCGGGCTCAAGCACCATAGTTGGACGATAACGCATCACCTCGTCATTCCGGGGCAATGCGCAGCATTGAACCCGGAACCCAGGGGCAAACGCACAGCTTGTGGCCCCTGGGTTCCGGATCGCGCTCCGCGCGTCCGGAATGACGAACATGAAGGTGCTTGTCGTGGACACGAACCCCGGCGCGTCCCAAACTCGCGTCCGAGCGGAGGGCGGTGTGACGACAGCGAGCCTGGATAGGGCCGATACGCCGGTATGGCTTCGGGTTGGCGAGATCGTCCTCGCCGGCGTCATCTATTTCGCGCTCGCGCGCGGCAGCTTGATGTTCGCCTCGCTCAACGCGAGCGCCACGCCCATCTGGCCACCGACGGGCCTTGCAATCGCGCTGCTTCTGGTGCGCGGCAATTATCATCTGCCCGCCATCATGCTCGGCGCGTTCGCCGCGAACTTCGTCACAACGCCGTCCATCCTCACCTCCGCCGCCATCGCGATCGGCAACGGCCTTGAAGCGTTGGTCGCTGCGCTGTTACTGCGCCACTGGGCCAATGGAGAGCGCGTATTTCAGTCACCCATCGGCGTGGGCAAGTTCGCGCTCGTCGTAACAGCCGCCGCCGCACCAGTGAGCGCCACAATCGGGGTCAGCGTACTTGCCGCGACCGGCTACGCAGAATGGAGCGACTTTCTGCCTGTCTGGACGACATGGTGGCTAGGCAACCTCGCCGGCGCCATTCTGGCGGCACCCGCGATCGTGCTCTGGATGCGCACGCTACGCGGGGAAGAGTCGCGCGACTTCAGCATCTCGACGTTGCTCGCGTTCATTGCTGCGCTCGCCGTTTCGGCAATTGCATTGAGCCCTTACTCGCCGGTTCCCTCCACCATCCGCGGCGCAATAGCGTTTCTCGTGATCTTGCCGCTGCTCTGGTCCGCGCTTCGCCTGGGCCTTCGCGAAACCGCCACGATGGCGCTGGTGATTTCGAGCTTCGCGGTCTGGGGCGTCGTCGCCGGCGACAGCCCGTTCATTCAAGCAACGCTAAACGGCTCATTGCTGCTACTCGTCGCCTTCATCGTCGCCGCGACTTTGCCAAGCCTCGCGCTCGCCGCCGAACGCCACGCCTCGCAGACTTTGCTCGATCAAACGCGCCAAGAACTGGTCCAGGCGCAAAAGCTCGAAGCGCTCGGCACGCTCACAGGAGGCGTCGCGCACGACTTCAACAACCTGCTCACCGCGATCCAAAGCGGCTTGCGCACGCTAGAGCGGCAAAACGAAGAACGCACGAAGACGATGGCGCTGCTCTCACAAGCGCTAGACCGTGGCAGCGGTCTTACCAAGCAGCTCCTCTCCTTCGCACGCCGCGAGGAGATGCAGCTCGAACGCATCCGCACGCCCGAGGCGTTGGAGAGCGCCGCCACTTTGATCACCGAGTCCATTGGCAGCCGCGTTCGCTTCGAACTGCATGCGGCTGCTGGCCTCTGG
Organism: uncultured Caulobacteraceae bacterium; assembly: GCA_902826145.1. Lineage (GTDB taxonomy): Bacteria > Pseudomonadota > Alphaproteobacteria > Caulobacterales > Aquidulcibacteraceae > Vitreimonas. Next base: position 12,846 of record CADEDT010000083.1, read on the forward strand.
CCGGTAAAGGTGGATCGCGGCCAATTCGAACTCGCGCTGCTCAATCTCGCCGTCAACGCCCGCGACGCCATGCCGAACGGCGGCGATCTCATTATTCAAGCCGAGAATGTCGTCGGTGAGATCGGCCAGGGCGTCGCCATCAGCGTAGCGGACTCAGGCGAGGGCATGAGCGACGAAGTCCGCGCCCGCGCGCTAGAGCCGTTCTTCTCCACCAAGCCGGCAGGCGAGGGGACGGGCCTGGGCCTCGCTCAAGTGCACGGCTTCGTTACGCAATGCGGCGGCACGCTGGCCATCGACACGTCGCCAGGCAACGGCACAACCATCACCATCACGCTGCCGCGTGCTTAGAGATCGAGCGCCGTTCGCGAGTCTGACGTGATGACGTCGTCACGCACATAGCCGTTGCGGCCATCTTCCAGCGTCACGCGCACCCACCAGTGTCCGCCGGCGCGCACCTTGCCGGTGGCGTTCATCGCCGCACCTGCCGGCAAACGCACCAGTGCTGAAGCGCCACGACGCGGCGACGTGCGCAAATTCGCGCCGGCTCGGCCCGCTGAGATCTGCACCGCCGGTTCGATCGCCTGGATGTTGGCGACTTGCTGTTGCGGCCGTTCAGGCGAGGTCCACCTCACCACATCGCTGCGCACAAACCCTGTGCGTCCGTCCGACATCACAACGCGAAACCACCAATCGCCTTGAACCTGCAGCCGCCCGGTCACGCGCAGACGTGAGCCATTCGGCACGTTGGCGAGCAGTGTTCCGCTCGTGAGGGGATAGTCGCGTACGTTTGCGCCGGCGCGTCCGGCTATAAGCTCGCGTTCCGGCGCATATTCCTCGACCGCGACGGAATTCGGATCGTACGGCGCTTCCTCGGCCGTTAGCGTATCAACGACGGCCGTGGCTTCGCCCAGCATCGCGCGTACGCGCCCAGGCATGCCCGGAACGAACACGACGGCGCCGACCGCCAACGCAAACACGCCAAGGATTGTCGCGCGAAACACCGGAAAGCGCGGCCCGCGCCTACGCGGCAGCGGCGCATGCGTTTGCATCTGCGCTTCCGCCAGGAGCTGCGCCAACGCTCGCTCATCTCTGCCGCGCATCTTCTCTTCCTTGCGCTCGCGCTCTTGTGCCTTGCGCAGGTCGCGTTCCGTCGCTGCTTGCTTCCGCATCCAGCTCACATTCGAGCTTAACGTGGCCTGAAGCCGCTTCTGGCCATCGAAGAAGCCCGACTGCGGAACAGCGAGATCCGAATAGAAGTAGATGCACTCAATATCCGGCGGCGCGCCGCCTGGAAGCGGCGCAGGCAGCACCGCGATCACGCGCTTGTCGCGCCGGTGAGCCTCTTCGACTTCCCACGCGCACACATCTGAGGCCAATGAGTCCGGCGTCAGCACCAGAATAAGCGCATCAGCAGCAGCGACCAGCTCGCGCCGGTCCGGCCCGATGCCCGCGCCTTCGCGCAGCAAGCGGAACCCGCTGTCGCTGAGGAGCCCGGCAAGCTGGTCCGCAAACCCCGCGTCGGCGCGGGCGTGCGAGATGAACACTTTTGTCCGCACGTTAGACGCGGTCCTGGCCATGCCAGTGAACATAGGCAGCTCCCCCTGAGCGGGCAAAACACAGAGACGCTGCGTGCTTGGCCGATCTGTGGCGCCGGTCACATCCAAACGGCTAACCGGCTCTTAGGTTCACTTCATCGCTCACGCGACGAAGAGAGGAGCCCCGCCAATGTTGATCCGGTTCAGCTGTTTGATGCTCGCCATGGTCGCTTTAGTGCCAGGCGCCTTCGCAACGCTCACCCAAGCCGCGCAAATCGTCGCCTGAGCGTCTCAAACTTACTCCCTAGCCCTCCGCCGCGGATCACTCCGCGGCCGCTTTCAATTCGGAAGAGGGCGGAACGATCGTTTCGGTCTCAGCGCTGCAAATTTTTCCTAGCGCGCTGAACACTACCGGCTGGGAGAACACCTCGGGAACGACCCCCAAACACTAGTCACAGGTCAGTAACTGTATGATTTTGCTTAATTAGAACGAACACAAAACATTTTGGAGTCTTTACGATTCTTTTACCAGTTCGACTCAACGTGCCCGCCGAATCGGGATCGGGACCATGGGCAAGCACGGCTCGGTCGCGCTCAGCGTCGGGCTGGGAGCGGCCATCCTCTACCTCGGCGCGCACGCCGTCACGGGTCGTCAGGGCCTTGTGGCGTACGTCGACCTGCAAGCTCAGGAGCGCGTGCTTGAGCAGCGCGTCGACCAACTCTCGACCGAGGAAGCGAACCTCGAGGCGCGCGCCCAGCGTCTGCGCCCTGGCCACGTCGACCGCGACTACCTCGAAGAGCGCGCGCGCATCACGCTGGCCGCCGGCGACAGCGAAGAGATCGTCTTCGACCTCGACTAGCGCGGCGGATTTGAAATTCGCCCCATAACAGAGGCAGGCGCCGAGCGAATTTCAAATCCATAAGCGCGCTAAGACTCCGGGTTCCAAAGCGCCTTTTGGACGTGAAATGCGACGCTGGCCGAACCCAAGCACCGGTCGCATTTCACGTCCGGCGCTTTGATCCTGCTGCAATGCAGCATCGCAAACCTTTCTAGCGAGCCAAGTCATTCCCGCATAAGAGGAACGCGCCTCTCGGCGTGGACTTCGCGTCTGCGTGCGTCATGTCGTGGAGGCGGAGGATAACGACCGATGGCCAAAGGCAACGGCAAGCCAACAGCTGAAGCAAGCAAGGACGAGCTGCTTCAATATTACCGCGACATGCTGTTGATCCGCCGCTTCGAAGAACGCGCCGGCCAGCTCTACGGCATGGGGCTCATTGGCGGCTTCTGCCACCTCTACATCGGCCAGGAAGCCGTGGTCGTCGGCATGCAGGCCGCGCTGAACGAGGGCGACCAAGTCATCACCGCCTATCGCGACCACGGCCACATGCTCGCCGCTGGTATGACGGCGAACGGCGTCATGGCCGAACTCACCGGCCGCAGTGGCGGTTACTCAAAAGGCAAGGGCGGCTCGATGCACATGTTCAGCATCGAGAAAGCCTTCTACGGCG
>CADEDT010000084.1 GCA_902826145.1 uncultured Caulobacteraceae bacterium
TTCCGGGTGCGCATCACCTACGACTTGCCGCGCGTGACGGGCGGGACGCGTGTCGCCGGCGCGCACGGCGTTGTCGTACTGGCGCGCCAGCCAAGCGGCGGCATCGCGCCGCTCACCCACTCCATCGTTGATGGCCGCACCGGTTCGGCGCGCATGCGTATTGCAGACGATCCGGCGATTGCCGCGCTCACGCTTGCGCCTTGCGGCGCTCATCCTTGGAAAGAGGATTTGCGCGGCCGCGCATAAAAAGCCGCCGGCCATTGCTGGCCGGCGGCTCTCATTCAGGCACTGGGCAGTGCTTAGTTGTTGGCGGCTTGGCCGCTCGAAGCTTGCAGCGTTTCGCCGTTGCAGCGCGCCACTTCGTCGGCGTTCAGCTGGTCTTCGGCGCTGCCGTAAGAGGCGATGCGCAGGCCATTCGATTCACGCACGAAGCTGCGGCACGAACGGACGTTGGCGCCGTGGTCGGCGCGGGCGACGCAGGTTTCGCCTTCGCAATCCCAAATGGTGTTGAGTGCGATCACGCGGGTCTGTTCGCTGACCGGCTGGGCAAGGCGGATCGTGTAGACGTCGCGCGCGAAAGCGGGGGCGACGAAAGCAGCGCTGATAACGGCGGCGGCGACGATCGAACGAAGGGCGGACATTCAGTTTCTCTCCTGGACTGGTCGCGCTGCTTGGGGAGGAGCGCAGGACCTGTATGACGAGTTCGCTGACGGCTGACAAGAGAAAATTGAAGGAATGAGAAAATATTCACTGAATAGCGTTTCACGCTGCGGAAAGGCGGGTCGGAGGGCTGCCAATGGTTAAAAAAGCCCAACCGGCCAGACCGCTGTTGCGCTAGGCTCAGCCGGGCGGGACGCGAGGGACGGAGCGTCGGGACAGACCCAGGGGATGGTTGGCGATGACATTCTATAAGTTTGCCGTGGGCGTCGTGCTGACGTTTGCAATGATCACCGTGCTTACGATGAGCGCGCTGGTGTTCAGTTCGCGCGACTTCCAGTTCGGCGTGGCGCAGATCTCGCCCTCGACCAACGGGCTCATTTCGTTCGCGCAACTCGATGCGGCGGACCGCCAAATCCAACAGCTCGAATCCGAGAGCGCCGGCCCGCGCGGCGAATTGCTTGAGATCGACCAGCAAATCGCGTCGCTCGACGGCCAGGTACAAAGCTCAGAGTCGAGCGCCAATGATGCGCGCGCCGCGATGGTGGGCGCGATCGCCGATATCGAAACGCGCGCGAACGTCCAAGCCGCGCAGAGCGCCGCCGCCGACATGAGCGCGCAAGGGCTCTCGCAACGGGTCAACGCGCTCGCGGCGCGCCCTGGTTTGCCGCCTGCGGATCAACAAGGCGTGGCGCAGCTGCGCGTTCAGGTTCAGCAGCTCGCCGACCAAGAAGCGGCGCTCGATGACCGCAGCGCCGAGCGCGCCGCTTTGGTTGGACGGCAGCGTTTAGTGAGCGGGCAGGTGGCTGAAGCCAACCGCCGCGTGTTCGCGCTCCAGCAAACGGTAGTGCCGGACTATGAGCATTACACGCGCGTGCGCGGCGAGGCCTTCGCGCTGCGCAATCTCAGCCCGCTCGGCGCCAGTGCGTATCTCGCACAAGGTCACCCGGCGCTGCTTTCGACCGTGCTGGTGCTGCTGATGGGCGCGCTTGGTTCGCTGCTCTATCTTTTCCCGGCCTATCTCAATCGCGCGGCGCCGGTGACCATGGCGGAAATAGCGGTGCGGCTCATCTTTGGCATGTGCGCCGCGCTTGCTTTCTACGTGCTTGCCAACGCTGCTATCGCCAGCTTCTCGATCGATTCAGCCTCGCAAGTGACGGCGACATCGTCGGCGATCAATCCGTTCACGGTCTCGCTCATCGGCATCATCGCCGGGGTCATGTCGGAAGACATAGCCAAGTGGATTCAGGACCGCGGCCGGGGGATTTTGCAGCAGGGCGGCATGACTGCATCCGCACCGGCGCAAGTGGCGGACACCAACGCTGGCGGCGGCCTCGTGAACAACCAGGCGATCTCGTAAGCCTGCGACTATTCTTGACGCTGACGCCGCGATACGCGCTTTCACGCGCGCATCGCGGTCGTTAGTGTGCGCGCAAACATCTCGAGGAGGACCCTGATGGGCCGCGCAGTTATCGTCTCTTACGCCCGCACCGGGCTCGCCAAGTCGGGTCGCGGCGCCTTCAACGACACGCACGGCGCGGCGATGACGGGTCATGCGATCCAGCACGCGGTGGCGCGGGCCAAAGTGGAGAGCGACGCGGTCGAGGATGTGGTGATCGGCTGCGGCTCCCCGGAAGGGGCGACCGGCCACAACATCGCGCGGCTAGCGGCGGTTTGGGCTGGGCTCGATTTCAAGTGTTCGGCGACGACGGTGAACCGCTTCTGCTCGTCCGGCCTACAGGCCACGGCGCAGGCCGCGCACTACATCATGAATGAAGGCGCGAAGGTCGCCATGTCGGGTGGCGTCGAGTCGATCTCGCTGACGCGGCTCTCCTCCGCCATGAACAAGGATCACATGTTTGAAGAGAAGCTCATGAAAGAGCATCCCTACATGTGGATCACGATGATCGAGACGGCCGACATCGTCGCGCAGCGTTACGGCATCAGCCGCGAATATCAGGACGAATACTCGCTGCGCTCGCAACAGCGCATCGCCGCGGCGCAAGCGAACGGCATCTTCAAGGACGAGATCGTCCCGATGAAGACCAAGATGAAGAAGGTCGACAAGGAGACGAAGCAAGAGAGCATCGTCGACGCCGTTGTCGATCGCGACGATTGCAATAGAGCTGACACGACGCTTGAAGGCCTAGCGAAGCTTGAGCCGGTGCGTGGGCCTGGCAATTTCGTCACCGCCGGCAATGCGAGTCAGCTTTCCGATGGCGCCGCTGCGCTGGTGCTGATGGATGTGAAGGAAGCTGAGCGCCGCGGGCTTGAGCCGCTTGGCATGTTTAAGGGCTTCGCTGTCGCTGGCTGCCATCCAGATGAAATGGGCATCGGCCCCGTGTTCGCGGTGCCACGTTTGCTGGAGCGCCAGGGCCTCAAGGTTGACGACATCGATCTCTGGGAGCTCAACGAAGCGTTCGCGTCGCAGTGCCTCTACAGCCGCGACAAGCTCGGCATCGATCCCGAGAAGTACAACGTCAATGGCGGCTCGATCGCCATCGGCCATCCGTTCGGCATGACGGGCGCGAGGCTGGTTGGCCACGTGCTGATGGAAGGTCGTCGCCGCAAGGCAAAGAACGCTGTCGTGACGATGTGCATTGGCGGCGGCATGGGCGCTGCTGGTTTGTTTGAGGTGTTTTCGTGAAGCGTTGGATCATTGTCGCGGCGTTGGCGCTCGCAGCATGCGGGCAGGAAGCGCAGCAGCGCGAAACGAGCGAAGCACAACCGGTTGTCGCTCAGCCGAACTATGACGTGCGTATCGGCCCGACAGGCGCGGCCGGCATCAGCACGGCGGTGGCGATGAACGTTGCTGCCGTGCGTGCCGCGACGCCGAACTACGTCGTCGCGGAAGTTGACGATCAGATCGAAGGCAATCCGTTCAAGGCGATCACGCTCACCGCGCGCAACGAGGAAGTATTCCGCATCTTGCCGACAGCGGATCGCGCACACGTGCATGCGATCGTCACGCGCTCTGCGCAGGCGCGCAGCCCAGCTGGCGAGACCGTTGGTCAATCCAAGTTTGCTGTGGCGCCGCCGGAAGAGGTGACGTTCTGCAATGCCGAGTTCGTCGACGGCGCGCCGGGCTTTGCGTGCTCTACAGCGACGGATGGTACGTTCTGGCGTGTCTATCGCTTGCCGGAAGGCGCCGCCGCAGCAGAGACGTTCGAGGAGATCGAGCCGGACTTGCTGCACGACGCAACGCTCGCAGAGATGCGCTGGATCGCCCCGCGCGTTTAAGCGCCTAGCACCTTGTGCACGCTTGAGGCTGTCGCGATGCGCTCACCCGCGTCGGTGCGGAAGTCTGCGTTCATGAACACGAGCGTGCGGGTTTTGCGAACGAGCGACGTTTCGATCGCTCCAGCGTCAGCCCGCGCAAGCAGATCAAGGGTCACGGAGACGAGCGCCGTGCGCGCAGCCGCTTCGCGGTCTGCGGCGGCTTCGAGGGCGTTGACGATGCGGGCGGCGATGGCGGAGTCGGTCATTTCTTGCGCTTGATCGCCAGGTTGATGCGCTCGTGCGCGACTTCGATCGGCGCCCAGTCGCCGACGCTCGCTGTCTTGCCGGGCTCGAGGTCCTTGTAGTGCATGAAGAAGTGCTTGATCTGCGCCACTAGCAGCGGTGGTAGGTCCTCGTGCGTCTTCACATCCTTGTAAAACGGATTGAGCGCATCCACCGGCACGGCGAGGATTTTCTCGTCGACGCCCTTTTCGTCATCCATCAGCAGCACGCCAACTGGTCGTGAGCGGATCAGACAGCCTGCGACGACCGGCATCGGTGTCACGACCAGAATGTCGAGCGGATCGCCGTCTTCGCCGAGTGTGTTCGGTATGAAGCCATAGTTGCTTGGGTACAGCATCGACGTGTGCAGGAACCGGTCGACAAATAGCGCGCCGGACTTCTGATCCAGCTCATACTTCACCGGCAGCCCGCCCTGCGGGATTTCGACGAAGGCGTTGACCTCGTGCGGCGGGTTCGGGCCGGGGGAGACGAAGCGGATATCCATCCGCCTTCACTACATCAATCGTTGGCCGGCATGAATGGCTTAAACACGCGCGAGGCGTTGCCATAGACGCGGACGGAGGCAATGAGGCCAGCCTCGTCGCGGTCGATCAGATATGTGCACTGGACGACCTCCGAACTGCCGTCATTGCACACGTAGTTCAGCATGGCCTCGCAGCACGACCGTCGGTCGTCGCCGAGCAAGGCCAGGATCTCGACCCGAAGCGATCGGAACATCGGCAGATACGCGTCGTGAGCGGCGCCGATCACTCGCTTCGAATAGATGGGGATGGCGTTGTTAATCTGCAGGACGCAATCGTCCTGGAAAAAAGCGAGATAGCCGGCGGTGTCGCGCGCTTCGAGCGCTTTGGCGAAGCTTTCGTGCCAAGCGAGGCCTTTGGGCGTGAGCTGGCGGCCAGGATGTGGCGGCGACTCCATGTACGCATTACGCCGCGACACCTTGAGCGGAGCAAGCGATTACATTTTTTTTCGCAGCGGCGCGAGATCGGGAAACTTGGCGTCGCGCTTCTGCGCTTTTGCTGCAAATGCTTCCATCATGTGCGGTGGCGAGAACATGCCGGCTTGCCAGGTGGCGATATAGTCGAGCCCGTCTGCAATAGAATGATCGCGTGCGTAGTTGATCATACGCTTGGAGCCAGCAACGGCGACGGGCGCTTTACTTGCGATCTCTGCGGCCAACTGCATGACATGCGTCATCATACTGTCGTGCGTTGGAAAGACATCGTTCACGAGGCCGATCTCCTTCGCTTTGGTGGCCGGCAGGCGGCGGCCGGCGTAGGCGAGTTCGCGAACCCAGCCCTCTGGAATGAGTTTGCAAAGGCGCGGGAACGTGCCGACATCGGCGGTCATGCCGATATTGATTTCGGCGATCTGGAAGAACGCGTCTTCGGTGGCGTAGCGGATATCGCAGGCGCTGGTCATGTCGACGCCGGCGCCAATGCAGCCGCCTTGGATTGCGGCGATCACCGGCACGCGTACATTGTCCAAGCACGAGAAGCTGTCCTGGAGCTTCAACACGAATTGGCGGAACGCTTCGGCGCGGCTGTATTGGTCGCCGCCTGAGGCGCTGACGCCGTCACCGTCGGTGAAGACTGAGATGTCCATGCCGGCGGTGAAGTGCTTGCCGGTAGAGGAGATGACGATGACGCGCGCTTTGGCGTTGTCGTTGATGTCGTTCACGATCTCCGGCAGCTCATTCCAGAACGGCCGCGGCATGGCGTTGAACGCCTCGGGCCGGTTCAGAACGATGTGGGCGACGTTATTCTCGATGGTGACTTTGAAGCAGTCGGTCATGGCGCCATTCCTCTGCTCGTTCGGCTAGCACGGCGGCAGGATTGGGTCCACGTTACCGCAACGGAGGCGGGTGACATGCGGCCCTTCGCGTACATCTTGGCGGCGCTGATACTGGGCGCTTGCGCGACCTCATCGCGACCCACGGTTTGGCAGGCGTTCCCGGATATGGGCGCGCGCGTCGGCGTCGAAGTCAGCGAGACGCAGGAAACGTATGGTGTGATGTACGAAAGTGCCGTGGTCGTCGAACGAGATGGCGCCACATCTCGTTTGGGCGCTGACCACGAATCCCGCGAACGCGTCCCGCGCTACAGCATCTACGAAACTCCGAACGAGAGGTTTGCGGTGGTGATCGACTATATCCCTTATGTGCCTGAAGGGACCGGTTGGCGCGTGGCGACCTCTGCGGATCGCGTTGCTGAATGGCGTTATCTCGGCGCCTTCGATGTCGATGCCACGAACGCCGTGCGCTTCTATTCGCTTGCCGAGCAAAGCGAGTGCACTGACCCGCACGACACGCCGGACGGCATCGTGGAAGAGCTGACCGATCGTCCCGGCAACAATTGCGATCGCAAGTAGCGGTTAGGCGAACACGACGCCGGTGAGAATGGCGGCGTAGTGCACAGCTGCCGCCGCCATGACGAAGCCGTGCCAGATGGCGCGGCGGAAGGGCAGTTTTTCCCAGACGTAGAATGCGACCCCCGCCGTGTAGATGACGCCGCCAACGAACAGCAGGATTATCCCGGGAAGCGGAACGTCTTCAATCATCGGTCCGGTGGCGACGACGATCAGCCAGCCCATCACGACGTAGAAGACGGTCCAGATGTGCTTGCCAACGGTGGGGAAGAAGAGTTTGCCGGCCGCGCCGACGAGCGCGAGCACCCAGATGATCGTCGTCATCGAGATCGCCCAGGCGCCGTCGAAACGGATGGCGGTGAAGGGCGTGTAGGTGCCGGCGATCATCAGGAAGATGGCGGCGTGATCCATGCGGCGTAGCAGCGTTTTGCGCTTCGAATTCTCAGCCAGATTGTAGGCCATCGAGCATGCGATCATGGTGATGAGGCAGACGGCGTAGACTGCGATGGCGCTCGCCATGCCGAGCCCGCCTTGCCAGATGGCGAGGCCCAGGGCGGTAAATACGGCGAGCGTGAATACGCCAAGCGCCACCCCATGCACCCAGCCATCGGCCAGCTTTTCGATGCGGGTCGGGTAGTGCAGGTCGGGGATGAAATGCGAAATCGTATTCATTGGCGAAACAATGGCTTGTCCCGTGTGATTTGTCAGGCGTGTCCTGGTCACAGTGCGCGACCAAATATGACAGTGCGCTAGGATCGGCGCATGCAGAATCACTCTCGGCGCGCATTGATCTTGGTTTTGGCGGCGAGCGCAGCGTCGCCCGCCTTGGCGCAGCGCCCGCTGCTTGATGGCCTGACCCAGGGCGACGCGAGCCGGGGCATCAAGGAGGCGCTCTCGCTAGCCTCAATGAACGCCACCAACCGGCTGGCGCAGCCCAACGGGTTCTGGGGCAATCAGCGCGTGCGGATTCCGCTGCCGGGCGTTCTTGGCGAAACGCAGCGCACGCTCGCGCGGATGCGGATGTCAGGGCCGCTCGATCAGTTGCAGGAAAATCTGAACCACGCGGCAGAGTCGGTGATGCCGCAGGCCTCGGGCTTGTTCACCAACGCCGTGCGAACAATCACCATAGCCGACGCGATCGACATTGTGCGCGGCGGCGACGATAGCGCCACGCGCTACCTGCGCGGGCGCACGGACACGCGGCTGACGTCGCTACTAAAACCGCCGATGACGCGGGCGCTGACGGACTCCGGCGCGTTCACGCTCATGCGTTCGGCGCTACGCGAAGTCGGCCTCTCCAGCATGACGACGGATCTCCGTCGCGAGGTGATCGATTTCTCGACGCTCAAAGCGCTCGATGGTTGCTTCTATTTCATCGCTGAAGAGGAGCGCGCCATCCGCCGTGATCCCTGGCGGCGCACGAGCGATATTCTGCGCCGCGTATTCGGCTAGGCGCGTGCGCGCTTGACCTCGGCGCGTTCCTGGCCATGGTCGCGCCCGTGACTGAGACGACCGAGAATTTCCGCCGCGTTTCGTTTGAAATTCCGGGCGGACGCATGGCCGGCATCGCCTTCGGCGCGGAAACAGCCACGCCTGATATCGTCTTCATGCACGCGACTGGATTCAACGCGCGCACGTACCGTGCGCTGCTGCAGCCGTTGGGCGAGAGGTTCCATGTGCTGGCGCTCGATGCGCGCGGGCACGGGCTCTCGACGTTGCCAGCGCGTTTGTTCGGCTATTCGTCCTGGGTGAGGCACCGGGATGATCTGATCGCCGTGCTCGAGCACTTCACCGCGCCGGTAACGCTGGCTGGTCACTCGATGGGCGGGACGGTGAGTTTGCTTACGGCGGGGGCGCGCACAGATTTGGTGAGCGGCCTCGCGCTGCTCGAGCCGGTGATCCTGCCGACATCCATGTATGCGATGTACCAGCTGCCGTTCACGCCAGTCGTCCAGCGTTACACGACGCCGCTGCCGAGCGGCGCGCGCAAGCGCCGCGCTCAGTTCGAAAGTAAGGAAGAGGCTGTACGCGCGTTCACCGGGCGCGGCGTATTCAAGGCGTTTCCGCAAGAGATGATCGAAGATTATGTCGGCGATGGTCTGGTCGAGGATCCCAAAGGCGGCTTCAAGCTGGCGTGCCGCCCGATCTATGAAGCGGCGACCTATTGCGCTCATCGCCACGATCCTTGGGGCGCGCTACGGCGCGTGACCGATCCGATTGTCGTGCTGCGCGCCGAGCACAATTCAACGATCATGGCTGCAAATCTGCATCGCATCGCTGCGACGAAGGCGGACGCGCGTGTCGCTACTGTGGAAGGCTCAGGGCACATGCTGCCTATGGAGCGCCCGGATCGCGCGCGTGCGGCCATCGAAAGCGCCGTGCTGATGGCGCGCCAGGGCCGCAAGTATCACGACGCGTTGGTGCAGTAGTGCGTGGCGTCGTGCTTCGACAAGCTCAGCATGACGCCAATTCAGGGGCCGGTGTTTCAGTAGCGTCACCCTGAGCTTGTCGAAGGGCGACGCGGGCCCCGCTAGACACTCAGCCCATTCACGACCAGCTTCTCGATCCGCGCCCGTGCTTCCGCGCTTGGCTGAATGGCCTTGCGCGTCTTGGTGTCGAAGGTGAGCGCGACGGCTTCCATGCTCGCCCACGCCGCACCGCTTTCGGGATCGACGACCCAGTGAACGAGCCGCAGGGTCTTGTCGCCGAGTTCGACGATGCCGGAATGCACTTCGATCAATTCACCCGCGCGTGGGAATTTGCGGAAGACGACGCGCGCTTCGACGACGGCGCCGGCGGGCGTCGTGCCGTCGGCTGCGTTGGCTTGGCGATAAGGCGCGAGCAAAGTCGGCACTGAATCCGAGATGCGGCCAGGAAAGTGCTCACCGCGCAGACGGCCGAGCGCGTCGCACTGATCCGGCTGCACCAGCGCGCCGCCAATACGGGTTGCACCGAGATCGATCGCGCCTTGGCGTGTCGCCTGAGCTGGTGTCTTGCTGAGATCAATCGAGCGCGGCTTGGCGTGGTCGGGCAGCTTGCACTTCAGCCGTTTCGCCACCGCCTTGGTTCGCTCCGACCACGGAAAGCTACGCAAGCCTCGCGTCTCAACGTGGCGGACCTTGAACGTGAACGCGGTGCCCGGTGCGCCATCGTGATGGCGCATATCCAAGCAAAGCGTGGCGTCGCTCTCGCCCAATTCGACGACGCCGCCATGCATGATCAGCGGCGCGCCGGGGCGGGCTTCCTTCAGAAAGCGCACGTGCACTTCCTGGGCGATCAGCGTTGAGCCAGCAGATTCCGTGTTGGCGCGAGGCAGTTCCAATGCGCGCGCCATATGAGCCAAGCCGACGAACGCGCGCTCGAAATGGAAGCGGACATTGAGGTGGCCGCCATCGTCGCATTCCCAGGTGTTGACGCTGCCCTGGTAGAGCGGCGCGGGCAGGGGCGCCGGATGGCTCATGCCGCTTGGCATTGAGCGCAGAGCCCGCTCGCTTCGATCATGGTGCGGCGAATGGCGAAGCCATCTTTCTTCGCGGCTTCGCCGAGATCGACGAGCGCGTGGCCAGCGTCGAACTCTTCGGCGCCGCCGCACTTCTCGCAGATGAGGAAGATCGTCGAGCGTTCACAAGCGCCAACATCGCACGCGACGAACGCGTTCAGGCTTTCAATGCGATGCGCGAGCCCCATACGCACGAGAAAATCGAGCGCGCGATAGATGGTCGGCGGCTTCGCGGCTTTGTCAGCGTCGATCAGCGGCAGCAGGTCGTAGGCTTTCGCGGGGCCATGGCTGTTGAGCAGCAATTCGAGCACGCGCTTGCGGAGCGGCGTCAGGCTTTCGCCTGCCGTCGCGCAGCGTCGTTCCGCTTCAGCGATTTGCGGGGCGTGATCGTGCGCGTGGGCCATTGGAGTCATGATTACAGGGTGCGTGGCTGCGCGAAAGATGGGGAGCTTCGAGCGGGAATTTGAGATCGGGCGCGCAATAGAACTTTACAAGAACATCTGAGTCGCGTATCACTTTAGAACATACAGCGAACGATGTAGTCGATTTGACGGGGGCGTCTGATGACCGAAGCAATTTTCCGTGGAATTTCAGGCCGTTTGCACCGCTTCAGCGTGCACCGCCCGCATGAACAGTTCGGCGAAGCGCCAGCTGTTTATTGCTTCGCGCGGCCAGGCCCTGGTGGCCGTGGTTGGACGCCTCTCTTCCTCTCGCGCACCGGCAATTTGGCCAAGCGCCTCGGCAGTCATGAGCAATGGCCGGAAGCGCAGCTCCTCGGCGCGACGCACATCCTGATCCATCAGCACGATGAGCGCGATGCCCGCGAATACGTCGAAGCTGATCTCGCCGGCGCGCTCCGCCCCGCCATGAACGGCCCATTCCTCGACGCGGAGCTGACGGAAGCGGCGGAAGAAGGCGTCGTGCGTCTGGTTTGGGCGGCTTAAAAATCAGAAGGGGCGTCTCGCGACGCCCCTTCCTTCATTCCCGATCGATGTTGGTCAGTTTCTCCCGCCCCTCGGCGCGTTTTGCGCTGTGGGGAGCGCCGCTGCGCTTTGGGCGCTGCGGGCGAGTTGGATGAATTCGGCGCGCCAGCCGAACTCGTCGCGGCCACGTGCGGATTGCGCGAGGCTGATGACGTCGTCGTAGCCGTAGCCTGTGCGCAGGAATTGGTCATGGCGCAGCAACTGGCCGTAGCCAGCGACTGCAGCCGCCCAACGCGTAGATTCCGGCGCTTGCGCGATATCGCGCACTGCATCGCGATCCGTGATCGGCCGCTCGATCAGGCGTGATGTGTCCTGACCGGGCAGCTTGTAGCGGATGCGCAGGAAGGCGAGTTCGCTGGCCGTCGATGGCGCCGCGCGTTCATTCTGATAGCGCAGCGGATCGTTGAACGTGCGCCCGCCGACCGGGACGATCTCGTAGATCGCCGTGACGGCATGGCCCGCGCCGATCTCGCCAGCGTCGACGCGATCATTGTTGAAATCCTCGCGGTTCAGCATGCGGGTTTCGTAGCCGATGAGGCGATACTCGGCGACGCGCGTGGGATTGAACTCGACCTGGATCTTCACGTCGTTGGCGATCGGGAACATGTTCGAGGCCATTTCGTCGCGCAGCACGCGGCGCGCTTCGTTCAGCGTGTCGATGTAGGCGGCGACGCCGTTGCCGTTTTGCGCAAGGCGCTGCATCAGCAGGTCGTTGTAGTTGCCGCCGCCGAAGCCGAGCACGGAGAGGTAGACGCCCGTCTCGCGCTTGCGCTCGACGAAGTCTTCCAGCTCCTCGGGATCGTTGATGCCGACATTGAAGTCGCCGTCGGTGGCGATGATCACGCGGTTGACGGAGTTTCGGTTGAAGTTCCGCTCCGCCAGCGCATAGGCGAGGCGCAAGCCTTCGCCACCCGCGGTCGAGCCGCCCGCGTGCAGGTTCTCAAGCGCCGCGATGATACGGCTACGCTCGCTGCCTGGAGTCGGTTCGAGCACAGCGCCTGCCGCGCCCGCATACACAACGATCGACACGCGGTCGCGCGCGTTCATCTGCTCAACCAGCATACGCATGCTCTGGATAACCAGCGGCAGCTTGTTCTCAGCCGCCATGGAGCCGGACACGTCGAGCAACAGCGTGAGGTTCAGAGGCGGACGCTCGCGCGGAACGATATTGTAGCCCTGCAGGCCGATATGCACGAGTTGGCGGCCTTCTGCCCAAGGCGAGGGCGCGACGGTCACGTTCGTGGAGAAGGGCTGTTGGCGCGATTGCGGCAGCGGATAATCGTAACGGAAGTAGTTAATCAGTTCTTCTGTGCGCACAGCGTCCTGCGGCGGCAAGCGGCCGGACGTAAGCAGTCGGCGCACGTTCGAATAGGATGCCGTGTCTACGTCGATCGAGAAGGTTGAAACCGGATCCGTCGAGACCATCCGTACTGGGTTGGTCTCAACGTCCTCGTAGTTCTCGCGATCGATGTCGCCCGGCATGGGCTGCGGAGTGGTTTGCGCGTAATTGCCGACAACGCCGCCGATGGCGGCGCGCGCGCGGCCGTCGGCAACCGGCGCTGGCGGGGCAACGCCAAGTGGCGCACGTTGCTCGGCCTGGATTTGCGGCAGTTCGCTCAGTAGGGCATCAGTGGTTGTCGTCGACTGATCTTGCGAGCGCTCGCCAGTGACGACGATGGCCTCTTCGTCCCGATCAGCATTCTGCGTCGAGGACTGCGACGCGCAGGCAGTAAGGATTATTGCGCACAGCACAAAGCTTGCGCGCCGAGTATTGCGCAGCATGGACGTTCCCTCCCGAACCGCCCGGACAACGGTTGTGTTGACACGGTAAGCGAAGCGCTTCGATCGCGACCAAGATGCGGCAAGTGCGCGGCGTTTTGCGTACACAGCCCCGTGCTTCACGCGTATGTGTGCAAAACAACGCATGTGAGGTGTGAGCGCGAATGCGAGATTCGCGCGCCGCTGCTTAAGATGTGGAGTCAGGTGCGGCAGTGGCGTCGAGCGCCATGCGTCCGCGAAGTTCATCTGGCGCGCCAGCGCGAGGCGTGACCGCGAACACGAGCATGTTTGAGCCGTGCGCCACATCGACGGGGCGTAGCCAATCGAAGCGCCGTCCGGCGGCGAGCTGTGCGGCAAAACCCTCAGGCGCAACGTTGCGATAGTTGCGGACCTCAGGCGCCTCCGTGCACAGCACGAGATAGGACGCCCCGCGCTCTACGATGCGCGTATAGGCCGCTTCCGGTGTGCCGGTGAACGTCGCGATCACTTCGTGCATGGCCGCGTGGTTTCGGTGGTGGCCGGTGGCGATCACGCTGTGCTGCGTCGTGACAACCACGCGCGGGCCGATGTCGAGCGGGGCGAAGAGCAGGCTCGGCGGCAGGGCCTTCAGCGACTCGTATGTGCCTTCGCAGACGCGACGGGTCATGCCAGGGCTGAGATCGAGGCGAAGCGCCGGCAGCAGCATAATCGGTGTTGCTGCGACTATCGCGAAAACGGTGCCCAAGACGCGCAAAGGCATGATGTTCATGGCGCGTGCGCGGTTGAACAGCGTCATGGCCAGGAACGAGGCGCCGGCTGCCGCGAAGCCGTGTGCGACCGCGCCGGTGCGCGATACAACCAGCATCAGCGCGCTGGCCGCGAGCGCCAACGTGAGCACGGTGCTCCAAGCTAGGCGCTGTGGGCCTTGCGCATTGCGCACGGCAAGCGCGGCGCCGATGCAGCCGAAGGCGGCGAACCCAGCGTAGGCGATGAAGGCGCCGATACCACGGTCGACTAGCGTCATGGACTCGCCGACACGATCGAGCCAGAGCAGCTTCACCAGCGGGTCAATGTTGCCGAACGGGCCGGAGAGGCATTGCGGGCCAACGAGCGCGAAGCCTGCTGCGGCTACAGCGCCGGCGACGCCAGCAAAGCCGATGCGCAAGCGCCAATCGCTTCTGAGTTTTGGGATGCTTGCGGCTATTGCTGCGATAGAGGCGATGCCGAACGCCGCGAAGTAGGGTTGCGAGACGCGGTCACATTCCACGACCGTCCATGCATTCGGCATGGTGAGCGTCTCGAGCGCGAAGCTGCCAAGCGTCAGCGCCCACAGATAGGATTGCAGGCGCGGGAATTCGCGGCCGTCGAACAGCCAGCGCGCGCCGAGCAGAAGTGCGGCGACGGTGATGATCGGCAGACCTTCGATCGAGATGTTGAGCCACGCAGCGGCGGCGATGCCTGCAATGACGCCTGAGCGGCGCTTTGCCGTTTCGTCCGCCAACGCCCATAGCAAAGTGAGCGCCAAAACTAGCTGCCAGCCGTGGTGGTCGACACGCAACGGCATGATCTGCGGGTAGGTGATGGCCGAGAAGGGCACGCAGAGCGCCGCTGCCGGCGCCCATGCTTTGCCGACCATGCGTGCTGCCATCGCGCCGGCAATCAGCATGGCGATGCCGAGCACCAGCATCGGCATGGCCGTGGCGACGATGATTTCCGCCGTCGGCTGGCCGAATGGCGGCGTCAGCGCCAGGATGCCAAGCGCCAGCGGAATGTCGACAATGCGCGACCAATGCAGTGCGCCGCCGGTCGGCGGATTGACGCGATGCTGTGCAATGTCGAACCAGCCTTGGCCGGCAAGCCAGTCGCGAACCTGTTGCAGGCGCAGGTAGTCGTCCGCGTCCGGCATGTTCAGAAGCGGAATCGATTCCCAGTTGATCGCGATGAACAGCGTAGCGACCGCTGCCCAGATGAGCGCGAGGATCAGAAAATCACGCCGGCCGAGCCGGTTGTCGGCCGCGGGTGTCATGACCGTTGCGGGAAAATGACGTGTCGGCGGATCAGATAGACGATGCAGAAGCTGATCGCGACGGCGAAGGCCTTGGCGATTGGGGCGGCGATGCCGAGCGTGACGGCTGTCGAGAATGTCGCGACTGTCACGGCCAAGCCGCCGAGGCCGGAGAGGATGAAAAGCGCCGCTTGGCGTGCGCGCGCGCGGTTATCCGAGCCCAGCTCACCCGCGAATACGAAGCGTGTCGAGAGCACCCAGTGGAGCGTGAGGCCTATGACGTACCCGGCGGCCGCGCTGAGGGAAGGCGCGAAGCCCGACCAAGTGAGGTTCAGCGTGATTAGCGTGTCGACAGCCAAGGCCGCGGCGCTGACCAGCACATAACGCACCCGATCTTCGCCAAGCATCCGCGTGGCGTCAGCGGTCAGCTTGGCGAGTTGCATCAGGCCACGCGGCGCGGAACGAGGCGTTCGGACTTCAGCGCTTCAGCTTCACCTTCAGAACCGGATTCGTGATACTCGGCGTCTTCGTTGACGCCCCACACATTGTAGCGGCGATCCTGCGCCAGGATGTTCTTGACCGTCAGCATGGCGGTCATCATCGCGTGGTCCTGGTTGTTGTACTTGTGCATGCCGTTGCGGCCGATCAGGTGCAGCGTCGGATACTTCTGTTCAAGCTCTTCGCGCACCGCGTCGACGTTCTGCTGATACGTCTCGTCGTAGACGGGGTAGGCTTTCTCCTGGCGCACCACGACACCGCCGGTGACATCTTCGGCTTTGCAGAGGCCGAGTTGCTCCATTTCGCGCTTCGCGAGTTCGACGAGGTCTTCGTCTTTCGAGGCCCAGACGTTGTCGCCTTCGAAGCAGAAGTATTCGAGGCCGACGCACGCCATACTCGGATCCGGCACCATTTCAGGCGACCAAGAGCGGAAGTTCTGGATGCGGCCGACCTTCACTTTCGGGTCGTGCACGTAGATCCAATTGTCCGGGAAGAGGTCTTCCGACTTGATCATCAGGGCCACGGTGAGGAAGTCGCGATAGC
>CADEDT010000085.1 GCA_902826145.1 uncultured Caulobacteraceae bacterium
ATGAACATGCGCCCTTCGCGCGCTTCCTCGATGATCTCGGGGATCGGCGAGATGGCGCGCTTTAGATCGTCAACGGGGGACGGCTTGGCCGCCATTACGTGTTTCTCCGCGCTTCCACGAGCCGCGCGGCATAGCGCGCCATCATGTCGGCTTCCAGGTTCACCTTATCGCCCGGCTGCAATTTGGCCAAAGTGGTCACCGCCCAGGTGTGCGGAATGATGAGGACGCCGAAGCCATCGTCATCGACCTCATTCACCGTCAGCGATACGCCCGACACCGCAATCGAACCCTTTGGCGCAATAAGGTGCGCGATATCATGCGGCGGCTTGATCTTGAGCCGCCAGCCTTCGCCGTCCTGCCGTACCGACAGCACCTCGCCGAGGCCATCGACATGGCCCTGCACGATATGGCCACCGAGTTCGTCACCCACCTTCAGTGAGCGCTCCAGATTCACGCGGTCGCCGGCTCTGAGCTTGCCCATCGTCGTCAGCGCCAAGCTCTCAGGCGCGACTTCGACGATATAGCGCATGCCGTTCTGATGCGTTTCTGTTTCCACCACGGTGAGGCACACGCCATCGTGTGCGATGCTCGCGCCGATATCGGCGCCTGCGTAAGGCGCGGCGATCGTCAGCCGCGTTAGCCCAGGCAGCGTTTCCACCGCCTTCACTTCGCCCAACGCCGTAACAATCCCCGTGAACATCAGGAAACCCGCTCGTAACTTTCCCAAATGTCGGGTCCAAGCTCGCGCAATGCAACGCGCCGCCACCGCGATGCTTGCGACAATTGCGTCAACGCCAGCGGCCCAACGCCGGGGCGCCCTTCGGCGCCGAGCACGATTGGCGCGCGAAACCACTCAAGCCGGTCGACCACTTCCGCAACGAGAAGCGAAGCGGCGAGCTGGCCGCCGCCTTCACACAGCACGCGCTCGACGCCGTGGTCCCACAGCGCAACCAGCGCGGCCTCGGCGTCGATCCCGACAGGGCCGCGTGAAACGCCTGCTGTCCGTGCGCCCGCCGCTTCCAACGCTTCTCGCCGCGACTTGTCTCCATCGGCAGCGCCAATGATCAACAGCGTTGCGCGATCCAACGAGTCAAACAGTCTGCCGCTTGGCGAGAACGAGAACTCGGTATCGAGAACAACTCTGATGGGTTGACGCCGCGGAGGCGGATCGGTGCGTGCGAGCAATTCCGGATCGTCGGCCCGCGCAGTGCCAACACCGATCATCACGGCATGCGTCTCTGCGCGTAGCTTCTGCACCTGTGCGCGCGCGGCCTCCCCCGTGATCCAACGGCTTTCGCCGGCGGCCGTCGCAATGCGGCCGTCAAGCGAAGTCGCAAGCTTCAAGGTGACGTGCGGGCGGTTCACGCGCTCTACATGCGCGCGCAGGCGCTGGCGGTCTAGAGCGCTCGCCTAGCCGCGTTTGGGCGGCTTCTCGGCTTCCTCGATGAAGTCGGCGAAATCCGACGCAGCGGCGAAATCCTTGTACACGGAGGCGTACCGCACGTAGGCGACAGAATCCTTATTGCGTAGCGCTTCCATCACCATCTCGCCGATGGTCTCTGACGTGATCTCGCTCTCACCAGAGCTCTCAAGCTTGCGGACAATGCCGGAGATCATCTGCTCGACATCCTCTGGCTCAATCGGCCGTTTGCGCAGCGCGATCGCCAGAGAGCGCGCCAGCTTGTCTCGGTCGAACGGCACGCGCCGGCCGGAACGCTTCAACACCACCAGATCGCGCAACTGCACTCGTTCGAACGTGGTGAAGCGCGAGCCACACTTGTCGCACTGGCGGCGGCGGCGGATCGCTGCGCCGTCCTCAGTCGGACGGCTGTCCTTCACCTGGGTGTCTTCGTTCTGGCAAAACGGGCAGCGCATTCGGCGGACTCCCTGCGGAGCGCCGAATCAGCGCCGCCGCATGCTCAAGTGTATATGGGGAAGCGCGCTGTAAGCGCCTCCACCTTCGCGGCAACTGCAGCTTCGGTGGCGGAATTATCGCCGTTCGACTTCTGCAACCCGTCCAGCACCTCACAGATCAGGTCGGCGACCTGCTGGAATTCCGCTGGGCCAAAGCCACGCGTCGTGCAGGCCGGCGACCCCAGGCGAACGCCTGACGTGATCATCGGCTTTTCGGTGTCGAACGGTATGCCGTTCTTGTTGGTAGTGATGAGCGCGCGCTCGAGGCTTTGCTCGGCGCTCTTGCCGGTTGCCTTCTTTGGCCGAACGTCGACCAACATCACGTGGCTATCCGTGCCACCGGAAACCACCGCCAGCCCGTTCTCGATCAGCCGGTTTGCCAACGCACGCGCGTTTTCCAGTGTGCGTTTGGCATAGAGCTTGAAGTCTGGCTGCAGCGCCTCGCCAAAACTCACCGCTTTCGCGGCAATCACATGCATCAGCGGGCCGCCCTGAAGACCAGGGAAAACGGCGGAATTGATCTTCTTGCCGAAGTCCTCGTCGTTCGACAGGATCATGCCGCCGCGCGGGCCGCGCAGCGTCTTGTGCGTCGTCGTCGTGACGACGTGCGCGTGCGGCAAGGGCGATGGGTACACACCGCCGGCGATAAGGCCCGCATAGTGCGCCATATCCACCATCAGGATCGCGCCGATTTCATCAGCGATTTCGCGGAAACGCTTGAAATCGATCTGCCGCGAATAGGCCGATGCGCCCGCGAGTATCAGCTTCGGCTTCTCGCGATGCGCAATCTCTCGCACCTGGTCGTAGTCGATCAGATGATCGTCCGGGCGCACGCCGTAGGCGACAGGATGAAACCACTTGCCGGAAATATTCACCGGCGAACCGTGCGTGAGGTGACCGCCGCACGCGAGATCCATGCCCAGAAATTTGTCGCCAGGTTGAAGCAGCGCGAAGAACACAGCCTGGTTCGCGTTGGCGCCCGAATGCGGCTGCACGTTCGCGAATTTGCAATCGAACAGGCGCTTCGCGCGATCAATCGCGAGCCGCTCAACCTCATCCACGAATTCGCACCCGCCATAATAGCGACGCCCCGGATAACCTTCGGCGTACTTGTTCGTCAGCACCGAGCCCTGCGCCTGCAGCACAGCGCGCGAGACGATGTTCTCGGACGCGATGAGCTCAATCTGTTTGCGCTGACGGCCAAGCTCGGCTGTGACAGCCGAATGAATGTCCGGATCGGCCTTTTCGAGAGCAGCCTCAAAGAAGCGGTCGCGTTGGGCGGCGTGCGCAGCGGCCTCGGTCATTCGGTCTATCCACTGTCAGGTGTTGGAATCTGCGCGAAGCATAGTTCGCCCACGAGGCGTAAGCAAAGTTGTTGATCTCACCGGGAAAAACTGGCTCAAATCAGTATAAATGAGGCCTAGGCCGATCGTTATACTTGCTCGTCTCAGCCGGCGGCCCCTATACCGCCCGAAACATCATTGTATTCGCTTAGAAATAAGGCAGTTGGATGCGCGATGAGGATGAGGTCGTGGTCGCCCCTTCAGGCGACGCGATGCGCATGACAACTGACATTGTCGCGTCTTTTGTCACCAACAATAAGGTGTCGCAGGAGGAGCTGACGGACCTAATCCGTTCAGTTCACCGGACTTTGTCGGGACTTTCCAATGGCGACGGCGAGAAGCCGGCCGAACGCCCGAAGCCGGCCGCGCCGATCAACAAGTCCGTCCAGCACGACTACATCATTTGTCTTGAGGACGGCAAAAAGCTGAAAATGCTCAAGCGTTACTTGCGCTCGACTTACAATCTCTCTCCGGACGAGTATCGCAAGCGTTGGGGCTTGCCACCGGACTACCCGATGGTGGCCCCGGCCTATGCCGCACGGCGCTCGGAATTCGCCAAGAGAATTGGTCTCGGCAAAGGCGTCCGCCGCAAAGACGGCTAGACGAGCTTCCCGGGCCGGGTGTTCGCCCCGCCCTCGCTGTCTCCGCGCAATGCTCGCTCTAGTTTGCGCAACGCCAAAGCACGCACGTCGGCCAATGCCGCGTTGGCAGGCGCCTGCACGACAACTTCAACGCCAGTGGCCACGTCGACGGCAGCCACGCGTTGAACGTCCCCGATGCGGGTGATTTCGAAAATGACTTCGTCCGAACCGCCGCTCACGCGGTAAAATGCACCGGGCACATCGCCCAGACAGCTTTGAGCGACGCGACGAGGCGATCCATCAACTCGTCGTCATGGAAAGGCGACGGCGTAATGCGCAGCCGCTCCGTACCCTTCGGCACCGTCGGGTAGTTGATCGGCTGCACGTAGATGCCATGCTCGTAGAGCAGAATGTCGGAGATCTTCTTGCAACGCGCCGCGTCACCAACCAACACGGGCACGATGTGCGTGGTCGATTCCGACATCACAGGAATGCCGGCCTCGCGCAGCAAAGCCTTCAACCGCTCGGCGCGATCTTGCAGGCGATCGCGCAAGTGCGGGCATTCCTTCACTATACGCACGCTTTCGAGCGCTGCCGCGGCGATCGAAGGCGCAAGCGACGTTGTGAAAATGAAGCCAGAAGCGGTCGAGCGGATCGCATCAATGGCTGAGGCTGGGCCGGTGACGTAGCCGCCCATCGTGCCGAACGCTTTCGCGAGCGTGCCCTCGATAAAATCCACGCGGTCCATCACGCCATCGCGTTCCGCGACGCCGCCGCCCGTTGGCCCGTAAAGGCCAACGCCGTGCACTTCATCGAGATACGTCATCGCGCCATAGGCTTGGGCGAGGTCACAAATCGCTTCGATGGGGGCGGTGTCGCCATCCATCGAATAGACGCTCTCGAACGCGATGAGCTTCGGCGCATGCGCCGGCGCTTCGTTGATCAGCGCCTCCAGGTGCTGAACATCGTTGTGCCGGAAAATCCGGCGCTCGCACTTGGCGCGCTTGATGCCTTCGATCATCGAGGCGTGGTTCTGCGCGTCCGAGAAAATCCACAGATCCGGGAAGAGCTTTGCGAGTGTCGACAGCGTAGCGTCGTTCGACACGTAGCCCGAGGTAAACAGCAGCGCCGCTTCCTTGCCGTGCAGCGACGCAAGTTCCTGCTCCAGATCGACGTGATAACTCGTCGTGCCCGAAATATTTCGCGTACCGCCGGCGCCTGCGCCCACCTTGTCGAGCGCCGCGTGTGCAGCGTCGAGCACTTCCGGGCTTTGGCCTTGGCCGAGATAGTCGTTCGAGCACCACACGACGATGTCGCGCATCGAGCCGTCTTCGCTGCGCAGCGTTGCATGCGGGAAGCGCCCGCGCTCGCGCATGATGTCGGCGAACACGCGATAGCGTCCCTCGTCGCGGATCGACGCGACGGCGCTTTCGAAGACGTGTTTGTCGGCGGCTCTCAAGGGCGCTTTGTCTCGGTTGAACTTAGCTGGCGTAGCCGCTGATATAGGTTATCGCCATAGCCGAACGTAACTTAGGTCATGATCCTAAGTAACTGAGGCGCGAAACCGCATCCAACGATGCTTAGTTGCGAACGAGTCGCATGAACTACACTGGAAAATACCCCTCTTCGCGTCCGCGCCGCTTGCGGCAAAGCGATTGGGTGAGACGCCTCACACGCGAACATCGCTTGAGCGTTGATGATCTTATCTGGGCGCTCGTCGTGCACGATGGCGCCGAAGACGAAATCACTGTCTCTGCAATGCCCGGTACTGCTCGACTTTCTGTGCGCGCCGCCGCGAACGCCGCGAAGCGCGCACAGAAGCTCGGCATTCCAGCAATCGCTGTGTTTCCGCACGTCAACAGCGCGAAGAAAGACGCGAGCGGTCGGGAAGCATTGAACGACAAAGGCCTGGTCTGCGAAGCGGTCCGCGCGATGAAGGATTCCGCGCCCGACGTTGGCATCATGGTCGATGTCGCGCTCGATCCGTTCACCGATCATGGCCACGACGGCCTGCTGAAGGATGACCGCATCGCCAACGACGACACCGTGAAGGTGCTGGTCGAGCAAGCGATCATACAAACGCGCGCTGGCGCCGACATCGTTGCGCCGTCTGACATGATGGACGGCCGCGTCGGCGCCATCCGCGCGGGTCTCGACGGCTCAGGATTTCAGGACACCCTGATCATGTCCTACGCCGCGAAGTACGCCTCGGCCTTCTACGGCCCGTACCGTGAAGCCATCGGCTCAGGAAAACTTGGCAGCGGCGCCGTCGCCAATCCCGGCGACAAGCGCACCTACCAAATGGACTTCGCCAACACCGACGAAGCGCTGCGCGAAGTCGCCATGGATGTCGCCGAAGGCGCGGACATGCTGCTGGTGAAACCGGGCCTGCCATACTTGGACATCGTCGCGCGCGTGAAGCAAAGCTTCGGCCTACCCACCTACGCTTTCCAGGTCTCCGGCGAGTACGCGATGATCAAAGCGGCGAGCGGCAACGGCTGGATCGACGAAGACCGCGCCGTCATCGAGAGCCTAACAGCGTTCAAACGCGCCGGCGCCGACGGCATCGTCACCTATTTCGCGCCGAAGGCTGCAGAACTGCTCGGAGTTTAGATCGCTTGCGCTACATGCTCGAAGCGATGCGGCCGATCCTGATCGACCTCCTGTCGACCATCGTCTTCTTTATTCTGCTCTGGACAACGCACGACTTCATCCTCGCCACCGCGCTCGGCATCGCCGCGGGCGTCACCGAGGTAAGCATCCGCTTGATCCGCCGCAAACCCGTCGGTGTGATCACTTGGATGAGCCTTGGGCTCGTCGTGGTCATGGGCAGCGCCAGCATTTTCACTCGCCAGCCGCTGTTTGTAATGCTGAAGCCAACGATCGCCTACGCACTGGTCGGCGTGGCGATGCTCAAACGCGGGTGGATGCACGACTACGCACCGCAAATTGCGAAGCCCTACCTTACCGCTAACGACCTAGCGCCCTGGGGCTACACTTGGTCCGGCCTAACGGTCTTAAGTGGCGTTCTAAACATTGCATTGGCGCTGACACTCGATCCGCTTGTGTGGAGCGCCACGCTTTCTATTTTTGGCATCGTGAGCAAGCTGCTGTTGTTTGCCGTCACCTACGTCTCGCTGCGCGCCAAAGTCCGCAGTGCACGTAACGCGGCGATGGCAGCAAACCAGGCGCCGAGCGCAGCTGAAACTGCGGCTTAAGCCGCTCGCTGCATTGCCGCTCTAGCCACGGCCTGGCGCACGTTTTCGGCGATCGCTTCCCGCGCTTCGGCTTGCGAGCCTTCCAGGGCGACAAGTTCGACAACGCCTGTGGCGCACGTCTCCAGCGCCAGACGTGCTGCCTCATTCCGCTGGCTACGCGAGGCCGTGACTTGAAGCGCGAACGCCGCGCATGCCCGCATCAGCGGCCCGTCGCCGGCGTTCACCGCGTACGCTTGCACGAAACGAAGGGCCGCTTCGCACGAGTCCACATGACGAGAATCCGCGGCATAAGCAGCCGTAGCGACCGCGAGCGCTTCGACGGCCTTTTCAAGCGTCAGCACCGGCGCCTTTGCTTCCACAGTGTCGTCCGCCTGACGGCGCTTCTTCGGCGCACCCGCGGTGACGATACCGGCGCGGCGGCACGGGCCGACATAACCTTCCGCGTCGATGAACTCGCGCGGCTTGGTCAAAACTTTGGTGATGGTCGCCATCAGCACCTTGGCCGAGATCGGCTTGCCGATCAGCGCGTTGGCGCCAGCGTGGCGGCATTGTTCGGCCATCGCGAGCGAGAACGCGCCTGACGTAACGAAGATCGCCTGCTTGCGGCCCGGGAGCTTGTGGTTGCGGCGATAGAGGCGCGTCCAGGCAGCGCCATCAAGGGGCTGCATCTCGAACGAAGTGATGACGACGTTAGCGTTGTAGACCTCAAGCAGCTCGAACGCGGCATTCTGGTCGGCGACGACCTTCACCTTGTCGACGCCAGCGTTGCGGAGGAGGTCAACCATGATCTGCGCTTCGAACTTGTTCGGTTCGACGATGCAGACGGTCCAATTCTTCTCGTTCACTGCCAACGCTCCGCCAAAAGCGAGAACGTCACATATAACTCATGGCCATTAAGGGAGATTGAAAACCATCCGTAGCGTCAACTACGTATCAGCTTCGCTGCCTCTCAAGGCGCGCGATTAAGCTCGACGTGTCCCACCGTTTACCGCCAAGCGCTTGCACATCGGCATAATAGCCGTCGATCAACTTAGTTAATTCAAGCTTGCTGCCGTTGCGCTCCGCTTCTTCGAGCACGAGGCCAAGATCCTTGCGCATCCAATCGACGGCGAAGCCGAAGTCGAAGCGGCCCTCGCTCATCGTCTTCCAGCGGTTCTCCATCTGCCAGCTTTGCGCCGCGCCTTTAGAGATTGCGGCGATCACTTTCTCGACGTCGAGGTCTGCGCGCTTGGCGAAATGAAGGCCTTCGGCCAACCCCTGCAAGACACCTGCGATACAGATTTGGTTCACCATCTTGGCAAGCTGGCCTGAGCCTGCCGGCCCGATCAGCGTCATGTTGGCCGCGTAAGCCGCCATGATCGGCTGTGCTTCCGCAAACACCGAGGGCTGACCGCCCGCCATCACCGTGAGCTTGCCAGCTTCGGCGCCAGCCTGACCGCCCGATACTGGCGCGTCGAGAAAGCCCAGATCGCGCTCTTCCGCCTTTGCCGCTAGCTCGCGCGCGATCTCAGCGGATGCCGTGGTGTGATCCACGAAGATCGCGCCCTTACGCATGCTCGACGCTGCCGCTTCGAACACTTCACGCAAGTCGCGATCGTTGCCGACGCAGGAGAACACGATGTCGGCGCCATCAGCCGCTGCGGCGACAGATGAGTACGTCCGCCCGCTATGCTTCTGCGCCCAGTCACGCGCCTTCTCTTCGGTGCGATTGTAGACAGCCACATCGTGCCCCGCGCGCGCCAAGTGGCCGGCCATTGGCCCACCCATGACGCCCAGCCCGATGAACGCAGTCTTCGCCATTAAGTCTCGCTCCCGCCGACAGCAGTATATCCGCCTCGGAAAAACGTAAGCGCGGCGCCCGGCGCAACGCGCACGTCCAACACCTCGCCCACCATAATTAGGTGGTCGCCGGCGCGATGACGATGGTGCGTGCGGCACGCAAGGTGCGCTAGTCCGCCGCGCAAGCCGTAAGCGTCGCCGATTTTCTCCGACTCTTCTGGCCTCACACGCTGCGACTTTGCACGCGCGAAACGCAGCGCCAACGCTTCCTGCTCCGCAGCGAGCACGGTGACGCCCCACATCTCCGCTTGCTCGAATACGTCGCGGTACATGCACTTGTCGCCTAGACACCAGAGCAGCATGCGCGGCTTCAGCGAGGCTGAGGTGAGCGAGTTGACGGTCATGCCAGTCAGCGCGCCTTCGGCGTCCTGCGCCACCACCACTGCCACGCCGGTGGGGAAGACGCTCATCGCGCGCCTGTAAGCCTGTTCCGGATCAATCTCCATGCAGTCCCCGCCGCCCCATACTCAACGCGATCTTAACGCTGTTCGGCCAATGTCCACCGCCTCCCGCCGGAACGGACGACCATGGCTGCCGCGACCAATCAACGCCCTATCATAATCAAGAAGGTCAAGAAGGTCGTGGGCGGTGGGCACCACGGCGGCGCCTGGAAGGTAGCCTACGCCGACTTCGTGACCGCCATGATGGCGTTCTTCCTGCTCATGTGGCTCATCAACACCACTAGCCCCGAGCAGCGCCGGGGTATTGCCGAGTTCTTCGCCCCCGCCAGCGTCAGCCGCGTCTCCTCAGGCGCCGGCGGCCTGCTTGAGGGCACCAGCTTCGCCGAGGAAGGCGTCCGCCACGGTCACTCGGCCCCGGTCGCAGCCTCCTCAGAGCCCCAATACACCTCGAACGCCGACGATCAGAACCAGGCGCAGGAAAACACCGACGCCGGCGGCCAGACCTCGCCGAACCAAGACAGCCTCTCCCGCGCCCGCACGCTGCGCGAAACCGCGGAGTTCTCCCGCGCCGAAGTCGCGATCCGCCAAGCCATGCAGGATATGCCCGACGTCGCCGAGCTTTCGCGCAACGTGATCGTCGAGCAGACACCGGAGGGCTTACGCATCCAGATCGTCGATCAAGAAGGCCGCTCAATGTTCAACTCGGGCGACGCGGCACCGAACGATCGCGCGCGTCGCCTGCTCGTGGCGATCTCGACGGTCATCGCGCAACTGCCAAACCGCCTGACGATCTCGGGGCACACGGATGGCTCAGCCCCAGGCGGCCGCTACAGCTCAAACTTTGAACTCAGCGCCGCGCGCGCAAACGAGGCGCGCCGCATCCTCATGGCGCAAGGCATTCCCACAAACCGCATCTACGAAGTCGCCGGCCGCGCCGACAGCGAACCCCTTTTTGCCGACGACCCCACGCTCCCCGGCAACCGCAGGATCGCAATCACGCTTCTGCGCGAAGCGCCCCCGCTGCCGGTGAACCACGATCTCTGACAGTCGGCGCCGTTAGCGCACATCCGCCGCGACGCGAAATCCGCGAACCGCGCCCCTGACGTTCGGATCGCCCCCGTATCTCACCGCTGATCGAATACTGCGAGCGGCGTTGTCCCAAGACCCTCCGCGAAGCACACGTCTCACACATCGCCCACCCTCGAAGGCAGAACCGTCCAGCGGCACGCTTGCGAGCGAGTTCTCGAAACAGTCCTGCACCCACTCCCACGCGTTGCCGTGGAAATCGTATAGGCCGAGCGCATTGGGTGGGAATTGACCAACAGATGAGGTCGACGGCGCGCCGAAGCGCGCTTGCGCAGCGGATATACCATCGCCTGTTGAGTAGCGCGTTTGCGTGCCGGCGCGCGCGGCGAACTCCCACTCCGCCTCAGTCGGCAAGCGATACGCGCGGCCGGTGCGCGTCGAGAGCCAACGTGTGTACTGCTGCGCGTCATTCCACGAGACGTTGATGACAGGTCTTCGGCCTCGTCCCCAACCTTGATCCTCCGGCTGCGCGTTCAGATCGCATCCGCCCGCGGCAGCACATGCCTCCCACTGATCGAACGTGACCTCATGTCTCCCGATGGCGAACGGGCCCACACGCACTTGGCGTTGCGGCCCTTCATTGCTCGCGCGGTTTGGATCGCCGCTGGGCGAACCCATGACGAACTCACCACCGGCGATGGTCAGCATGGGAGGGCACCAACTCGCTCCGTCGCAATCGTCGAAGGAGCCAGAGGGCGCTGATCTGACGATCGGTGGCGGCGATGTTTGCGGCGCGCTTTCGCGAGCCTCCTCGCGTTGCACGACTGGCTGCTGCGCCACGTCATCAGTTATCCGCGTCGCCGCGTCAGATGTCGGCGCCGAAGCCTCCGACGCTGGCGCCTGGACCGTCGCGACTTCATCTTGTTTTGCGCTCAGGCCGCCTGTGGTCGCGTACACGCCAAACGCCAAAATCAACAAACCCGCTGCAACCCCCGCAATAATCGCCCCGTTGAGCTTCGACTTGGTCTCGGGAGGTGCGTCCCTCTCAACACGCCGAGGCGGCTCGGTGGCGCTCAACGCAGCGCGCGGTTCTCGACCCACCTTGGCCGCAACGCCGCGAACCACCTCGGCCAACCCGGGATGGGAACGGCCTGGGCTGTACCTTCTCAAATCAGCTGTCTGCACGATGTGAAATGGATACTTCAGCTCAACATCGTCGAGCCGGGCGGCCACTAGCGCATCACGGTTGAACGCCGTTACCGCCTCGGCTTGCACCCATTTGCTGGCACTACTTTCGCGGCTCCAGATCACTAGGACGCAACTTGCTTCGTCGAGGTGACGCTGGATGGCTTCATTGAAATGCTCACCGGCGACCAGGGAGGTATCCCACCAGCAGCTGTAACCAGCGGCTGTTAGCTCCTCCGCGAGAGCAGCGGCAACGGCCCGATCCTGCCGCTTATACGAGATGAAAACGTCGCCCATCGTCCCCTACCGCGGCCACGTTAGTTGCGTCCCGCCGCCCATCCAAGCTCGGCTGATGTTGGCCCTTGCCCACGTTGACAACCTTGCAGATTACCTATACCTTTTTTATACAAGGTAGCTTATGCCAACCGCCGACGAGCAATTTGCCGGCCTCCGTAAGGGGCTTTTGGAGTTCGCGATCCTGACCATCGTGTCGGGGCGGACCGTTTACGTCGGCGACATCCTGACGACGCTCGCGCCTACGCCGTTCGCGACGCAGGAAGGCACCCTCTACCCGCTCCTGTCGAAGCTGCGGCGCGAAGAGTTCGTCGACTACCAATGGGTCGAGAGCGGCCAGGGTCCGCCGCGCAAATATTATCAGATCACGGAGAAAGGCGCCGGGCGGCTCGATGAGCTCGCCGCCTATTGGCGTCATCTCACGTCCACACTCGAAAGCCTGGGGCGATAGAGGACAATGGAACGCGTCGTCACGATCAATCTCAATGGCAATCCGTACCAGCTCGAAGAGCCGGCCTACGATGCGCTGCGCGCCTATCTCACGCGGGCGCAAACCGCGCTTACCGACAATCCGGATAAAGCCGAGATCATCTGCGATCTGGAGCAAGCCATCGCTGACAAGTGCGGCGGTTACCTCTCGCCGTCCAAGACCGTCGTCTCTGCAGCGGAGATGACGAAAATTCTTGAAGAGATGGGCCCGGTCGAAGGCGAGAGCGCCGAGGCGCCGCGTGCCGACAGCGGTGCGCACCATGACGGCCCGCACAAGCGGCTCTATCGCATCAAGGACCGCGCGGTGATTTCGGGCGTGTGCTCCGGCATCGGCGCCTACTTCGATCTCGACCCGAACATCATTCGCTTGATCTTCGCGCTCGCCGCCCTGTTCACCTCGGGCTTCGTGATCATCATCTACATCATCCTGATGTTCGCGATCCCGTCTGCGCACACCAGCCAGGAATGGGCCGCCGCCCACGGCGTACCGTTCAATGCGCAAGAGATCATCGACCGCGCCAAGGGCGAATACGGCAAGTTCGCCGAACAAAGCTCCAAGGGCTGGCGGCGTGAGCAGCGCGCGTGGCGGCGCAACTGGCGCCAGCAACAGCGCTCTTGGGAAAGCGGCTTCAGCAATAGCGGCTGGGACGCGCCACAAGCCGCTGCCGCACCCGCACAACCAGTGAGCTACATCGAGCGTATGTTCGCGGGGCTGTTTGCCTTCGTGTTCAGCATCATCACCGCCGCGCTGCTGATCGCATTCTTGGTGGCCTTCTTCTCGCTGCTCGGCAGTGGCCACATTCTCGGTTGGATGCCGCCGAACGACATCCCGACATGGCTCGTGATCGTCGTGCTCTGCATCGCCTACGCCGCGATTTCCTCACCGTTCAGCGCACTGCGCCGCACGTCGTACGCCACCCTAAGTGGTCATCGCGGCGGCGGCGCGGGCGATGGGTTCGTGACGCTGCTGATCGTCGGCTTGGTCGCCTGGTTTGCCTGGGCCTACTCGTCAGACGCGCGGCTCTTCATGGAGCAGGCCTACGTTATCGTCCGCGATTTCGTCACCTACTGGACCGACTATTGGTGACCTGAGTTCTTCAAGCTCCATAGCCTGGGCGCGACTTTCGGGTCGCGCCCTTTTTTTGCTCAGCCCCACGGCCCACGGCGCGCGCCGGGAGGTCTGGGCGCTGCGGGCGTCGCCATCTCCGGCGGCGTGACGCGTCCGCCGGCGAACTTCGCCAACGCTTCGATGCGCTTCTCGATCGGCGGGTGCGTCGCAAAGATGCTGGCGAAATCCGAGTGCGGGTTCTCGATGAACATCTCCCGCACCTCGGACGGCGCATTCACTGTCGCATTGCCGGAAATCTTCTGCAGAGCCGAGATCATCGCGTCGGGGTTCTTGGTCAGCTCTACCGCGCCCGCATCCGCCAGATACTCGCGCCGCCGCGACAGCGCGAAGCGGATGACGATGGCGAGCGCATAAGCGACGGCGATGATCACCAGCGCGACGATGATGGCGATCGCCGCGCCGCCACCGGAATCGCGTCCGCCGCTTGAGCGTCGAGACGAGCCGCCGCCCATGCCGCCGAAGCGCAAACTGCGGAAACCCATCTCGCCCACGAACGAGAAGATGCCGACGAAAATCACCGCGATAATCAGCAGCCGCACGTCGGCGTTGCGAATGTGTGTCAGCTCGTGCGCCAGCACCGCTTCGATTTCTTCATCGGTGAGCGTGTTCATCAGTCCGCGCGTCACCGTGATGGAGTAGTTGCCCTTGTGCAGCCCCGTCGCGAAGGCGTTCAGCGCATCGGTTTCCATGATCCGAAGCGCCGGCATGGTGAGGCCGCGCGAGATGCAGAGGTTCTCGAGCAGGTTGTAGAGCTTGGGCTCTTCCTTGCGCTCGACGCGCTTGGCGCCCGTCGCCGCGTCGATGATGTTTTGGTAGAAGGCATAAGCGATGCCGAACCACAGGATCGCGCCCGCGATCGCGAACGGCCAAGCCTGCGCCAGCGCCTCGCCCGCCCAGATGAAATAGCCCGCGACTGCGTCAGGTCCCGTCGCCGAGCCCGTGAAGCCCGCGAACAACAGAAACAGCGCGTAGGTCAGCAGCAGCAACAGAACTGGAAAACCGGCCATGAGCAGCACGGTCTTCCAGTTGTTGTTCCAGATATGTGTCTGGAGGCCGTAGGCGCCGCCCACGTGCGTTGCGCCTAGTTGAACTTAACCTGCGGAGGCGCTGCATCCATCGACGCGCGGCTCTCTTCGCCGACGTCGAAGAACTCACGCGGGCCGAAGCCGAACATGCCGGCCAGCAGCACAGCCGGGAATTGCTCGCGCGCGGTGTTGTATTCGCCGACAGCGTTGTTGAAGAAGCGGCGCGCGGCGGCGAGCTTGTTCTCGATGTCCGACAGCTCTGCCTGCAACTGCTGGAAGTTCGTGTTGGCCTTGAGGTCCGGATAAGCTTCGGCCAGCGCGATCAAGCGGCCGAGCGCTGCGCCCAGCACGCCTTCAGCCGCACCCATCGCCTTCGGATCGCCCGTGCGCTCCGCACTCACCGCCGCGTTGCGCGCCTGGATCACCGCTTCAAGCGTGCCCTTCTCGTGCGCCGCGTATCCCTTCACGGTTTCGACCAGGTTGGGGATCAGGTCGTGGCGTTGCTTCAGCTGGACGTCGATGTCGGCGAACGCCTGGTTGGCGTTTTGCCGGAGCGCGACGAGCCGGTTGTAGATGCCGATCACAAGCACGATCAGCACGACAACGACGATAAGCAGGATGATACCGATCATCAGAGTTTCCTATCCCGGCGACCCGACCAAGGGTCCGTGGCGAGTGCATATATAGGAACTCGCGCGCCACGTCGCCCCGAACGTTATTGCGTACGCTTCGCTAACCAATGATGTCGCTGAACCGGCCCGAGCGCGAGAAGCCCTTCGGCGCGACCTTGCCGGCGCCGCCGCGCTTGCCGCGATACTCCTTCCACTCCGGCACC
>CADEDT010000086.1 GCA_902826145.1 uncultured Caulobacteraceae bacterium
GTGGCGAGCGCCAAAGGCGGCGTCGGCAAATCAACTGTCGCGGTCAATCTCGCGTGCGCGTTCGCGTCATTGGGGATGAAGACGGGGCTGCTGGATCTCGATGTTTACGGGCCGTCGGCGCCGACGCTTCTGGGCACGGGTGCGAAGAAGCCGCGCATGCGCGACGACAAGATGCTTGAGCCGCTGGAGGCGCACGGGCTGAAGACGATGTCGATCGGCTATCTGGTCGATCCCGCGTCGCCGATGATCTGGCGTGGCGCGATGGCGACGAGCGCCGTGCGGCAGATGATCGATGAGGTCGTGTGGGGCGATCTTGATGTGCTGCTGCTCGATTTGCCGCCGGGCACGGGCGATGTGCAGGTGACATTGGTGCAGCGCGTGCCGTTGGCGGGGGCTGTGATCGTCTCGACGCCGCAGGAAATGGCGCTGGCGGATGTGCGGCGTGGGCTCGCGATGTTTGAGAAGACGCATGCGCCGGTGTTGGGCGTGATCGAGAACATGGCGTATTTCGAAACACCCGACGGCAAGCGCACGCATATTTTCGGCGAAGGTGGTGCGAAGCGAGTGGCGGCGGAAGTTGGCGCGCCGTTCTTAGGTGAGATTCCGATCGATGTGGCGTTGCGCGAGAGCTGCGACGCGGGCGCGCCTTTGGTGGCGACACAGCCGGAGCATCCGGTGTCGAAACGCTTCCGCGAGATCGCGGAAGCGGCGCGCGCGAACGTGACCCGGATGAGCAAGCCGGCGCCGGCGATCCGGGTGAAATGAATGGCTAAACCGCGGACGCTTCAGACTTTTGATCTAGGTGAGCGGGGATTGGCCTATCTTCGCCAGCATCTGAAAGGCGTAAATACGCTTTGCTCTACGCTGAGCGAGATTCTCGATGCCGGCGATATCTTCACGAGAGCGCCGCCCGACACGCCGCCCGAACGGCTCTACGCATTTGAATCCGGGGGTTTGTTACCAGAGAACCTCAATCCGACAGATGTCACCCGTCTTGAGGATGGCAGCACACTGGCGCCGATCATTGGGCTAACCGACGATCAGGTCGCCCTCCTCTATCAAACCATGCAAGGGGCGCCGGGCGCGATCCTCATTGTTGAAGACTGCGTTGCACGCTGGTCGGAGGATCGCGAGTACGTTGAGCCTTCCGCGTTTGGCGTCGACGAGGAAGTGTATCATCTCGTCCCCTCCGGCGCCTCGCCGGACGACATCGACGATGTGCTGCGAATCGCGAACCTGCCTTGGCACGGGATCGAAGCAGTTTGCACGACGCCACTGACCCTGTCCGCTCAACGCGAATGCGGGCCAGACACGCTGAGGCGAACGGCCTTGTCAGCCGTGCTCTTCACATGCTCCGCTTATGACGGAGAAGGCTATTTGGCCTGGCGGAAGAGAGACTGAGGTCGTGAGTTCAACACGCAGAACCGTACTTGGCGCAGCAGCCGCCGCATTGCCACTCGCAGCGTGTTCGCGTGAGCCGCCGGTGATTGTGGTGGGCGCGGGCGTGTTTGGCGCTTGGACGGCGACGCATTTGCGGCGAATGGGCAAGCGCGTGGTGCTGGTCGACCAGATGGGCCCGGCAAATGCGCGCGCGTCGAGCGGCGGCGAAAGCCGGATGGCGCGCGGCACCTATGGACGCGACGAGATCTATACGCGCATGGCGCTGGCTTCGCTCGAAGAATGGAAACGGCTTTCGGAGCGCTCGGCGTTGCCGCTGTTTCATCGGCACGGCGTGCTGTTCTGCTTCCAGGAGATGATCGACTACGCGCGCGACTCGATTGCGGTGCATGAGCGGCTGAATTTGCCGTTGGAGCAACTCGACACGGCGGCGTTGCGCGCGCGCTGGCCGCAAATGAATTTCGACGGCATCTCGTTTGGCTTGTTCGAGCCGGAGTTCGGCGGGCTGATGGCGCGGCGATCGGTGGAAGAGCTGGTCGCGCGTTTCGTTGCGGGCGGCGGCGAATACGTGGTGGCGCATGCGGCGCCTGGCGCCGATGGGCATACGGTCGAGCTAGATGGCGCATCGCGCAACGCGGCGGCGATTGTCTATGCGTGTGGGCCGTGGCTGCCGAAAGTGTTTCCCGAGATGTTGGGCGACCGCATCTTCGTGACGCGTCAGGAAGTGGCGTTCATCGCGCCGCCGGATGGCGACGATTCATTTGAAGCGAGCCACCTGCCCGGCTGGGCGGATTTCAATGGCGGCGATCTCTATTACGGCTTCCCAAGCCTCGAAGGCCGCGGCTTCAAGATCGCGCGCGATACCCATGGCGCTGTCTTCGATCCCGACACGGGCGACCGACGCATCAGCGAAGACGGCGCGGCGTTGCTGCGCACATTCGCCGACCGGCGCTTTCCGGCGCTCGCGGGGCGGCCGTTCACGGAGTTTCGTGTCTGCCAGTACGAGAATTCGTCGAACGGTGACTTCCTGATCGATCGGCATCCGACGATGGAGGGTGCGTATCTGCTCGGCGGTGGTTCAGGGCACGGGTTCAAGCACGGGCCAGAAGTTGGGCGCATGATGGCGGAGTTGGTTGCGAACGGCACGGCGCCGGATGCGCGGTTCTCATTGGCGACCAAGGCGACCGTGCATCACCGCACGGTGCTTTAGGCCAACTCAAATCTGATCGGCAGGGTCTTCAGGCCATTGACGAAGAAGCTTTCGCTGTAGCGTGGTTCGCCGTCGAGGGTGACGCTCTTTAGGCGCGGCAGGAGTTCTTCGAAGAGGATACGAATTTCCATGCGCGCGAGGTGTTGGCCGAGGCAGACGTGTGCGCCGTTACCGAACGCGAGCTGGCGATTGGGCGTGCGGTCGATGTTGAAGCGATCAGGCTCGGGGAAGATTTCCTCGTCGCGATTGCCGGACGCGTAGCAGAGCATGATCCAATCGTTGTTCTTCAGCTGTTGGCCGCGCAGTTCGGTGTCTTCGGCGGCGGAGCGCATGAAGGTTTTCACCGGCGTCGTCCAGCGGATCGCCTCTTCGACGAGCGCGAGGATGAGGCTCGGATCAGCTTTGATGCGATCGAACAAGCCCGGCTGGCTGGCGAGCGCCCACATAGCGCCGGCGATAGACGATGATGTCGTGTCGTGCCCGGCCGTGGAGATGACGGTGAAATAGCTGGTGCGTTCGAGCGGCGGCAGCGGCTGGCCGTCGATCTCGGCGTTGGCGAGCACGGTGGCCAGATCATCACGCGGATTGGCGCGGCGCTCGGCAGTGAGCTTCTCGAAGTACTCGGAAAAGTCCTGCACGACGCCGATCAGCAATTGCGAGAACTGTTCCGGGCTGAGCGCGGCTTTGAAGCGCTCCGTGTCTGGATCGCTGGCGCCGAAGAGTTCTTGGGTTAAGCGCAGCATGCGCGGGAGGTCTTCCGGCGGGACGCCGAGGATGTTCATCACCACGCGCAGCGGATAGTGCAGCGCGACATCCTTGACGAAATCGCACTTGGTTTCTTTCGCCACGAATTGCGCGACGGCTTCGCGGGCAAGCGTGCGGACCTCCTCTTCCCGTTTGCGCACGTTCGCGGGCGCGAGCCAGGATTGGATGAGCAGCCGGTATTTCATGTGGTCCGGCTCATCCATCTGCACGATGGAGCGCACGAGATGCGGCGTGCCGGTGATGGAGTGCGTGCGGGCGTCGCCCGCTTGCGTCGTCAGCGTGGTGCTGCGCACAGCGGAAGGAAAGCGCGCATTGTTGCGGCTGATCTCCAAGATGTCCGCATGCTTCGTGGCGACCCAGAATGGATCGAAACCTTCAACCTCGGCGACGCCGAGCGGGTTGTTGGCGCGCAGCCAGCGATAGGCGTCGTAAAGCGCATCGGTTGCGTAGGCGGCGGGCGTGACGAGAACGTGAGCGATGTCGTCGGGGATGCGCGCCGCGTGCATGAGATGCTCCTGCTATCGCGGCAGTTTCGGACGGCTTGCGGGCGCGCGCAACCTATCGTGGTTAGTTGATCGCCATGTGTCCCCAGCCGCCCCACCACCATGGCATCACGGTTTCGCCGAGGATGAAGGTGGCGAGCTCAGGGTAGATCAGCTCAGCACGCACATCGTTGCCATAGAAGATGACGCAGCGGCGGCGTGCGTCCTGGCACATGACCATGTTGCCGGTCCATTCATTGTGCCCGCCCTTGAACCAGGTATGGCCCGCTTGCGGATCGTCGAAGGCAATGAAGCCGAGTGCAGCGGAGAGATTGATCGCCGGGCCACGCGGATCGGTGGTGGGATCGAGCGTCGGGAATTGGCGGGCATTGTTGATGCCGAAATTGCCACGCACGAGTTCAGCACGCGACGCGGGCGTCAGGCCTTCGCCGCGCACGACGCCGGCCCATAGGCGCGCTTGGTCCGCGATGGTCGTATCCATCGAGCCGGCGGCGGCGACGTTATCGCGACGGTCGTGCGGTTCGAATGCGCCATCGAGCGCATAGCCGTCAGCCAGATTGCTGGAGAAATCGTCGCGCCATTGCATTGACGTGCGCGTCATGCCGAAGCGATCGAACACGCGGCGTTGCATCTCGGCTTTGATGTCGAGGCCTAGCCCCTGCTCCAACGTCGTCTGCAGCACCCAATAGCCTTCGTTGGAATAGCCGTAGCGTTCGCCCGGCACGAAGTGGAATTGGAGCTTTTGATCTGGCTCTAGCCAGCGCATGTTGGCGAAGCCGCTGCGGTGCTCGAGCAGAATGCGCGGCGTGAGCTGGCGCCAGCGTTCGTCACCGGCGAGATCGGTATAGTCTTCGTATTCCGGCAGCGGGCGCGGCAAGTATTCGGCGATCGAACGATCGAGATCGAGGCGGCCTTCGTCGACCAGCTGCATTACCATGTACGCAAACGCCGCCTTGGTGACCGACGCGCCGTACATGATGGTGTCGGTTTGCAGCGGCAGGTTCTGCGCGACATTGCGATGACCGAAGGCAGCGACGTGAACGATCTGGCCGTTGTCGATCACCGCGATGGCCATCCCCTTCACATCGTCGCGCGCCATGAGGCGTTGCGCTTCGGCATCGATGGCGGCGTTTGCGGGAACCCGCGGCGCCTGTTGAGAGGGGCTGGAAGCGCAGGCGGCCAAAAAGACAGCGCTTAGCAAGGCGGCACGGATCATCGGCAGTCCCTCATACTACGTTCCCCTTGTACCGCACCCCTCGGCCATCCCATTGTAGAAATCGGTACCGGCCATGAGCGCGCGTAAACTTCACGCACCTGTCGTTGGGTTAGAGAAGGCGGACGTTCCGGCCGATCTTGTGCCGTTCGTCCAGGCGTTCGTGGAGCGGCTGGACAGTGATCGCCTCGGCGGCGCGATCGAGTTGCCGGATCCGAGCCCCCTGCTGCAATTCGTGATCGGCGCCGACTATGAGCTGCGCCGCCACGAAGGCGGCGACGCGTTCGCGCCAGTGCCGGCGGTGGCGCTCTGGGGGCCGACGGCGGCGGTGTGGGAAGCGCGCGTTGCGGGACCGGTTCACGTCTATTGCGTGGTACTGACACATCTTGGCGCGGCGATGTTGTCGCAATCGCCGGTCGGCGATTTGTTGGACCGCCGCGTTGATGTGCGCGACATGGACGTCGAGGAGCAAGAGATCATCGCACGCTTGCGCATGGCGCAGAGCTTTTCGGAACGCAGCAATCTGATCGTAGAGTGGCTGCGCAACACACTTACTTCTCGCCGCACGCGGGATGAGCGCGACTTGGCGCTCGCGGATGCGATGGCACAAGGACGCGTCAGCGGAACGATCGAGGCTATCGCGCGCGACACGGGGATCAGTGCGCGCGGCTTGCACAAGAAGCTAGCGCTGATCAGCGGCTGGTCGCCGAAGCAATTGCTGCGCAT
This sequence comes from uncultured Caulobacteraceae bacterium, assembly GCA_902826145.1. Classification (GTDB taxonomy): domain Bacteria; phylum Pseudomonadota; class Alphaproteobacteria; order Caulobacterales; family Aquidulcibacteraceae; genus Vitreimonas. The sequence continues at coordinate 5,816 of CADEDT010000086.1, forward strand.
CGCGCGGCTGCAGACGGCGCTGCGGCAGCTTCATCCGAAGCCGTGGGATGACCTCGAGCACGTCGATGTGATGCTGCAGTTTCACGACCAGGCGCATTTCGCGAAGGACTTCAAACAACTCACGGGGCTGACGCCGACGCAGTACCGAGCGGCGAAAGAGAAACTGGGCGACTGCCTGATCAACACGCTCTATCTGGCGTAGTGTGGCCTCGGTCACGCTACCTGTAACCGTGGCGGCATCGGCCACGTAGATTGGCAGTATTGCCACTGAAGGATTGGCGGTATCGTCGCTAGATAGGCCGCGCCATGAAATACAACAGCATTCTCGAAACAGTCGGCGATACGCCGGTGGTGAAACTCAGCGCTTTGGCGCCAAGCCATGTCTCGCTCTACGTGAAGATCGAGGCGTTTAATCCGATGGGATCGGTGAAGGATCGCCTCGCGCTCGCGGTGATCGAGGACGCCGAACGGCGCGGGCTACTGAAGCCTGGGCAGACGGTGGTCGAAGCGACCAGCGGCAATACTGGCATTGGGCTCGCCATGGTGTGTGCGCGGAAGGGATATCCGCTCGTCATCGTCATGGCGGAGAATTTCTCGATCGAGCGGCGGCGCTTGATGCGCTTCCTCGGCGCGAAAGTCGTGCTGACGCCGGCGGCGGACAAAGGCAGCGGCATGCTAGCGAAAGCAGTCGAGCTGGCGGAGACACACGGCTGGTTCCTGACGCGCCAGTTCGAGAACGAAGCGAACGCCGATGTTCACAGCGCGACGACGGCGCAGGAAATCCTGCGCGACTTCGAAGGCGAGCGGCTCGACTATTGGGTGAGCACTTACGGCACAGGCGGCACGGTGAAAGGTGTGGCGCGGACGCTGAAGGCGAAGCGGCCCGAGACGAGGGTGATCGTCACGGAGCCGGATAACTCGCAGGTTCTCGGCAGCGGACTGACCGATCGCTTCCGGCCGCACCCGGTGCAGGGCACATCGCCGGACTTCATCGCCAAGCTGATGGCGGACACGCGCGAAGCGCATTGGATCGATGAGATCGTGCCGGTGAATGGCGGCGATGCGTTGCGGCTCGCGCGAGAACTGGCGGTGAAGGAAGGCATCTTCGTCGGCATTTCGGCGGGCGCTTCGTTGGCGGCGGCTTTGAAGGTTGCCGAGACGGCGCCGAAGGGTTCGACCATTCTTGCGATGCTGCCGGACACGGGTGAACGCTATCTTTCAACGCCGCTGTTCGATGACGTGGCTGTCGACATGACGCCAGAAGAGGAAGCGATCTCGAAGTCGTCACCCTCGAACCGATTCGACATTCGCCCGACCCCTGCTCCGGCAGCGGCGCAAGCGCCGCTCGTGGCCGACGCGGAAGCAGCGGCGTTTGTCGACAAGCTGATCGCGGAAGAGCCGGTGCTGCTGTTTGCGTTGGAATGGTGCGAGTTCTGCTGGGCGACGCGGAAGCTCTTCAAGGCGCACAACATTCAGTATCGTTCCATCGATCTGGATTCAGTGGCGATGCAGAAGGATGATTGGGGCGGACGCGTGCGCCGCGCCGTTGGCGCGCGCGCGGGCGGGCCGACCATTCCGCAAGTGTTCATCGGCGGCGAACTGATCGGCGGCAATTCCGAGATGTTCGACGCAGTGCGCAGCGGCGCGCTGCAAGCGAAACTGCGCGCGGCGGGTGTCGCGTTCGATGCGGACGCGAAGGTCGACTACGATGCGCTGCTGCCGAAGTGGCTGAAGAAGAAGAGCGCTTAGCGCAGCGGCGACCTACTCCAGCCTCAGCACCCGTATCGTGTTCGTCTTCCCCGCGCGCCCAAACGGGATGCCGGCGATGATCGCGACGCGGTCACCCACTTCGGCGACGCCGAGTTTGCGGACGGCGGCGTCGGCTTTGTCGACCATCTCTTCGACGTTGTGGACGTCCTCGGTCACCATCGAGCGCACGCCCCAGACGAGCGCGAGCTTGCGCGCGGTTTCGATGAAGGGCGTGAGGCCGATGACGCCGCAGCGTGGGCGTTCGCGGGCGACGCGGATCGCGGATGAACCCGTCGCAGTGTAGGCGACGAGCGCGGCGCAGCCGATGACGTCGGCGATGTGGCGAGCGGAGAGCGCGATGGCGTCAGCGGTTGTGGCCTGTGGGGGCGTCATGTCGCGCGGAAGCGAGGCCCAGTATTCGTTGTCGTCCTCCACAGCGCGGATGATGCGGTCCATGATGGCGACAGCGCTTTGCGGATGGCGGCCAACGGCGCTTTCGGCGCTGAGCATCACGGCGTCGGCGCCTTGATAGACGGCGGTGGCGACATCGCTTGCTTCGGCGCGCGTGGGCGTGGCGGCCTCGACCATGCTTTCGAGCATGTGCGTGGCGACGATCACCGGTTTGCCGGCGGCGCGGGCGCTGCGGATGATACGGCGTTGCGCGATGGGGACTTGCTCCGGCGGCAACTCAACACCGAGATCGCCGCGCGCAACCATAACGGCGTCAGCGGCTTCGACGATCTCGTCGACTTGCCAAAGCGCGGACGGCTTTTCGATCTTGGCGATGATGCCAGCGCGATCACCGATCAAGGTGCGCGCTTCGTGAACGTCTTCCGGATGCTGCACGAACGAGAGCGCGATGTAGTCGACGCCGAGATCGAGGGCGTAGGCGAGGTCTTCCCTATCCTTTTCGGTTAGCGCGCTGATCGGGATGCGGCGCGTTGGGACATTGACGCCCTTCTGGTTCTTCAGCACGCCGCCGAAGTCGACGCGCGCTTTGAGCTGCGTGCGGCCACGCTCGGTGATGGTGAGCTGGAGCTTGCCGTCGTCGAGCTTCAGGATGTCGCCGACTTCAAGCGCGTTGACGAGCTCCGGGTGCGGCAGACGGATGAGGTTGTGCGCGCCGGGTTCGGTCGAGGCTTCGATGGTGAGGATGTCGTTGAACTTGAGTTTGATCTCGCCGCCTTCGAATGTGCCGACGCGAATCTTTGGGCCTTGCAGGTCGGCGAAGACGCCGACGGGAGTTCCCGACTTTTCTTCGGCGGCGCGGATCGCGGCCATGCGGCGGGCGTGATCTTCGCGGGCGCCGTGGCTGAAGTTCAGGCGGAAACAATCGACGCCGGCCTGGATGAGCATGGCTAGGCGCTCCGGCGCATCGCTGGCCGGGCCCATTGTAGCGACGATCTTACAATCGCGTGCGCGCATGCTCTCTCCGTTGGAGCGAGACATTCAGTGCGTTGCGGGGAAAGGCAAGGGCAAAGCCTCCTCCTCGATGGAGGAGGCGCCGCGAAGCGGCGGAGGAGGTGCGCCCTCGCTGTTGAAGGATGAGCCTCGTGAGGCTCACTCGTTAAGACCTGTGGCCTCACCTCCTCAGTCATCGCTGCGCGATGACAGCTCCTCCATCGAGGAGGAGCTAAGCGCCCATTTTGTAAGGCCCGCCCTTTTCCAACGCCTTTTGGTACGCCGGGCGGGCTTGTTGTAGTTTTCTGACGCGGACCATGTTGGGGTAGCGATCGAGGCCACCGCGATTGTTGCCGGCGTCGAGGACGAAGGACATCTGGATGTCAGCGGCAGTGAAACGGTTGCCGGCGAAGTAGTCTTTGCCTTCGAGGTGGGCGTTGACGAAGCTGAAGTGGTTGTCGATCTCGGGATCGATCCGCATCTGCATCAGGGGCGCGCCATTCTCTCCGAGCATGCCGACATAGAGCTTCAGCAGCAGCGGCAGCATGGCTGAGCCTTCGGCGAAGTGCAGCCAATAGAGATAATCGAAGCGTGCGGCATCGCCCGCGGGCACGGCGAGTGCGCCGAAGGCTTCGTTTTCGGCCAGGTACTCGATGATGGCGGCAGACTCGGCGAGCACTTTGCCGTTGGCTTCGATGACGGGCGATTTGCCGAGCGGGTGAATCTGCTTCAACTCGGGCGGCGCGAGGCGAGTTTGCGGATTGCGGTCGTAGCGCTTCACTTCGTAGGCGACGCCGAGTTCCTCCAAGAGCCACAGGATACGCTGCGAGCGGGATTCTTCGAGGTGATGGACGATAATGCTCACGCGCGTCTCCCTATTGTTTTGTTCTGGTACGTCTCAGTACGGCGCAAAGTTCAGTTTGAGGCCAGGTTCTGGCCAGCGGGTTTTGATCAGCTGGCCGGTGCCAGAGAGCGTGATGTAGGCGTCGCGCATGTCGGCGCCGCCGAAGGCGATGTTGGTGACGAGCGGATCTGGGAACGCTGCGTGCGTTGAGGCGCCTGCAGGCGTGATCGTTGTGATGCCCCCGTTGAGGATCGTTGCAACGCAGACGTCGCCATTGGCTTGCACGGCGAGGCTATCGAAGAAACAGTGATAGGGCTGCACGGCGACGCAGCGGCCGATGCCGCCGAGCGGGGGCGGCGCGACTTCGCCTTCACCAAGGATATCGAAAGCCCAGAGCTTTCCGGTTTCGGTTTCGGCGCCGTAAACGGTCTTTTCGTCCGGCGAGAGGCCGATGCCGTTGATGCCAGTGCCGCCGTAGGCGGCTTCCTTGATCAACGAGCCGTTGGTTTTGCAGAAATAGATTCCACCGCGATCGATCGAGCGCGGATAGCCCTTGCCGAGATCGCTGAACCAGATGTTTCCCGCGTTGTCGAAGACGAGATCGTTGGGGCCGGAGAGCTTGTCGTCGCCGACCTTATCGTAGAGGCGCTCGACTTTGCCGGTGTTGAGATCGATGCGCTCGATGCGGCCGGTGACGTAATCGTGCGCGGCGTGGCCCGGGATCGTGAGCCCACCCATGTCGTGATATTCGAAGCCGCCATTGTTGGTGATGTAGACGGCGCCGTCCGGGCCGATGGCCGCGCCGTTCGGGCCGCCGCCGACATTGGCGATGACCTCCTGCCTGCCCTTCCAAACGCGCGTCAGCGTTTTGCGCTTGATCTCGACCAGAATGACGCTGCCGTCCGGCATGACGACAGGCCCTTCGGGGAACTGAAGGCCGGTGGCGATGATTTCGAAATCTGACATGGGCGGCACCGTACTAACCTTCTCCCTTGCGGAGAAGGTGGCTCGCGAAGCGAGCCGGATGAGGGGCGAAGAGCGAGATGCGGTTTGTTGCCGTAAGGACAGCGGCAGCTCAACGCCCCTCACCCCCTGCCCCCTCTCCGCAAGGGAGAGGGGGACGCGCGTTATCTTTCGAGCACGCGCACCACAAAGTCCGCATCGTCCTTCTCGCCGCGCTCGACGTGTTCGCGGCTGACTTCGTGCCAGCGCGAGAGATCGAGATCGAGGTGGGCGTCGCCTTGGGGTGAGAGATTCACTTCGGTGAGGATGATGCGGTCGACCTGCGAGAGCACGGCGTTGTAAAGCTGCGCGCCGCCGATGACGCACGCTTCTTCGACGTTGGCGGCTTCCGCCATCGCACGAGCGGCGGCGAGCATGGCGGCGAGATCGGTGTAGACCCAGGCGTCGTTCGCTTTGAAATCGGCGTCGCGGGTGAGGATGAGATTCTGCCGGCCGGGCAGCGGCTTCTTCGGCAGCGAGTCCCAAGTCTTGCGGCCCATGAGCACGGGCTTGCTCATGGTGGCGGCCTTGAAGCGCTTCATGTCGGAACTAAGCCGCCACGGCAGATTGCCGTCGCGACCGATGACACCGTTCTTCGCGACGGCGACGACGAGCGTTAGTTTCGGATTCGTCACGCGAGCGTTCTAGCCTTGGCGCCCGCGCGCGTCATCCGTAAGAACGCCTCATGCCACGTAATCTTATCGTCTATGGCCTTGCAGTCCTTGGCGGGCTTGTTGGGTATTTCATTCTCCGCTCGCTTCTGGGCGGCGAGATCATGTTCGTTGTCGCGCTTATCGGCATTGTTGCAGCCGGGGTGATCGTGTTCCGGAACTTGCGGACGAACCGCAAGGTCGCGGAAGCGACATTCGATCAGCGCGACGAGGCGCTGAAGTTCACGCCAGTTGCGGGCAAGGCGGTGCTCTACGTGTTCCGCAATCAGTTCGTTGGCCGCGCGGTGGGCGTGAACGTGCTGATCGATGGACGTGAAGTGGCGCAGCTGAAGAGCCCGCGCTTTACGCGCGTTCTGCTGACGCCTGGCTCGCATCGGATTGCAGGTTATACGGGCACGAATAAGAAGCCGGCCGATGGCGAAGGACTCGAACTCATCGCCAATGCGGGCGAGGTCTATGTGGCGAAGTGTGAGGTCGAGGCGCAGATGGTGGGCGTGTCGATCAAGTACACGCCGCTCGCGCTCGAAGCGGCGCGCGCGGATTTGCAGAAGATCACACGGATGGTCGTGCCGGACGTTGCCGAAGCTTAGTTGCGCGCGAACCAGATGATGTGGCGCGCGCCTTTGCCGTTGCGGCCGGCGCGCACCATAACTTCCTCGACCTGAAAGCCCGCGTGCTTCAAGCGGCGTGCGAAGCGCTCGTTGGGCGCGGCGGACCAGATTGCCAGCACGCCGCCGGGTCTCAGCGCGCGCTTCGCCTCCTGCAAGCCGAGCAGCGAATAGATATGATCGTTGTCGGCGCGCGTGAGGCCGTCGGGGCCGTTGTCGACGTCGAGCAGGATGGCGTCGAAACTGCGTTCGGCGGCGCCAATGGCGCGAGATACGTCGCGCATGACGAGTTCGACGCGAGCATCGTCAAGGCAGCCGGCCGCCAATTCCGCCATCGGCCCGCGCGCCCACTCGATGATCTCCGGGACAAGCTCAACGACAGTGAAACGCGCGTTGGGACCCAGATGCGCAAGCGCGGCGCGAAGCGTGAAGCCCATGCCGTAGCCGCCGATGAGCAGATGCGGCGCTTCGGTTTTGAGCCGATCGCATGTCATCAACGCCAGCGCCTCCTCCGAGCCACTGAGACGACTCGACATCAGTTCGTTGGCGCCGAGCGCGATGATGAAATCGGTGTCGCGCCTGTAAAGGCGCAGTTCGTCTCCATCGGGGATTTGCGCTGTGGCTAAGAGTTTGCGGGGCTTCATGACGGCTTCCGCCTGCTCGCGAGCCACAGCGCGGCAAAGATGGCGGCCGGCAAGCCGATGAAGGCGTAGGCCGTCGCGATCTGCGAAAGCGTATCGCTGCGCACGGCGGCTAGGCCCTGCACGGAAACGGCTAGCGCGGTGATCAGTATGAAGCCAAGCACGAATAGCGCGAGGGCTGCGAGCAGATAGAGGATCGTTCTGATCATGGCGTCGGTTCGCTTGGCGGCGTGCGCGCCGGCAGGAGGCAAACGTATTCGTTGAGCGCGAAGGCGGGCTCGATCGTGCCGCCCTGGGCTTCGCAAGCGCGTATCTCCTCCTCGGTGGGCACGTACATCGCCTGCGATTGTGACGCGCATGACGCCAACAAGAAGGCGGCGCAAAGTATCGCGAAGGCGGTATTCGTCATGGCCTGCGCACCCACGCCCAAGCCAAGCCGATGTCATCATCGCTTGTCTCACCGGCAAACTCGAAGCCGTTGCGGCGGAGGATGGTGGTTGAGGCGTTTTCGCTCGGCAGCGTTTTGCCCGTCAGGGTGATCATTGGGTCCGTGCGCGATGCGATGTCGATCATGCGCGCTACGGCTTGGGTAGAGTGTCCCCGTCCCTCGAACGCTTCGAGCGTGAAGTAGGCGATCTCAACCGCGCCATCCTTCGGCGCGCCGACGAAGGCGCAGCCACCGACGGGCTCGCCCTCATCGACGGTGACGTAGCCAACCCATGGCGGTGTGAAGCCAATGGAGGCGAACAGCGCGGCGGTGGCGGCGCAGTTTTCTTTGAGCACAGGCGGCAGCGGGCCGAGCGGCTCCGCCGGCTCGCCCTGCTGATCGCATTGCACCAAACGAACTGTCATGCGGCTCTGCGTATGGGCTCGGCGGCCTTTGAACAAGCACTGCATCACGCGACTGCCGTACGCCGTCCCCTCTCCCGGTTAGGGAGAGGGCGTCAGTGAGCGAAGCGAACGACGGGTGAGGTTTGCCGGCATATCAGAATGAAGCTCACCTTCACGCCGCAGCAAACCTCATCCGGCCGCTTCGCGGCCACCTTCTCCTTAACCAGGAGAAGGGACCCAAGCTTGCACTTTTGCCCTGCGCTATTGCATCCGGCCCCACAACGATATGCATCGTTCAAACGAGGCCAACAGCATGAGCAAGCGCGGTGATGGAAACGATTGACCGGCGCCGCGCCGCGATTGAGCTCGCCGCTTTTGGCGCGCTGGCGTTCATCCTCCGCGTTGGATTCGATCCGCTGTTCTGGCGATTTGCAGGACCGGCGTCGCTCATCGCGACATTGGTTTGCGTGGCGTACTATCTGCGCCGCCGTGGGGAAGGATGGTCGAGCTTTGGACTCATCCCGCTCAAAGGCGTCAAAGCCAAGCTCATGGTTTTGCCGCAAGCGTTGCTGGTCTTCGGATTCTTCGCCGTTGCAGTGGCGAGCGTGCTGGGCGCCGGCGAAGCGTTCGGTTGGGCGTTCATGAAAGACACTCCGGCAGGCGTCGAAGATCGTTGGGGCGACGTCGAAGGCAACTTGCCGGTGTTTCTGTTGTGGCTTGGAATTGTGTGGACTGCGGCCGCATTCGGCGAAGAGATGTTCTTCCGCGGATTTCTGGTGACGCGCACCATGGCGCTATTCCGCGGCGTCCCCTTCGCCGCCGTGTTTGCCGTTCTCATTCCGGCGCTTTTGTTCGGCCTCGGACATTTTTATTATCAGGGCTTGCGCGGATTGATCACGACCGCTGCGATCGGAATCGCGTTTGGTGCGGCGTTCCTTTTGCTGAAGCGCAATCTCTGGCCGCTCGTGCTCGTTCACGGCATCGTCGATACGTTGACGTTCACGGCGCTGTATTTGGGGTTGGAAGACTAGCCCAGCACGGCGGCTCTACGCCTTCCGTTTCACACTGCGATCGGCGCCTTGATGCCGGGATGCGCTGTGTAGCCTTCGAGTTTGAAGTCGCCGTACTCGAACGCGAAGATATCCGTACGATCTGGGTTGATCAGCATTTGCGGCGGCGCGTACGGCGCGCGCGCGAGCTGCGTGCGCGCTTGGTCGAAATGGTTATGATAGAGGTGCGCGTCGCCGAAGGTGTGGACGAACTCGCCGGGCTCTAGGCCCGTCACTTGCGCCATCATTTGCGTGAGCAACGCGTAGCTGGCGATGTTGAACGGCACGCCGAGGAAGACGTCGGCGCTGCGTTGGTAGAGTTGGCAGCTCAGCTTTCCGTCAGCGACGAAGAACTGAAACAGGCAATGGCACGGCGGCAGCGCCATCTGATCGACTTCGGCGGGATTCCACGCGCTGACGATGTGGCGGCGTGAGTTCGGGTTGGTCTTGATCGCGGCGACGACGTTGGCGATCTGATCGATGACGCGGCCGTCCTTGGTTTCCCACGAGCGCCATTGCTTGCCGTAGACGGGGCCGAGTTCGCCCTCTTCGTTGGCCCACTCATCCCAGATCGTGACGCCCTGCTCTTGCAGCCAGCGCACGTTGCT
>CADEDT010000087.1 GCA_902826145.1 uncultured Caulobacteraceae bacterium
AGGTGGCCTGGGCCGAGGGGGCGTTAGTGGACGCTGTTTCCAGGTCCGCCGGTAACGGAGCGAAATATGGTGATCGTTCCCCAATGTAAAGAGTGATTGATGGTTAATTTCCCTTGCGAGGTCAGAACGATGCGCGGGGTCCACACGCCTCCATGCAAACGTGCAGATGAGGTGTTCATGCTACGTCACAAAACCGCAATCCAAGTGTCACGATCCCTTTGCTGATCCGTCGCGCAGCCGTCACCCCACAGGAATAACCCCCGCCGCGTTGGAGAGTCCGAACGACGTCGTTCGCCCGCCTCCGGCTCAAGAAATTCCACGAGGGGGTCTTCAGATGAAGAACGTACTTTCCAAGGCCGCGTTGGCGGCTTTGGCAGCAGCAGGCGGCATGGCCGTCGGCGCCGGCGCCGCGCATGCGCAATCGACGCCAACCATCCAGCCGATGAGCGGCGCGCCGGAAATCCGCGACGGCGAACAGCGCTTCAAGGTGCGTGGCCGTTTGCAGTTCGACATCTACTCGAACGAGTGGGACGTCCTCGACGAGGATGCGAGCCGTTCGTACATCCGCCGCGCCTTCCTCGGTGCGCAGGGCCGCCTGAGCGACCATTGGCGCTACAAGATCGACTTCGTGCTGAACCCGGGCGCGGGCGTTGACGACGCTGCCACGGGCGACGGCGCTGTCGCGGTCGACGATGCGTATCTCGAATATGCCGGTGACTTCTATTCAATCGTGATTGGCGAAAACAACGTCACGTCGCCGCTCGAAGATCGTACGTCTTCGCTCGACATTCCGTTCAACGAGCGCTCCAGCTTCATCAACACGTTCGGCTACGGCCGCGCGGCCGGTATCGCCGGCCTGATCGCCGGCTCCAACTGGATGGGTGCAATCGGCATCTACGGCGACTCACTGAACAACTCGGACGCGGCCTTCAACGCCGACGAAGCCTCCTCGATCAGCGGCCGCTTCACCTGGGCGCCGATCTTCGCTGCGGACCCGGACGGCTACGCGCTGCTCCACCTCGGCATCTCGGCTCGTCAGCGTCACATCGGCGACGACTCAGGCCAACGCTTCCGCACGCGTCCGCTCAACGGCCGCGGCACGCGTTGGATCGACGGCGGCAGCGCTGCGGCGCAGCTGGGTGAGAGCGACACGACGTTGGGCCTCGAAGCCGCTGGTCAATTCGGCTTCTTCGGCTTCACCGCCGAGTACTCGTTCCTCGACGGCACGACGATCACTGACGTCGACTTCGACTCGCAAGGCTACTACGTCGACCTGCACTTCTCGCTCACCGGTGAGCCGCGAGTTTATCGCGGCAACCAAGGATCGTTCGGCCCGATCGTTCCGCGCCGTCCAGTCACCGAAGGCGGCATCGGCCACATCATGGTGTCGACGCGCTACGATTACATCGATCTGACCGACGAAGCGTTCGCCGCCGCCACGCGCGGTGAGCAAACGTCCTACGCGCTCGGCGTCGATTGGATCCCGGTGGATCACGTTCGCTTCAAGGCAAACCTCGCCTACAGCGAAATGGATCGCACCGGCCCGGCGACGACCGACGAAGAAGCGGCTGTCTTCACGCTGCGCACGCAATTCGACTTCTGAGCCCCGCGACTGGTGAAGGCCTGGCAGAAGTCAGGCCTCCACAAACTTCCTGAGGGACAGGTTTTTGGAGGACTACATGAACACCCAAATCTTCAAGACGTTGGGCAAGGTCGCGGCGGGCGCTATCGCCGCTGCGGCGCTCGCGTCCGGCACGGCGCTCGCCCAAGGCGCGCCGTTCACGATCCAGATCGACGGCTCGTCGACTGTGTTTCCGATTTCGGAAGCGGTCGCCGAGAGCTTCCAGCAAACGACGCAAGGCCGCATCCGCGTGGCGGTTGGCGAGTCGGGCTCGTCGGCCGGGTTGCGCAAGTTCTGCCGCGGTGAAATTCACATCGCCGACTCGTCACGCCCGATCCGTTCGAGCGAGATGGCGACGTGCGCCGCCGCAGGCATCCAGTACGTGGAAATCCCCGTTGCGTTCGACGGCATCACCGTCGTTGTGCACCCGTCGAACCCGGTTCGCTCGATGACGACCGCGCAATTGCGCCAAATCTGGTCGACGGGCTCGCGCGTCAGCAACTTCAACCAAGTCGGTGGCCCGAACCTGGCCATGCAACTCTACGGTCCGGGCTCGGCCTCGGGCACGTTCGAGTACTTCACGGAAGCCGTGAACGGCACGGCGCGTTCGTCACGCACTGACTACACGCCGTCGGAAGATGACAACGTCCTGGTCCAAGGCGTCGCCAACAACCCGGGCGGCATGGCTTATTTCGGCCTCGCTTACTACGAAGCCAACCAAAGCCGTCTGCACGCCGTCGCCATCGACAATGGCGCCGGCCCGGTTACGCCGAGCCAAGCCACAGTCCGCAACGGCACCTACGCACCGCTGTCGCGTCCGATCTTCATCTACGTGAACGCCGCCGCGCTGCGCCGCCCGCAAGTGCAGCAGTTCGTGCAGTACTACATCAACAACGCCGCCACGATTTCTGAGCGCGTTGGCTATGTGGCTCTGCCGGCCGCCGCCTATCAGGCCTACCTGCAGCGCGCTCAGCGCCGCCAAGTCGGCACTGCGTTCGGTGGCCGCGCCGTGATCGGCGCGAGCATCGAGGAAGTGGTTGGCCGCCGTCTGGTCCAGACCCCGACGGGCGACTAACAGGACTGCAAAACGGATGGGGCGAGGGGTCTGACCTCTCGCCCCACTTCCGTGTATATGGCCGGACGCGCAGAAGCGTTGAGTCGACAAAACAGGGGCGGGCGCCTTGGAACGGGACTTCACAAAGAAAAAGGTGCGCTGGACCGAGCGCATCATGGAAGGCCTGCTCTTCGCCGCCGCTGCCGTGGCGATCGCGATCGTTCTGGGCATCGTCTACGTCGTCGTTTCCGAATCGACGAAATTCTTCGCGCAGGTATCGGTGATCGAGTTCCTGACCTCGACCACTTGGACGCCGCTCTTCGACAACCCTCAATATGGCATCGCCCCGCTGCTGACCGGGACGTTCATGTCCACTCTGGTTGCGCTCGCCGTTGCCGTTCCGCTTGGCTTGCTGGTCGCGATCTATCTCAGCGAATTCGCGAGCCCGCGCACGCGGGAGACGCTCAAGCCGACGCTCGAACTGCTCGCCGCTGTGCCGACAGTTGTTTACGGCTACTTCGCGCTGTTGTTCGTGACGCCGCTGCTGCAAGGCTGGCTGCGCCCGCTCGGTATTGAACTGCCGAGCTTCAACTTGCTTTCCGCGGGCATCGTGATGGGGTTGATGATCATCCCTTACATCGCTTCGCTTTCGGAAGACGCGATGCGATCCGTGCCGCGCTCGATGCGCGAGGGCTCTTACGCCATGGGCGCGACGCGGCTTGAGACGGCGTTCCGCGTCGTCGTGCCGGCCGCTATTTCAGGCGTTATCGGCGCTGTTATCCTCGGTATGTCTCGCGCTATCGGCGAGACCATGATTGTCGTCGTCGCGGGCGGCCAGATGCCGCAAATGGTGACTACGCCAACGCAGCAGGGCGCTACGGTGACCGCGTTCATCGCGCAGGTGGCGCTGGGCGACTTGCCGTTCGGTACGCTTGAATACAACTCGATCTTCGCTGCGGGCCTCGCACTGCTGGTGCTGACGCTTCTCTTCAACTTCGTGGCCTTCTGGCTGCAGCGCCGCTACCGGGAGGCGTACTAATGGTCGCCGTGGACGTACAAAAGGTGCGCGATATCACTGCACATCCGCCCGGTCTCGCTGCGCGGCGGTTCAAGGACTCTGCCTTTATCATCTGGGGCATTCTCGCGACCATCATTGGCCTTGGCACGCTGGTGGCGCTGGTCAGCGAGCTTGTGCACGATGGCGGCCACCGTCTGACGCTTGCGTTCTTCACGAGCTTCCCGTCCTCCGATCCGGCGATCGCGGGCATTCTTTCGGCGTGGGTAGGATCGCTGCTGGTCATCTTCACGACCGCGCTGTTTGCGATTCCGATTGGCGTGTTGGCCGGCATTTATCTGGAGGAATACGCGCCGAAGAACGCGATCACGAGTTCGATCGAAATCGCGGTGAACAATTTGGCCGGCGTGCCGTCCATCCTGTTCGGCCTGATGGCGGTCGGTATTTTCGTGCAATTCCTAGGCAATCCGAACCGCTGGTTCGCGTTCTTGCCGGAGAGCGTCCGCGATGGCGGCGCCGATCTGTTCGGTCAGTCAATACTCACCGCAGGCATCACGCTTTCGCTGCTGATCCTGCCGGTCGTTGTTGTTGCGACACGCGAAGCCGTGCGCGGGGTGCCGCAGGAAATCCGCCACGCGGCGCTCGCCGTTGGCGCCACCAAGTGGCAGTCGACGCAGCATCACGTGCTGCCGTATGCGCTGCCGGGCGTCGTCACGGGCGTCATCATCGGCATTTCGCGCGCGCTCGGTGAAACCGCGCCGCTCATTATGATCGGTGGCCTGACATTCGTGGCGTTTCTGCCAATCACCCGGCCGGGCGATGCGACGTTCGAAACCATCGGCCAGCTGGATGAATACGGCGCTGCCGTCGATCCAGGCGCGACCGAGATGGTGAGGATCAGCCACGACGGCGTTGTCGTGCTGCCGGACTTCACAGAGCGAGCGGTGCAAGCGGGGCAGACGATCGAGCTGCCGCACGGCTCGACAATTCAGTCGGTGGCGACATGGGGCGACGCAATCGCCAGCTGGTCACCGACGAATTGGCTGGGTCAGGAATTCACCGTCATGCCGATCCAGATGTTCAACTGGACTTCGCGCCCACAGGCAGAGTTCCTTGAACTCGCCGCGGCGGCAGGCATCGTGCTTTTGGGCATCACGCTCTTGATGAACGGCACAGCGATCTGGCTGCGATACCGGCTACGCAAATCGATTAAGTGGTGAAGGGCGCCTAGCGCGGCTTCGTGGCGCGCGCGGCGGCCTTTTTCTCGCGAGCGATGCGGCGGCGCTCCTTGGCGCGCTTACGCAAGTCGGCGAGCTTGTGCCAGAAGCGGCGACCACGCTCCTTCGGCAGCGGTTCGAGGTTGCGGCGGAAGTCCTCCGCGCAAGCGCGCCACGAATATTTCTCCGCCAGCGCCCGCGCGTCCTCGCGCCTTAGGTTCAGCGCTTCGAGGCAAGCCTTGCGGAGATCATCGTCGACGATGCCCGCGCCCGTGCCCGGCAGAATGTCCTGCGGGCCGGGCGCAACGAAACCTGCGACGGGCGTGCCGCATGCCGCCGCTTCGAGGATTACGAGGCCGAAAGTGTCGGTGAAGCTTGGGAACACGAAGACGTCCGCATCTGCGTAGTGCCTCGCCAGCTCCTCGCCGAACTTCGGTCCGGTGAACACCGCGTTCGGGTACTTGTCCTTGAGCTCTTCGAGCGCAGGCCCGCCGCCGACCACGACCTTTGAACCCGGCAAGTCGAGCTTCAGGAACGCCTCGATATTCTTCTCGACAGAAACGCGGCCGACATAGGCGAACACCGGTTTTGGCAAACCTTTGAACACGCCGCCATCAGCACTGCGCAAGCGCGGATGGAATTGCTCGATGTCGACGCCGCGACTCCAGATCGCCGTGTTGCGGAAGCCCTGCAATTCAAGTTGCTTCTGCATCGTCGGCGTCGCCACCATGACGCGGCCTGACTTGTCGTGGAACGCGTGCATGAAGCGGTAGCCGGCCCAGAGCGGGATCCAATTGAAGCGCGCCGTCACGTATTCCGGAAATTGGGTGTGATAGCTCGTCGTGAACGGAAACTTGTGTTTGAGGCACGTCGCGCGCGCGTCCCAACCAAGGGTGCCCTCGGTCGCGATATGCACGGCGTCCGGTTTGAATTCGAGGAAGCGGTCTTCGACGTCTTCGCGGGCGCCCAGTGTCAGGCGGATTTCGGAATAAGTGATCAGCGGGATCGAGTTCGGATAGTCCGCTGGTGAGATCACTTCGACCTCGCAGCCCAGCGCCTTTAGCTCGCTCATGGTATTGGCGAGCGTGCGAACGACGCCGTTCACCTGCGGCTCCCAGGCGTCCGTCACCAGCAGGATTTTCTGGGCCAGAGGAGGCGTGTCGGCGGCGCCGTTCGGGCTCGCGGCCTCTGCGGGCGGCGTTTGGGCTTCGGTGCTCACGGGCCGGGTTCTGACCCGGGGCAGCCTGCGGCGCAAGGGGGCGACGCCAGCGCGCTTGCCCTTACGATCAGACACGCGCAAATGGCGGCCATGCAAACCGCTCCGACGCCGCATCCGGCCGCCTCAATCGATTGGGACGCGCTCGACGCGCTGAAATATCAGGACGAAGACACCGCCGTCGCCGCGCTTCTGGCCGATCCGCCCCTTGATCCTGCCGCGCGCGCGAGTGTGAACGCAGAGGCGCGGGCGCTGGTCACCGGTGCACGCGGGCTGAAGCGCCGCAAGGGCGTGATGGAGAGCTTTCTCGAAGAGTTCGGCCTTTCGAACGCCGAAGGCCTGGCGCTGATGTGTCTCGCGGAAGCTTTGCTGCGCGTGCCGGATGAAGAAACTGCCGACAAGCTGATCGCTGAGAAGATTTCGACCGGCCAATGGGCCGCGCACCTCGGCAAGTCCGATCACTGGCTGGTCAACGCCGGCACGTTCGGCCTGATGCTGACGGGGCACGTCGTCAATTTGCCGGAAGATCTGAAGGGCGAGGCAAGCGAAGTCGTCGGCAAGCTGGTGAAGCGGATGGGCGAACCCGTCGTGCGCGCTGGCGCCATGCAGGCGATGCGGATTTTGGGCGAGCAGTTCGTGCTGGGGCGCACGATCCAGGAGGGCCTGAAGCGCGGCGCCAGCATGGTGCGCCAAGGGCTCGCGACACGCTATTCGTTCGACATGCTGGGCGAGGGCGCCCGCACCAACGAGGACGCTGAACGTTACCTCGTCAGTTACGCCAACGCGATCGATGTTGTGGGCGAAGCGGCTGGCGGGGCCGGGCCGCATACCTCGAACGGCGTGTCGGTGAAGCTCTCGGCGCTGCACCCGCGCTATGAAGCGCGCCACGAGGAGCGCGTGTTCACGGAGCTCTATCCGCGCATGCTGCAACTCGCGGAAGCCGCGAAGAAGTGGAACATCGCGCTCTCAATCGATGCCGAAGAAGCCGATCGCCTGGTGCTGTCGCTCAAGCTTTTCGAGAAGCTGGCGTTGGAGCCTTCGCTGAAGGACTGGGAAGGGCTCGGCGTCGTCATCCAGGCATACCAAAAACGCACGCGCGCGGTGATCGAGCGTTTGGTCTCGCTATCGCGCCGCCGTGGCGCGCCGATCCAGGTACGTCTGGTCAAGGGCGCGTACTGGGATGGGGAAGTGAAGCGCGCTCAAGTTATGGGCCGCGTCGATTTCCCGGTGTGGACCACGAAGGCCGCGACCGATGTGCATTACATGGCTTGCGCACGCGATCTCTTCCGCGCCGGCGACGCCATCTTCCCGCAATTCGCGACGCACAACGCGCATACGGTCGCTTCCGTCCGTCGCATGGCGGCGAGCGCCGGGCGCGACAAGTTTGAGTTCCAGCGTCTGCACGGCATGGGTGAGGCACTTTATCTCGCCGTCGATCCGCCGCCGCAGGTGCGTGTCTATGCGCCGATCGGTGGGCACGAAGATCTGCTGCCTTACTTGGTGCGGCGTTTGCTTGAGAACGGCGCCAATACGAGCTTTGTGCACTCGTTCCTCGATGACGATGTATCGCCCGAAGTTGTCGCCGCCGATCCGATCGCTACGCTTGAGGCCAACCCACATCGCCATCGCCGTCTGCCGCCGCCGCCGCAACTCTACGGCGCGAGCCGTCGCAACTCGACGGGGCCAGATATCTCCATCGAAGCCAGCCGCAATGCGCTCGCGAACGCCAAGCCGCCGACGCCGGAGAAAGTGAGCATCGCTGATCCTGCAGCCGCAATCACCACGGCGCTCAAGGCGCACGAAGAATGGAACGCGCGTGGCGGCGCGGCGCGCGGCGCGATCATCCGCGCGATGGGCGACGTCCTGCAGAAGAATGAAACGGCGCTGATTGCGCTGACCGCGAAGGAAGCGGGGCGCAACCTGCAGGACTCGATCGATGAAGTCCGCGAGGCCGTGGATTTTTGCCGCTACTACGCGGCGGAGGCTGAGCGTCTCTTCTCCGGGCCGAAGCCGCTGCCGTCACCGGCGGGGGAGACGGATCATTTGGAAATGCACGGGCGCGGCGTGTTCGTCTGCATCAGCCCATGGAATTTCCCGTTGGCGATTTTCACTGGACAGCTCGCGGCAGCGCTCGCCGCCGGCAACACGGTTGTGGCGAAGCCTGCAGAGCAAACACCGCTCATTGCCGAAGCGGCCGTGAAGCTCTTCTACGAAGCGGGACTGCCGCGGGATGTGCTGCAGCTCGTTCAGGGTGCAGGCGATGTAGGCGGCAAGCTTGTCGGAGATCCGCGTATCTCCGGCGTGGCGTTTACGGGTTCGACCGAAGTCGCGCGTCTGATCAATCGCACGCTCGCCGCCAAGGATGGCCCGATCGTTCCGCTCATCGCGGAGACGGGCGGCCTGAACGGCATGTTCGTAGATACGACAGCGTTGAAAGAGCAGGTCGTCGACGATGTCTGCATCTCGGCCTTCAACTCAGCCGGCCAGCGTTGCTCCAGCTTGCGCATCCTTTTTCTCCCGAACGATACGGCGGATGCAGTTCTCGAAGCGCTGCTTGGCGCAATGGATTGTCTGAACGTCGGCGATCCTTCCGATCCGCGCACTGATATCGGCCCCATCATCGATGCCGAAGCCAAGGCCAATCTCGAGAAGCACATGGAGCGTATGCGCAAGGAAGCGCGCGTGCTGAAGCAACTCGATGTCTCGAAGCTTGGCGGAAACTTCTTCGGACCGGCGGTTATCGAACTGAACGGCCTCGATCAGATTGACAAGGAAGTGTTCGGACCGATCCTGCACATCATCCGCTACGATCCGGCGGACATCGCCAAGATCGGCGCGCAACTCGCGGCGAAGGGCTATGGGCTCACACTCGGCGTGCACTCACGCCTTGAGAGCTTCGCGCAAGAAGTGATCGCGGCAGTGCCGGCGGGCAATGTGTACGTGAATCGCACGATCGTGGGCGCTGTCGTTGGCGTGCAGCCATTCGGTGGTTCGGGCTTGTCCGGCACCGGCCCAAAGGCGGGCGGACCGAACTATCTGCCGCGCTTTGCAGAGGAACGCGCGATCAGCAACAACATCGCAGCCCAAGGCGGCGATCCGCAGCTGCTCAATCTGTGAACGGCAAGCTCGAAGTCTCTCTCGCGCTGCAGCCAGCCGGCGAGGGCGAATGGCGGCTGCATGCCGATCCCGAGAACGAAGCCGGCAACGGCATGTTCGGCGGATGGACGGCGGCGGCATTGCTCAAATCCGTGCTCGCCGATCCGCGCATCGAGGGGGAAGCTTCCGCACTCAACGTGAACTATGTGAGCCGCATCCGGCCGGGCTCGGACCTCACTTTGCGAGCGCTCTCTCTTGGCGGCGGGCGATCGGTGAAGACGTGGCGCGCTGAGATCTTCGACGAGGGCGGCGCGGCTCCACTGGCGATCGCGCATGTGGTGCTGACAACCAAGCGCGAAAGCACAACCTTCACCGAGTTCACACGTCCCGACGCCCCTGATCCGGAAACTCTCGCCATGGCGCATCCGCCGGCGAAGTTTGGCCAAAGCGTCGACATGCGCGCGTGGCGCTTGCCGTTCGGCAACGACAACAGCCACTACGCCAACTGGATTCGCGAGCGTAGCGGCCACCCCGCCGATCACGTGCTGCTGGCGTATCTCTCTGACGCGTATCCGCCGCGCATCATGGGCACGAGCCCCGGCCCGCGCGGATCATCGACGTTGACGCTCTCGGCCTACTTCTTCGCCACTGCGGCGGAACTCGCCGCGCTTGGCGGCGACTTCATCCTGAATGAATCGATAGCAACCCGCGCGGAAGGCTCAACCATCGGTTCGCAATTGCGCATGTGGAGCCGCGGTGGCGCGCTGCTGGCGACAAGCGAGCAGCTCTGCTGGTTCAAGTGATCTTGCCGCGCAGGCGAAGGACAACGTAGGTTCAGCCCATGCCGTCCGACAACGTCACGCCGTTCCGCCGCCCCAAGCCAGTGCGTCCGCAGCAGCAGGGCGGGCTCGGCATCAAGACGCATCGCGGCAAGGTGGTGCTCGAACATCTGCTGACGATTGCGGCGTTCGCTTTGAACGTCGCGTATCGCATGCCGCCGTGGTCATTCATCGGTCTGGTTGTCGGTATCGCGGCGGTGGTGATTGTCTATTCCAACCGCGGCGCGGCAATGCCGTGGGCGAACACGCACCACGAACACGCGCTGCGCACCTTGATCATCGGCTATTCGCTCTGGGTGCTCGCGAGCCTGCTCGTGTTGATCAATGGCGCGCTGGTCATAGTTACGTTCTATCTGCAGCTCGGCGTTGCGCTCTGGGCTGTAATCCGCGCCGTGATCGCGCTGGTGCTTGGCGTGATGCGTAAGGCGATCCCCAATCCGCGCGGCTGGCTCGTTTAGTCGGCTATCCGGCAGCCGAACTCTTCCTCGTAGACAGCTTCTGAACTGATCGCGCCGAACAGCACGCTCGCGCGCACGGTGTTGCCGTCCTCGGCAATGGTGACGGCGTTGCGCGCTTCGGCGGGAAAATCCATCATGCAGGAATCCAGCGGCCGGCCGCTGATGTGGAGGCATGAGCACATTTGCTTCGCGCCGAAGCCGGTCGCCATCTTGGCGTAGCCGATCGGGCCTTGCGCCGCCCAGGCGCCGACGCCAACCAGCAACACAGCTGCGACCAGTACGCCGATCCAAATCCAGCGTTTGCGCGACACCGCCGCCTCCCCCTATGCTTGGGCCAGCATAGCGAAGGCGAGGGGAAACGTCATGCTGCGCGCGTGGTTAGCGGCCGTTGTTTTGGTTTGCGCAACGGCAGCGCAGGCGCAGACGCTTCATCCGCTGCCGCCGCAGCCCGCGGGTGTGGCTTGGCCGGGCGCGGATTGGGAAATCGCGCCGCTGCCGAGCGATGTCGACCGCGCCGCCTACGATCTCGCTGTCACAGAAGCGTTCGCCGGCATTCATCCACAGATGGGCGAGACGCGCGCGGTCGTGATCATCCAGAGCGGGCGGTTGGTGTTCGAGCGCTATGGCGATGGCTATTCGCGCGACACGCGGCTGAACTCATGGTCGATGGGGAAATCGATCACGCATGCCTTGGTTGGCGCAGCGGTGCTGCAAGGGCGTGTCGCCATCGATACGCCGATGGGCAATCCGGCTTGGCGCGCGAGCGACCGCCGTGCCTCGATCACGTGGCGGCAATGGCTGCAAATGGTCGATGGGCTCGACTATCAGGAATCCGCCGAGGACATCACGCAAGCCGGCAACGCGCGCATGCTGTTCGGCGAAGGCCGTCACGACGTTGCGCGCTGGGCGGCGAGCCGGCCCCTGCTGCACGATCCCGGCACGCACTGGAACTACACTTCGGCTGGCACGCTGCTCATCTCGGACGCACTGACGCGGACGATCGTGCCGAACTCGCAGAACCCGAATGATCGCCGCGCGCGTATGCGTGCTTGGATGAACACGGCGCTGTTCGATCGCATCGGCATGCATCCGATCGTCGAGTTCGATCCGCAAGGCACGTTCTACGGCAGCTCGCTCTTTTGGGCGACGGGCCGCGACTATGCGCGCTTCGGTTACCTCTACCTGCGCAACGGCATGTGGAACGGGCAGCGTGTGCTGCCGGAAGGCTGGGTCGATTTCGGCCGCACGCCGGGACCGGCGCAAAACACCGACACGTACGGCGCCCAATGGTGGCTGACGCCGCAAATTGGCACGGGATTTCCGGCGCGCTCAGTGATCGTGAACCCCGATCTCCGCGACGCGTTCTTGGCGGAAGGTTTTGAAGGTCAGATCATTGTCGTCGTGCCGTCAAAGGATCTCGTCATGGTGCGGCTCGGGCGCTTTGACCGTGGGCCCGAAGCGTGGGATGCGCTGGGCGATTGGGCAGGGCGCTTGATCGGCGCCTTCGGCGATCGCCCGTAAGACAATTCCAGGGTTTAGGGAGACGGCAATGTCCGACGATGGCCGCGACGTGAAACTCGAATGCGCGAAGAAGCTGAAGGAAGCCGGCTTCACGTATCTGGCGGCGGAGCTGGAGTTCGGCTCGCTCTCAGGCCTCGCCAAGGACGAGCCATTCTTCCTGCTGTGCGGCCGCGATCGCTTGGCGCCGACGGCGATCAAGTCATGGATCGAAGCAGCGCGGCTCTCGAACGTGCCGGATCACAAGCTTGAGCGCGCGCACGAGACGATCGAAGCCATCGAAGGCTGGCCGGGCGACCGGCACTATCCAGACTAGGCGCTGCGCAGCACCGCGTGGACGCGGTCGAGTTCGTTGTAGAGCGATTGACGCACATCGGCGTTGCGCCCACGCAGCGCGGAGGCGGCAAACGAGGAAAGCGCACGCGCGGCATCGTGCTCACCGTGCGAGACAGCCAACATGGCGACGCCTCGCGCGCGTTCTGAGAGTGCCGCTGCGCCCGGGCCGCTGGCTTCGAGAATACGCATGCGGAGTTGTCGCAACGCTGTCGGCAGCGGCGGCGGATGGCCGGCATAATCGTAACGGCGACGCTCGCGGATGCGCATGCCGCCCGGCTTGCGCCGGCGGTCAGGCCCGAAATAGCTCGCGTGATCTACCCACAACATAATTCCAACATCGCCGCGTTTTGCGGCAGGCGCTTTCTGCGTGTGTAGATAGTAGCGCAACGTGCTTAGAGAAACGTGTTCGCACCTGCAAAATACAGAAACGTAGTGAACGCGCGTTAGCTACGATCCCACGTCTCGTCGATGCCTTCGGTCTTCGTGTATTGGAAACCGAGCGATGCCGCCAATGCGCGCGAGGCGGTGTTGCGGATGTCGATCGTGCCGGTGAACGATTTCGCGCCGCACTCGGCGAGATGGCGCATCACTTCCATCGTTGCTTCGCGGCCATAGCCGCGGCGATGGTGTCTGGGATCGAACATGTAGCCGACGAACACGACGTTGTCGGGATAAACCGTGCCTTCGACCATCCCGATTGGCGTGCCGCTTTCGCACAGCCATATGGTCCAGTTCAGCCATTGTTCGATGCGATCTGGCGCGGTTTCCTGCGTGATACGGGCGAAGCGCTCTTCGACCTCGGTCACGGTCTTCGGCGCGGCGCGCGGGATGTAGGTGTACATATCCGGGTCGCGCAGCGCTTCGAACATGGCGCCGGCGTCTTCGACGCGCGTGCGGCGTATTTCGAGTCGTGGTGTGAAGAGCGGCTCGCGCGAAACGGTGAGCATCAGAGGTCGATCATCGCGCGCACGTCAGCTGGCGTCTTGCCGCTCTCACGAAGCGCACTCAGCGTTGCGGCTTGGTCGCGTTTAGCCAAGCGCTTGCCATCTTCGCCCAGGATAAGCTGGTGATGGCGATACACGGGCTGCGGCAGCTCCAGAAGCTTCTGCAGCAGCACGTGCAGATGCGCGGCGTCGCGCAGGTCTTCGCCGCGGATCACGTGCGTCACGCCCTGCAGTGCGTCGTCCCACACGGAGGCGAGGTGATAGCTCGTCCCGAAATCCTTGCGCGCGAGCACGACATCGCCGCGTCGTTCCGGCTCGGCGCGCACTGGGCCGGTCTCGTCCTCGAACACCAGGGCGAAGTAGGCGGGTCCCAGCGCCGCCCGCGCCTTCTTCAGCGACAGCCGCCACGCGAACGCTTCGCCGGCGTCCAGCTTCGCCGCTTCTTCCTCCGGTGGCAGCGCCTCGCCGCGAAACGGTTCTTCGGGCTCGCCATGTGGCGCAGAGGCGATCGCTTCGGCGATCTCCTTGCGCGTGCGGAAGCAGCGATAGACCAGTTGGCGGTCGATCAAGCTCCGCAGCGCCGCTTCGTAGTCGGCCATATGCTCTGATTGGCGCCGCACCGGTGTTTCCCACTCGATGCCGAGCCACGCCAAGTCTTCGAAAATCGCCGCTTCGAACTCCGGCCGCGCGCGGCCTTGGTCGATGTCTTCGATGCGTAGCAGGAAGCGCCCGCGAGCGGCGCGCGCGACGTCGAACGCTGTCAGCGCCGAGAATGCGTGGCCCAAGTGCAGATAGCCCGTGGGCGAGGGCGCGAAGCGGGTGGTGAAGCTCATCCTGGCGTCAAGGCTACCGTTCGCGCCCGCGAGCCGCTACCTAGCCGCCCATGACAGTCTTCATCGACGGCCCCCGGATGCCGCCAGCGCGCGGTGGAAAACCGGATTCGCTGGTCATCTTCCTGCATGGCTACGGCTCCAACGGCGCCGACCTCATTTCGCTCGCGCCCTATTGGGCGAAGGCGTTGCCGGGCACGGCGTTCGTCTCGCCGAACGCGATCGAGCCGGTGCCGATGGCGCCGGGCGGCTATCAGTGGTTTCCCATCTCAAACCTCGACCCGCACCTGATGGAGAGCGGCGCGAAGGCCGCTGCGCAATCGGTGGATCGCTTCATCGATCGCGAGCTTGAGAAATACGGCCTCACGCCGGATCGGCTTGCGCTCGTCGGCTTCAGCCAGGGCACGATGATGGCGCTGCATGTTGGCTTGCGGCGCGAGCAACAGATCGGCGCGATCCTGGGTTTCTCCGGCGTGCTCGTCGGCGCACGCACCTTGAAGGAACAGATGCGCTCCAAGCCGCCGGTTCTGCTCATCCACGGCGACCGCGATCCGACCATTCCGATCCCGGCCATGTTCGAATCTGCCGAGGCGCTGGCGGCCGCCGATCACGGCGCGCAGTGGCACATTTCGTATGGAGTACCGCACTCGATCGGCCCCGATGGGCTGGAGCTGGGCGGCGAATTTCTCGCCATGTACTTGAAAACCAAGGGCTTGGTCGGCGCGCGCTGAGGTTTTTCGGTCACGTGGCGGGAGTGTCACGAACCTGACAAGCCAAATCAGCTATAGCTGGTTCGCAACCCGGTTGGCCGATGTGTTATACTGCGGTGCAGAAGGAGAGACGTCTTCAGTCCACCGAGCGTGATCCCTCATCAAGTTTTGGCGCGGCTGCACTGGAGCGGCCGCCGATGAACGTTTCCAGCGCCCCTCTCGCGGGTTTCCCGGCGCTGGTTCTCAACGCCGATTTCCGCCCGCTTTCATATTATCCGCTGTCGTTGTGGCCCTGGCAGGAAGCGGTGAAGGCCGTCTTCCTCGAGCGCGTCGA
>CADEDT010000088.1 GCA_902826145.1 uncultured Caulobacteraceae bacterium
CCTTTGAACTTGGCCGGGCGTTTCTGGAAGAACGCCTGCACGCCTTCGCGGAAATCTTCGGTGCGGCCGGCGAGGCGCTGGGATTGGCGCTCGGCTTGAAGCTGTTGCTCCCACGTGTTGTCGAGCGACGACCAGGCGAGGCGGCGGATCATGCCGAGCGATTTCGGTCCGTTCGCGAGTTCGAGCGCTAGCGCCTTCGCGGTTGGCAGTAGTTCAGCATCCGGTACGTAGCGATTCACCAAGCCCCATTCATAAGCTTGCTTGGCTGGAATCTTCTCGCCGAGCAGCATCATCTCCATGGCGCGGACGCGGCCGATCATGCGCGGCAGGTGATAGGTGGCGCTGCCGTCTGGCACGAGGCCGATGCGGCGGAAGGCTTGCAGGAAGTAGGCGCTCTCGCCGGCGACGATGAGATCGCCCAGCAGCGCGAACGAGCAGCCGATGCCGGCAGCCGCGCCGTTCACGGCGGTGACGTATGGGATCGGCAAGTCGCGGAGCTTGGTGACGAACGGGTTGAACGTTGCTTCGAGGCGGCCGCCGAGATCGGGCAGTCCATCGTCAGCGATCGGCGGCGCACCGCTGGCGAGGTTGGCGCCGGAGGAGAACCCTCGGCCTTCGCCGGTCAGCACGATACAGCGCGCTTCCTCGGTGGCACGGTCGAAGAAGACGTTGAGCTCTTCCGTCATCTCTACCGAGATCGCGTTCAAGGTCGCGGGATCGGACAGCGTGATGAGCGCGACGCCGTCCTGAAGTTCGTATTTGGCCTTTGCCATTGTTCTCTCCCACGCCTGAGCGCGGGAGCAGCTAAGCAAACTTTTGGCTGGCGGGATACGCTACCCGAACGGCAGCGCTACGCGACGTAAAGGACAGGCGTCGCGTCGGTGGTGGTTTGGTTGCGGCCGTTGCGCTTAGAAGCGTAGAGGCACGCGTCGGCGCGCTCGACGAGGCCCGCCGGTGTGTCCCCTGATTGGAGGCGCGCGATCCCGATCGAGACCGTCACTTGGCCGAGGTCTTCGTTTGTGGAGCGGCGGCGCAGGCGTTTCGCCTGGATCGCCTCGCGCAGCGCCTCGGCTGTCTGTTGCGCCACGCGCGAACTCATGCGCGGCATGACCACGGCAAATTCTTCGCCGCCGTAGCGGGCGACGAGAAAGTCGGGACGGGCGTGCGCTTGCAGCGCGCTGGCCAGGAAGCGGAGGATCTGGTCGCCAGTGTGATGGCCCCAGGTGTCGTTGAAGCGCTTGAAGTGATCGATGTCGCAGAGAAGGAGTGAGAGTTCGCTGCGCTGAGCCTTCGCTTCCTCAATGCGCATGCGCAGCGTCTCGTCGAACATGCGGCGGTTGGCGAGGCCCGTGAGGCTGTCCGTCAGCGATTCCATGCGGACGGATTCGAGGCTTGTGCGCAGCGTGTCGATCTCGGCTGTCGACTTCTTCAGCTGCTCATTGAGCGTCTGATTGTGATTGGCCATATCGAGCGTGGCGGCGGCGAGGCTCGACACCATCTGGCGGATCTGTTCAGGGCCCAGGCCGCGGTTCAAATCAGTGGCGGCGGTTTCGAGTGTGCGACCGTAATCGCCGCTCTTCTCTTCCGCTTCTTTCAGGAACGAAACGACGTGGCTGAGGTCGCGCGCGATCTTCTCGCCGGCCAAAAGAATTTGTGCCGATGAGCCGAGTCCCGTGAAGAACTGCTCGTGCAGCTGTGCGCTGTCTTCGGCGGTGAACGTCGTCCCGGCGGCAACGCGGGCGTCGACGGCCTCACGTAGAGCCTGGTTGCGGCCCAGGCGGTAGGACAGCCAAACCTCGTAATTGGCGCTTGTTGGCGGCACGCCGTGCAGGCGCATCAGATCAAGCGTCTCCAGGGCAACGTTCGCGCCGCCCGGGCCTTGCATCAGGATGTCTTGATCAGTCACGCCAAACCCGAGGAATCTGAAATCTCAGGAACGCTAGCGGTTAGGGTATGGACGAGTGGTAAATTCCTCGAACAATCCGATAAAAATGAGTAGTTGCGCTTACGTGGACGGTAAGCGGTAGACATAGGAAAAGCCCAGAGGAAGCGCCCATGAATCGCCCGGTTCAGCCGTCGATTGAAGAGACCAAAGCCCGCATGATTGCGGTGCTGGAACTACAAAAGCGCCTGCAGACAAGCAAAGGCCCGCCGGATGCCCGCCTGCGCAAGGATAGGCTGACGCGCGCTATCAATCTGGTCCTCGACCATAAGGACGAATTCCTGGCCGCGCTCAGCACGGACTTTGGCGCGCGGTCGCGCGACATGTCTCTGTTCACGGACATTTCGGGAGCGATCGGACCGCTGAAGCAGGCGCGGGCCAATGTCGAAAAATGGATGGCGCCGCAGAAGCGCAACGTGACGCCGTCGGCGCTCGGCCTGTTCGGCGCGCGCGCTGAGGTGCGTTACCAGCCGAAGGGTGTGGTGGGCGTGATTTCGCCATGGAATTTTCCGGTGTCGCTGGCGTTCGACGCGATCGCTGGTGCGTTTGCGGCCGGCAATCGCGTGATGCTGAAGCCGTCCGAGTTTACCCCCGCGGTGTCGGCGCTAATGGCGCAGACGATTGATCTTTATTTCGACGAAGACGAAATCGCGGTGATCAATGGTGGGCCGGATGTCGGCGCGGCGTTCGCGGGGCTGGCATTCGACCATTTGATTTTCACCGGCGCGACTTCGGTCGGCCGGCATGTGATGCGTGCGGCAGCGGACAATCTCGTGCCGGTGACGCTGGAGCTTGGTGGCAAATCGCCAGTCGTGATCGGCAAGAGCGCGGATCTCGCGAAGACAGCGGCACGCGTGATGACCGGCAAAACGATGAACGCCGGCCAGATTTGCTTGGCGCCGGACTACGTGTTGGCGCCCAAGGAGAGCGTCGACGTCTTCGTGAGCGAGTCGAAGGCGGCTGTCGCCAAGATGTTTCCGACCATTAAGGACAATGGTGACTACACGGCGATGATAAATCAGCGCCACTATGACCGCGTCACGGGCTTGATCGCGGACGCAAAGGCCAAGGGCGCCGAGATCGTCACCATCAATCCGGCGAACGAGGATTTCAGCCAGCAAGAACACCGCAAGATTCCGCCGACACTGATCATCAACGCGACGGACGATATGCAGGTGATGCAGGAAGAGATTTTCGGCCCGGTACTGCCGATCCGCACGTATGGCGCGATCGACGACACGATCCGCGAAATCAATGCGCGGCCGCGCCCGCTGGCGCTCTATTATTTCGGTGACGACACTGCAGAGAGCGAAGCGCTGTTGAACCGCACGCACTCGGGCGGCGTCACCATCAATGACGTGATCTTCCATTTTGCCATGGATGAGCTGCCGTTCGGCGGCGTGGGCCCGTCAGGCATGGGCGCTTATCACGGCCATCGCGGCTTCGTGGAGTTCAGCCACGAGAAGGCGATCTATCGCCAGATTTCGTCTGAGCTGTTGGCGATGCTGCGCCCGCCGTACGGCGCGACGTTCCGGAAGCAGATGGCGGCGCGCCTGAAGCAGTAACGCTACTTCTTCGGCTTGAGGAACGCTGGCATGCTGTCGCCGAAACCGGTGACGGACGGGCCGTTGTCTTCGCGCGGTGGGCGGCGTTCTTCGCGGCGCGGCTCTGGCCGGCTTTCGCTGCGTGGCGCATCGTTGCGGCGCGGCTGCTCTTCTCGCTTTTCGCGTCGGGGCGCGGCGGCGGCCTTAGGTTCGCTGCGTGCGACCGGTTCAGTGGACGCCGTTGGACGATCCTCGTCGCGCTTTACATATTTCTGCTTCTTCTCCGAGAGCCGTCGCGAGTGCTCCCTCTTGAGCTCTTCGGCGCGACGGCCACGGCCGCCGCTGTCGCGTGGATCGCCGAGCGCGGCTTCGGGCAGGCCTTCGATCTGCGCCTTCTCGATCGGCTTGCCGGTAAGCTTTTCAATCGCGTCGAGGCTCTTCTTGTCGCTTGGGCCAACGAGCGTGAAAGAGGCGCCCAAGCGGCCGGCGCGGCCCGTGCGGCCGATGCGGTGGACGTAGTCTTCGGCGTGGCGCGGCGGCTCGTAATTGAAGACGTGGCTGACATCCGGAATATCGAGACCGCGGGCGGCGACGTCCGAGGCGATCAGGAATTGCAGATCGCCTGAGCGGAAGCGGTCAAGTGTCTTAGTGCGCAGGCTTTGATCAAGGTCGCCGTGGATGGGGGATGCGTTGAAGCCGTGCCGTTTCAAAGAAAGAGCTACGACGTCGACGTCAGTCTTGCGGTTGCAGAAGACGATGCCGTTTTTCACTTCGCCGCTGCCCGTCATCACGGCGCGGAGCGCAGCACGGCGCGTGCGCGGGTCGCCGCCGGGCAACATCACGACGCGTTGCGTGATGGTGCTGGCTGTGGTCGCGGGGCGCGAGGCTTCGATGCGCTTCGGGCTTGAGAGGAATTGCTCGGTAAGGCGCGTGATCTCGGGCGGCATGGTGGCCGAGAAGAACAGCGTCTGGCGCGTGAACGGCGTCAGTTTGAAGATGCGCTCGATGTCGGGGATGAAGCCCATGTCGAGCATGCGGTCGGCTTCGTCGACGACCATGACTTGCACGCCTGTGAGGAGGAGCTTGCCGCGTTCGAAGTGATCGAGCAGGCGGCCTGGTGTTGCGATCAGCACGTCGACGCCGCGCGCGAGTAGCGCGTCTTGGTCGCCGAATGAAACGCCACCGATGAGCAGCGCTTTGGTGAGCTTCTGGTACTTGCCGTATTTGTCGAAGCCTTCGGCAACTTGCGCGGCGAGCTCGCGCGTCGGCTCGAGGATTAGCGTACGCGGCATGCGGGCGCGGGCGCGGCCAGCGGCGAGGATATCGATCATCGGCAGCGTGAAGGCGGCAGTCTTGCCGGTGCCCGTCTGCGCGATGCCGAGGATGTCTCGACCCTTCAGCACTTCGGGAATGGCGGCGGCTTGGATCGGCGTCGGCGTGTTGTAGCCGCCTTCCTTCACCGCACGCAGCGTGTCGGGCGAGAGGCCGAGATCGTCGAAGGTGATTTGGGGCTGGACTTCAGGTGCGCCTTCAGGCGCGGAATTTTCAGAGGACATTCAATCTCACTTGAGGGCCGTGATCTCGCATAAGGCGAGCGTGCCGCTTGGTTGGCGCTAGTCGCCGCGCGTCTCCGGATTGAGGTGAGCGGGCGTCTAGCTGGGGCGAGCACGCCCCAGGGCGCGCACAACGGACAGCGCGGAAATGGGGGTATTTTCGCTAAAAGTCAATGAATGAAGGGTCACGGACGCATGACGCTCAGGTTGCTTGCTCCAGCGCCCGCACCACGTCGGCGATCGAGCCGGCGACCGTTTCCGTTGCGGCGATGCTGCGGAAGAGGATGATGGTCTTGCCGTGGCTATCGCGGACGGCGGCGACTTCGCCTGGGTTGATATGGACCTCGAGCCTTGGATCTGTGGCAGAGATAAATTTCACGAACTTGGACATGAGCGGCTCCTGCCGACTCGGGGCCGGCCTAAAGCTTATGGGCGCAATACCGCGCCGATGCATTGACCACGTCAGAAATCGCTCAAAACCAACGGTCTGTGCTCAATTGCAGAATAATCCGACATCTTAAGGTCAAACGTGGTACGCTGAGAAATCAGCAACAAGAACCACTGCTTTGCGCCGCCCGTGATGGGCGGTCGCGGCAGCGCGTGCGCATTAAGGACAAAGATGCCGATCCCAGGTGAGATGTTGAAGCGCGGCTGGGGTGTGCTTCGATTGCAGCCGTGGCATCTCGCAGGCGTGTTCACGTCGAGCGCGGAAGCCGAGAACTTGGCGCAGACGTTGGGGCCTGCTTACACGATTAAGTATGGCGAGCACGCGCCGGGCTCTTCCGACTTCAGCTTCATGAACTCGCCGAGTTCCTCAACAATTTGAACAGGACGCCCGATGCCCTTCATTGTGAATTCATCTCCGGGCGCCGGCCTGCGGTTCGAGCCGAGTGCAACGTTCCCTGATGCGAAGGCGGCGCTTGGTTGGGCAGCGGGATTGGAGCGGCGCGGCATGCGGCTTATCCGAATCCGAGACACGATCACCGGTAGCGTGTTCGACGAGCGTGGGCTGCGCGAAGAGATCAAGCGAGTGCAGACCCCAGCATGAGCAAACTCCGTCTGCTTCAAGACGCGACCGAAGCTGATCGGGCCTGGATGGCGGAAGTCAAATCGCAGTTCGGCGATCGTGAAGCAGGCATGGCGCGCTTTCACGGACGCGCAACGGGTGAACCGGGAACGCGCTTGCGCGAACTCTACAATGAATACGTCAAAACGCGCGACGCCTACAACGCGCAGTGAAGATCAGAGCGACGGGCGCGTGCGCCACGCGCAAAGGAGCGAATGATCATGAGCGCATTGTCCGTCGTCAGCGTTGCTGACCGCACCGGTTTCCGCATTTTCGCCAACGCCCTGCGTTCGAGTAAGCACTTCAGCAAGTTGGAGGGCGCGGGACCGTTCACGGTGTTTGCGCCGACGGATGCGGCGTTCGAGGCTTTGCCGCCGGCTACACGCGACGCTTTGTTGAGCGACGCGGCTGGCGAACTTAATGACCTGTTGGGCTATCACATCGCCGCTGGACGCGTAGCGTCATCGCGCTTTGTCGGTAGACGTATCCGGGCGGTGATGAGCGCCGGCGGGGACGTGATCATTGAGGGCCGTTCGGGCGGCTTGCGCGTGAACGCGGCGCGCATGTGCAAGCCGGATCTCGATGCGCGCAACGGCGTGGTGCACGGCATTGATGCGGTGCTCTGGCCGCGTCAGGTCGCGGCCGCGGTTGGCGTTGCTTAGTCGCTTCCGCTTCTAAACGTCCACATCTTCCACGAACTTTGCGTTCGCTTGGATGTAGTTGAAGCGTAGCTCGGGCTTTTTGCCCATCAGCGTTTCGATCAGCACTTCGAAATCCGGGGCGCCGGATTCGTCGAGCACAACGCGCGCGAGCGTGCGGGTGGCGGGGTTCATCGTCGTGTCTTTCAGGTCGGGCGGCATCATCTCGCCCAGGCCCTTGAAGC
Organism: uncultured Caulobacteraceae bacterium; assembly: GCA_902826145.1. Lineage (GTDB taxonomy): Bacteria > Pseudomonadota > Alphaproteobacteria > Caulobacterales > Aquidulcibacteraceae > Vitreimonas. Next base: position 6,989 of record CADEDT010000088.1, read on the forward strand.
GTGAGATGTCGGTTTTGCGGCCTTTGAACTCGCCGTTGAGCAGCGCTTCTTTGTGCGCGTCGTCGCGCGCGTAGATGCTCTCTTTGCCCGCCGTGATGCGATAGAGCGGCGGCATCGCAAGGAAAAGCCGCCCAGCGCGGATGAGCGCGGGCATTTGTTTGTGGAAGAAGGTGATCAGCAGTGATGCGATGTGAGCGCCATCGACGTCGGCGTCGGTCATGATGATGACGCGCTCGTAGCGCAGATCGTCGACCTTGAACTTCGCGCCCATCTGCACGCCGAGTGCCAGCGCCAGATCTGCAAGCTCCTGGTTGCCACCCATTTTGTCAGCGCCGGCGCTGACAACGTTCAGGATTTTACCACGCAGCGGCAAGATGGCTTGCGTCTCGCGGTTGCGCGCTTGCTTGGCCGAGCCGCCGGCGCTGTCGCCTTCGACCAGGAAGATCTCCGTGTCTTTCTCACCCGCTCGTGAGCAATCCGAGAGCTTACCAGGCAAGCGGAGCTTGCGCGTTGCGGTCTGACGGGAGACTTCCTTTTCCTTGCGCCGCCGCATGCGGTCTTCGGCTTGCTGAATGCACCATTCGAGCAGGCGTTGCGCTTCGTTGGTGTTGGCGGCGAGCCAGTGGTCAAACGGATCGCGCACCGCGTTCTCGACGATCTTCGCGGCTTCCGTCGAAACCAGGCGGCCCTTGGTTTGGCCTTCGAATTGCGGATCGCGGATGAAGACGGAGACGAGGCCCGCGCCGGTGTTCATCACGTCTTCCTGCGTGATGACGGCGGCCTTCTTGTTGTTGCGCAGCTCGGCGTAGGCGCGCAGCCCCTTGGCGATCGCCGCGCGGAAGCCGGCTTCGTGGAAGCCGCCGTCCGGCGTGTAGACGGTGTTGCAGTAGGAGCGAAGGAAGCCGTCGGCCTCGCCGAAGCCATCGCTCACCCAGGTAATGGCCCACTCGACGCGGCCATGCGGGCCATCCTGCTCAGTCTTGCCGGAGAAGGGCTCGTTGACGACAGCGCGCTTGGTTTTCGTAAGTTCACTGAGGAAGTCGGCGAGGCCGTTTGGGAAGTGCAGGATCGCTTCGGCAGGCGTGTCGTCGGTGATCAGCGACGCGGGCGCCTTCCAGCGGATTTGCGTGCCGCGCTGCAGATAGGCTTTCGAGCGCGCCATCTGGAAAAGGCGCGCGGGTTTGAACGCGGCGCCTTTGCCGAAGATTTCGGCGTCCGGGTGGAAGCGCACGGTGGTGCCGCGGCGATTGTGGGCGGGGCCGACTTCGATGAGCTTCGATGTCGGCGTACCGCGCGAGAAGGTCTGGCGATAGAGTTTGCGATCGCGCGCGACTTCGACTTCAACTTTGTCGCTGAGCGCGTTCACGACCGAAACGCCGACACCGTGCAGGCCGCCCGACGTGTGATAGACCTTGCCCGAAAATTTCCCGCCCGCGTGCAGCACCGTCATGATGATTTCAAGCGCGGACTTCTTCGGAAACTTCGGGTGCGGATCGACGGGCATACCGCGGCCGTTATCGGTCACGCGCAACGTGCCATCGGCTTCGAGTTCGACTTCGATGCGATCCGCGAAACCGGCGACGGCTTCGTCCATTGAGTTATCGAGCACTTCAGCGAAGAGGTGATGCAGCGCGCGCTCGTCGACACCGCCGATATACATACCCGGGCGTTTGCGAACCGGTTCGAGCCCTTCGAGGACTTCGATGTCTTTGGCTGTGTAGCCGCCGGCAGCAGCAGGCGGCGCCTCGCTCTCGCCGAACAGGCCGCCGTCCCAGAGCTTTTCGTCGTCCTTGGCCATCGGAGATTTCTTCTGCGCTTGCGCCATGACAGACCCTTAAGGCGCTTCGTGCGCGCCCAGCAATGCTTCGGTGTGCGCTGGAACCGAACAGGGTTCGGTATCCGGGGAGTAAATGACACGTTGTGGGGGAATTAAGTGTCTCTGAGGACACGCCGTTTTGCGTCGGGCAGCGAATGACAGCTGTTGGCGAAACATCGCCACGTCTTCGCCGTTTGGTGGCGGTCAACGGCATGCGGGGGCCGCTCAAGACGAGGAGCAGCAAGCATGAAAAAGTTCTCACTCATGGCCGCGGTTGCGGCTGCAGCCATGATGGCCGTTCCGGCCGTTGCGCATGCAGAATGGTACGCCGGCGCAGGCTACACGCAGTATCAGCTCGATGAGGCTGATGTTGGCGGCGTGACGGGCCGTGTCGGCTATCGCTTCAATCCGTACTTCGCGGTTGAAGGCGAAGGCACGGTTGGCGTCGATGACGACACCAACGCCGACTTCAACGGCGCTTATGGCGCATACGCCGTGGGCACGCTGCCGATCGGCTCGTCTGGTTTCAACGTGCACGGTCGCGCTGGCTACAACCAGATCGATGTCGATGGCGCCGGCCCGCAGCCTGACATCGATGCAGGCGGCCTTTCCTACGGCGCCGGCGTTGGCTGGCGTATCGGCGAGCGCTTCGGCCTCCGCGCCGATGTCACGCGCACAGACACGGACGACGGCGATGCTGACGCGATTTCGCTCGGCGGAACCATCAACTTCTAAATCTCGCAGAATGTGAGGGTCAGCGGGCCAGGGCTTATGCTCTGGCCCGCTTGCTTTGCGCAGGGAGAGCTTCGTAGGTTGGCCGCCAGGGACGGACATTCGGAGCTGGCGTGATGAGATATGTTTTGGCGGCGGCGCTGATGGCCGCGTTCACAATGAGCGCCCAGGCTCAGGAAACGACGACGACAGAGCCCACGGCGCCGGCAGCGCCTGTTCCGGCTTCGAGTTGCCCAGCGTTTACGCCGGCGCCAACCGCGCCGAATGGGGCAAGGGCCACGGACACCCAAATGAACGCGGCTGTCGCGCAGTACGAAGCGTGGCGCACGCAGGCGCAAGCGACGGCAGATTGCCGCAACGCAGAGCGGCGCGCCATCAACGCACAACTACAGGCCCGCACGGCCGAGTTAACGGCGGCGGAGACGTCGAACGAAGCGAGCCGCGCCGCGTTTCAGGCCCAGTTGGACGCGTATCAAGCGCGGCAAAACCGGCGCCGCTAAACGCTGCAATCAACGAACGAAGAAGGGCCGGAGATGTCTCCGGCCGTTTGCTTATGAGGTTGGCTCACCCGTGCGCACGGCGCGGCGGAAGTCTTCGTTACGGAGTAGATCGGTGACGAGCGCGGGATAGAGCGCGTTGTAACGCGTCGTGGCGTCGGGAATGGCGAGCGCGCCGATCCAATCCGATTGCCACGTGTCATTTACGACGTGCTCGTGATCGTACACCGTCTGGCCGCCACGCGTGATGACGAAGCGCGCGCCGAGTACGCCGGTTGCGTCATTGCCGCCGGTTTCGACGTGGCTTCGCGTAAGATGCGCGGAGATCACTGTGCCGGACGCCGCGTCCAGCTTTCCTGCGCCTGTGAGTTCGGCTTCGAGAGTTTGACGCAAATAGCTTGAGAACGAACCGTCGCCGGACGCTCGGATGAGCTCCGCGCGGATTTGCAGTGTGCGATCCATGCGCTCCGGCAAGCCCGGCGCGAGCCTGAACTCGCCGAGCGCGAGGTGCGGGACTTCCGGACTGCGCAGAAGCTGCAGATTGGTCATCGTCGGCTGATGCTCGGGCAGCGGCGGCATGGTTGTGCACGCCGCCGCGCAAAGCGCCGCCAGAACCGCGAGAAGGGCGCGCAGGGCTTAGTTCGCCGGCGCGGGCTGGGCTTCTGGCTGTGGCGTTGGCTCCGCCGGCGGCGCTGTCGTGGCGGCGTCGGGAGCCGCAGCTGGGTCTGTTGGCGTAGCCGCGTCGGTCGTCGCGGGGGGCGCGCCCGAGAAAACTGGATCTGCGACGGTGTCCCGCAGCAGGCGCTGCGTGATTTGGCGCATCACCGTGTTCAGCGCTTCCTCGGCGTTGCGGGCGCGCGTGGCGTTTTCGGGCTCGCCGACCCGGCCGATGGCGGTGATCAGCATGTGGCGCGTTTCCTTGCGGATAGTCGCGGCGTTCGCGCCGCCGACGTACTCGACCGTAGCGACGTAGTTGTCGGAAACCGCGTTGCCATTGAGGAAGAAGCTGGAGCCGGTTTCGAAGCCGGCACGGCGCGCGGCTTCGCGATCGAAGATGTTGTCGACGACGATTGAAAGAATGGCGCCGCCTTCAACGGGGCTGGTGCTGACGTTTGAGAAGTACCCGCTCTCGGTCACGTGGCGCGTGATGATGGGGGTGACGAAGCGCCGGGCTTGCGCATTGGGCGCACCGTTGGTCTTGAACTCGATCAGCAGCTGAACGGGTTTGGGATCAGCAACCGTTACCGCTTGTTCAGGCGGGACATCGCCCAACGCGTTGTCGACGAAGAAGCGCGCAGCGTGCGCGGCGCCACTCCATGAGCACGCCAGCAGCATGGCGAAGGCGATAGCGAGTACTTTGATTTTCATGGCGGGCTCCCCTCCCGGTGATTGAAGGAACCCTAGCCGACAATTGCCCTCACGCAAGCGGGCCGAAGATTGCTCTCCGGCCCGCTACGAAAGTGTCACTGGGCGGAGTGCTATCGATTGAACTCCATCCACAAGCGGAGGGCGTTCATATTGAATTGGCGCACATCTGCGAGTTGTTGAAAGGACTCCACGACGAGATCCGTTTCGCGAGCCCCGGCGTTACGCGCCAAAGCCAATCGTGACATCGCGTCCCGGTAAAGCCTGACGTGGTCGGTCGCTCCACCAAACTCAATGTCTCGCAGATACGCGCGTGCAATGTCGAGGTTGGCGCGACCGTAGCCGGCGTCCACCGCCCTTTGGAGTGTTAGGAATCCAGTGCGCGTTCCGCTGGGCGCGTACATTTGGAGCCTGCCGAGTTGCGCAGTGTATCGCGCGGCCTCTCGCCCGCTCGTGCGTTGAGCGGCCGCCGTACACGCGCGCTCGCCCACCGAGCGGCTCGCCGCGTTGCTGACGATGGTTTCGCCTGCGCCGGGGCCGTAGCTGGTCGCTCCCATGTAGCCCGCTATGCAGTCGCACGCTTGTTCGGCGCTAAGGCCGCTCGATGCCGAGCACTGTGCAAATCGCCGCGAACGCTCGCAAGCGCTGGGATAATAGAGTTCGTAGGCGCCGATGTCGGTGGCGGAAACGTGGAATACGTTGCGCTGCGGATGCACAAGAGACGTGGCGCGAGCGTCGCCGCTCCGTGCTGTGCTTCTTATTCGCCGCTTTAGTTGTTCGTACGCGCTCGGTTCGTCGCACCCGCGACGCATGATCTCCGCCATATTGGCTTGCTCAGGGTTTCGGAAGCTGTAGCCCTGTTGAGCGTGAGAGACGCCTGGCGCGAAGGCCATGGCGAGCGCGATACCGACTACTGCAGTCCAAGCTCTTAGGTGCATCAGAATCCCCCAAACGCAACCGTAGATTTGGGTGATAGTGCCAAGGCAAGTTGCTCAAATGCAAGCGGGCCGGAGATTGCTCTCCGGCCCGTCGCATTAGCTTCACTCTGAGCGTAAGCAATTACGCCTTATAGTACATGTCGAATTCCACAGGGTGCGGGTGGGTTTCGAAGCGGTCGAGTTCTTCCTTCTTCAGATCGATGTAAGAGTCGATCAGGTCGTCGGTCATGACACCGCCCTTCATGAGGAAGTCGCGGTCGGCGTCGAGCGAAGAAAGCGCTTGGCGCAGGCTTGAGCAGACGGTGGGGACGTCCTTCAGTTCTTCCGGCGGCAGGTCGTAGAGGTTCTTATCCAGCGGCTCGCCCGGGTGGATCTTCTTCTCGATGCCGTCGAGGCCAGCCATCAGCAACGCGACGTAGGTGAGGTACATGTTGCCGGCCGGATCGGGGAAGCGGACCTCCACGCGCTTGGCCTTCGCGCCGGTGCCGTGCGGAATGCGGCAAGAGGCCGAGCGGTTGCGCGCCGAGTAGGCGAGCAGTACCGGGGCTTCGTAGCCGGGCACGAGGCGCTTGTAGGAATTCGTCGTCGAGTTCGCGAACGCGTTGATGGCGCGCGCGTGCTTGATGACGCCGCCAATGTAGTAAAGGCAGTTTTCGCTGAGATCGGCGTAGCGATCGCCGGCGAAGGTGTTGTTGCTGCCCTTCCAGATCGACATGTGCACGTGCATGCCCGAGCCGTTGTCCTTGTAATAGGGCTTCGGCATGAACGTCGCGGACTTGCCGTACGACGCGGCCACTTGGTGGATCACGTACTTATACAAGTTCATGTTGTCGGCCATCGTGGTCAGCGTGTTAAACTTGAGGCCAAGTTCGTGCTGGGCGGGCGCGACTTCGTGGTGATGCTTCTCGGGCTGCATGCCGAGGCTGCCCATGATTTCGAGCATCTCGCCACGCATATCCTGGAGAGAGTCGATCGGCGGCACCGGGAAGTAGCCGCCCTTCGGGCCCGGACGGTGGCCCATGTTGCCGCCTTCGTAGGCCTTGTTCGTGTTGTACGGCAGTTCGGTTGAATCGAACGAGTAGCCGGTGTTGTTCGGATCGGTGGACCAACGCACGTCGTCGAACACGAAGAACTCGGCTTCCGGGCCGAAGTAGGCGACGTCGCCGGCGCCGGACGACTTCACATACGCTTCTGCCTTCTTGGCGATGCCGCGCGGGCAGCGTGAGTACGGTTGCAGCGTGCCCGGCTCGAGAATGTCGCAGAACATCGCGAGCGTGGTCTGCTGATAGAACGGATCGATGTGCGCGCCTTTGGGGTCAGGGCGCATGACCATGTCGGACTCGTTGATCGCCTTCCAGCCGGCGATGGATGAGCCGTCGAACATCGTGCCTTCGGTGAAGATGTCTTTGTCGATCATCGACACGTCGAAGGTGACGTGTTGCATCTTGCCGCGCAGATCGTTGAACCGCAGATCGACGAACTGGACTTCCTTGTCCTTAATCAGCTTCAGAATTTCTTCTGACATCGGAAACTCCCCCGAGCTCTCTTGTTGATATGAGTGGGCGGCGCGCGTCTCGGTCCGGCGGCGTCCATAAAGGAATCAGTGTGCTCTCGTGCGATCAGACCGCCGCGGCGCCAGTTTCGCCAGTGCGGATGCGCACAACCTGGTGCACGTCGAGAACGAAGATCTTGCCGTCGCCGATCTTGCCGGTTTTGGCGGCTTTCTGGATCGCCTCGAGCGCGGCTTCGACCTGATCGTCGGCGACCACGACTTCGACCTTCAGCTTCGGCAGAAAATCAACGACATACTCGGCGCCGCGATAGAGTTCGGTGTGGCCCTTCTGGCGGCCAAAGCCCTTGGCTTCGACGACCGTCATGCCTTGCAGACCTATTTCTTGGAGCGCCTCTTTGACGTCATCCAGTTTGAACGGCTTGATGATGGCTTCGATTTTCTTCACCGCAGCACCCCTTTATCCACACGACGCTGGCGCGATTTCGGGCGTCTTGGACTTGTTGAGTTGAGTCTGAAAGTTAACGCGCTGCGGGCGTTGGGGAGGGCGCGACGGGCGCCTTCGAAAGAGGCGCCGGTGCCCAATCAAACGGCTGGCGTAGGTCGCGCGGCGGCATAAGGTTCTGAATATGACGCGTTTGTTCCTGATCCGGCACGGTGAACCCGAAGCGGCCTGGGGTGGCGCTGTGGATGATCCAGGGCTTTCGGCGGACGGGCGCAAGCAGGCGGAAGGCGCCGCGCGCACGCTCGCTGGGCTCGAACTGGTGGGGATTCTTTCGTCACCGATGAAACGCTGTCGCGAGACGGCCGCGCCGTTTGAGACACACGCTCGTTCTGGCGCTCGTGTTGAACAGCGCGTGAGCGAAGTGGTGGCGCCCGCGGGTGTGACGGATCGGCGGACGTGGTTGCGCGAGAACTTTCCATGGGACGATGGCGTCGCGCGACGCCGCTGGAGCGATGTTGATCCGGCTTTGCGTGTGTGGCGCGATAACGTCGTCGGCGCGATGCTGGAGCAGAAGCAGGATTGCGCGGTGTTCTCACACTTCATCGCGATCAATGCGCTGGCGAGCGTGGCGACGGGCAGCAGCGAGACGATCGTTTGCGTGCCTGGTTATGCGTCGATCACCGAGTTTCGAGTGCACGACGGTGCGCTGGAACTGGTGCGGCTCGGCGAGAGCATGCTGCGGGGCGAGGTGCGGTGGTGTTTTGGCCGATGACGGAAGCTCGGGATTTCAGCCGACATTCATTCGGTCCACTGGGTACAGTCA
>CADEDT010000089.1:0-7715 GCA_902826145.1 uncultured Caulobacteraceae bacterium
GATATCGTCAACGACGTTCTGATCTTTCGCCCACGCGCCCATGACGAAGTGATCGTTTACGGCTGTGCAAGCAATTGTATCAATGCCCTTGGCTTTGAGATCAGCGACGTGATCGCGGAAGCTCGGCAAGTGGCGCGCGGAGCAAGTGGGCGTGAAAGCGCCGGGAACCGCGAAGAGCGCGACTGTCTTGCCGCTGAAGACGTCAGCGGTGCGCATCTGCTTCATGCCGTCGCTGGTCGGCACGTTGAACTGGACGTCCGGCAGACGGTCACCGACTTTGATCATCGCGTATCTCCCTCAAGTTAGGCTCTATTTAGGGCGGCGATGCGCCATATGCGAGCGCCCTCTTGCGCGAAAGCGCGCCGCGCGGGACGATTGATCCCATGAGCGACACGTTGGCTGGCAAACTTCTGGTGGCGATGCCCGGGATCGGCGACCCCCGCTTCGACCGCACCGTCATCATGATGTGCGAGCACAATGCGGAACACGCGATGGGTGTCGTCATCAATCGGCCGAAGGATGATCTGACGCTGAGCGAGGTGCTGGGGCACCTTGGACTCACGGCGAGCGACGCTGCATCGGCCCGCACTGTGCTCGATGGCGGGCCGGTGCGGCCCGATCGCGGCTACGTGCTGCACTCGGAAGACTTCGCGGCTGGTGAGGCGACGCAAGCCGTGGCGCCGGGCGTGAGCTTGACGGCGACGCGCGATGTGCTTGTCGCGGTGGCGAGCGATCATGCGCCGGAGAATTTTGTGCTGGCGTTGGGCTGCGCGGGCTGGAGCGCCGGGCAGCTCGAGGATGAGCTGAAGCACAACGCGTGGCTGGTCGTCGATTTCAACAACGCGATCGTGTTCGATCAGGAACACAACGACAAATGGGAGCGTGCGATCCGAACGCTCGGCTTCGATCCGTCGCAGCTGAGCGAAACGAGCGGGAACGCCTAGCGCTTCCTGAGCACGCGCTCGGTTGAGGCCGGATATTTCGCGAGCTTCTCAGGCGGACGGATCGGGCGGCGCTCAAGATTGCCGCCGCAATTCGGGCATTGGCTGTTGAGTTCGCCGCCGGCGCACGACGCACAGAACGTGCACTCAAAGGTGCAAATACGCGCGTCGGCGTCTGGCGGAAGGTCGGTATCGCAATTCTCGCAGTTGGGGCGAAGCTGGAGCATCAAGCAGTCCCCGTCATCTTCTCGATCGCTTCGCGGCGTTGCGCGGCGAAGCCAGCGAAGAGGTTCTTGACGGCGGCGACTGTCTTTTCTTCTGCGGTCTCGGGGCGGCCTGAATTGAACGGCGGCGCGGGCGCGTATTCGATCGCGAGTTGGATCATCTTGGCGACATCTTCGCCAGCGAGTTCGGCGGCGATGGTGAGGCCGATATCGATACCGGCAGTGACACCGCCGCCAGTGATGGCGTTGCCATCGCGCACGACGCGCGCGTCATCGGGGATGGCGCCGAACATCGAGAGCAGTTCGCGATAGGCCCAATGCGAGCCGGCGCGCTTGCCGTTGAGCAGACCGGCGGCAGCGAGGATGAGCGAGCCTGTGCAGACGGAGGTAACGTATTTCGCGCCTGCGCCGAGGCGTTTCACCTCGGCCATGAACGCCTGATCCTGCATGGCTTCGGTTTGGCCGGGGCCACCGGGGATCATGACAAGGTCAGCGCCATCGACATCGGAGAGCTTGGCGAGATCAGTGAAGGTGAGGCCAAGTTCGGTCTTCAGCACGCCGCCGTCCTTCGATGCGATGATCACTTCGGTGTTCGGAATGCGCGCGAGCACTTCGTAGGGGCCGGTGAAGTCGAGCTGCGTCAGCCGCGGATAGAGGATGAAGACGATGCGGAACGGTTGCGCCATGAGCGGCCTCCATTGACACGAGCATAATGGCGCGTGAGGCTCCTGGCTGAAATGTCAAAGAACCCTCGTTTTCCGCCAAAGCCGCGAACGGTGCTGATCGTGCTGTTTCCGGGCTTTCAGATCATCGACGCGGCGGGGCCAATCGGGGCGTTCGAGGTGGCGTCGCGGTTCGTACCCGGCGCTTACGCCATTCGCACGGCAGCGAGCGCGGCGGGGCTTGTGTCCTCCTCGTCCGGAATCGCGATGCCAGCGGAGGCGCTGACCGGACGCGCGAAGGTCGACACCTTCATTGTGGTTGGCGGCGGCGGTACGGGCAAAGCCATGCGCGATGATCCGGCGCTGGTGCGCGCCATCAAGAACGCGCCGAAGCGTGCGCGGCGCGTGGCGAGTGTTTGCTCGGGCGCCTTTCTGTTGGCGCAGGCCGGATTGCTCGACGGCAAGCGCGCGACGACGCATTGGCGGCGCGCGCCGCAGCTGGCGCAGATGTTTCCCGACGTGCAGGTCGAAGCGGACTGCATTCACATCAAGGACGGCGCGGTGTGGACATCAGCGGGCGTCACGGCCGGAATCGACTTGGCGCTGGCGATGATCGCGGAAGATCTGGGGGAAGACGTCGCCGCAGACGTCGCGCGCGAAATGGTGGTGTACGCCAAGCGCCCCGGCGGCCAAGCGCAACACTCCGCCCTGCTTGAGTTGGACGGCGGCGCTCGGTTTACGCAACTCAATGCGTGGATGCGCGAGCATTTGCACGAGGATCTCTCGGTCGAGCGGCTCGCCGCGCATGTCGCCATGAGCCCGCGCAATTTCGCGCGCGCGTACGCCGCGGAAACCGGCGTCACGCCAGCGAAAGCGGTGGAGCGGCTGCGCACGGAGACCGCGCGGACGCTACTGGCGCAAGGCGGTGCGATCCAGGAGATCGCGCGCTGCACGGGCTTCGGCGATCCAGAACGCATGCGGCGCGCCTTCGTGCGCCTCTACGGCGCCCCGCCTGCCGCGATGCGAAGAACGCTGCGCCGCGCTTGACGGCGCGCACGTTCCGGCAGACGACGCTGGCCATGACTGAACCGCAGAAATCCATCTTCGTGACCGGCGCAGGCTCGGGCATTGGGCGCGCGACAGCGCAATTGTTCGCCGAACGCGGCTATTTCGCCGGGCTGTTCGATGTGAACCAGAAGGGACTGGACGAAACATCGGCGATGCTACCCGAGGGACAACGCATCTCGATGGCGTTCGATGTGCGCGATCGCGCTGGTTGGGCGCGCGCCGTGGAGACGTTCGGCCAAGCCACGAACCGGCGCATGCATGTGCTGTTCAACAATGCCGGCGTCGGCAAGGGCGGTTTTATCGACGACATGCCCGACGAGGATATCGACCTTGTGCTTGATGTGAATCTTGCCGGCGTCATCAACGGCGTGCGCGCGGCGCTGCCGTTGCTGCGCGAAACGCCCGGCGCCCGCATCGTCAACACGGCATCGGTCGCTGGCGTCTTTGGTGCGCCGCGCATGTCGATCTATTGCGCGACGAAGTTTGGCGTGCGCGGGCTGACTGATGCGCTTGATGTTGAACTCGGCCGCTACGGCATTCGCGTCACGAGCTTGATGCCGTGGTTCATCGATACGGCGATCTTGGACGGCACGCCGACGGACGGCTCGAACCGCGCCATTCGCGATACGCTCATCGAGAACAAGACGCCTATCTATCCGGTACGCATGGCGGCTGAACGCGCATGGGACGCGGCGCACGGCAGCGATGTGCACTACATGGTCGGCAAGGAAGCTGAACGCGCGCGCTTCTTCGCCCGGTTCTTTCCGGGCGCCATGCGCAATCAGATCAAGAAGAGCTTTACGACCGACTAGGTCGCGACTTCGCCTTCTGCGGTGTCTGTCGTCGCTGCGTCGGCAGCGGCCGGCGCAGTGGCAGCTGGCGCGGCCGTTTCCGTGACAACGCCCTGGACCGTTTCCATCGCCGCATCATCGGCTTCCGGGATCAGCGCGTCAGCGGCGGAGCCACGACGGTTGCCGATCGCGCCGCGGCGGCGAGCCAGAGCTTCCTGGTAGTAGGCGCGCTCAGAGCGGTTCGGGAAACGATAGAAGACGTGGCTTTCGATCGAGGTGGTCTCGACGAGGCCCGAATTCCAAACCGGGTTCACGGCGTGCGTGTGATAGTGCGTGGCGCCTTGTGTGATCGGGCGCGTGTAGCCCAGCATCACGGCGGTGGCGACGCGTTGGGCGCGATCCCAGGCGCGGCCGCGCGGACGCTGGTTCAGAGAACCGTCGCAGGTGAAGGTGAACTGGCAGCCGGTCGAGCGGTGCGAGCCCTGGTAGACGACGCCGCAGATCGAAGCCGGATAGTAACCCGAGCGGGCGCGGTTCATGATGACTTCGGCGACGGCGATCTGGCCGCGCTGCGTCTCGCCGCGCGCTTCGTAGTAAATCGCCTGGCTGAGGCACGCGTGCTGGCGCGGGTCGACTTGCGGCTCGGCCGGGGTCGTCGGCTCGGTGGCGGACTGGCTGCTCGGACCGCGCAGAACGGCCTGCACCATCATGGCGCGGGCGTCGGGGTTCTCGAACAAGGTGGTCGTGCCACGGGCGCGAAGGCCATCGTTGCTACGGAAGCTGGTGAGTTGGACGTCGGCAGCAAGCAGCTCTTGCTCAAACTGCGCGGCAAACGCGGTCGAAGTCGCGGCCCATTCGGCGCCGTCACGTTGCTCAGCGGCGCGATGCGAAATCACGGGCATCGCAACCGCAGCGGCTGCGAGGCACATGATTGTCGCTGCACCCTGGCGCACGGCCAGAGGGTTCCGTTCGATCTCAACCATCACTTGGGTCCGAATCTCACCCGCAAGAATAGCCAGTCGACGCCAGAACAACGTGAAATGCATTAAGCCCCGCTTAATCGTGTGCAGAATTGGCACAAACAGACGCCAAATATTCCGCAGCAGCCGAAAACGTTTTGCCTCAGTAATAATTTGACCTGAGGCCTCGGCGGGATACAGGTTCCGCGCCCGAGGGGCGATTGACTTTTTGTTCATAGTCTCGCCTCCCGCGTGATCTGGCCGATTTCTGGCTTGGGGTGAAACCGAGAGGTCACGCCGAGAAAGCCCAAAGCCCGCAAAGTCTTGCGAGGCTCGTGCCAGTTCACCAATGAGGCGAGTAAGGCCGCGACGGCGGGTCGCGCCGGCCGCAGGCGGATGACGTAACGTTACTTGGTAGGCTGCGAGGCGCTCAGCGCTTTCCGCCAAGGGCGGCTTGGGCGGCAGCCAGACGGGCAATCGGAACGCGGTACGGCGAGCACGAGACGTAGTCGAGCCCGGCGCGCTCGAAGAACGCCACCGAGGCGGGGTCGCCTCCATGTTCTCCGCAAATGCCAAGCTTCAGCCCCTCCCGGGCGGCTCGACCCCGCTCGCATGCGAGCCTCACAAGTTCTCCGACACCTTCGGCGTCGATGGAGACGAACGGGTCGACCGGTAACACTTGCCGCTCGACATACGTTCCCAAGAATCTTCCGGCGTCGTCCCGGGAGACCCCTAGGGTGGCCTGGGTCAGGTCGTTGGTCCCGAAGGAGAAGAATTGGGCGGCCTCGGCGATCTCGCCGGCCCGGAGGGCCGCGCGCGGCAGCTCGATCATCGTGCCTACCAGGTACTCAACCTTACGAGCGCGTTTGCCAAACACCTCGGCCGCGACCGCGTCGACGCGCGCTTTGATCAGTTCGAACTCCTTCTTCGTGATCACGAAGGGGATCATGATTTCGGGGATCGGCGCGGCGCCCTGCTCGGCCACATCGCACGCCGCTTCGAACACGGCACGCGCCTGCATCTCGTAGATCTCAGGGTAAACGATCGCGAGCCGGCAACCTCGGAAGCCGAGCATTGGATTGCTTTCCGCCAGCGCCTTCACGCGCGCGCTCAGCCAATCGGCCGTGACGCCGAGCGATGGCGCGACGTCGGCAATGTCTTCTTCCGAGTGCGGCAGGAATTCGTGCAGCGGCGGATCAAGGAAGCGGATCGTTACCGGCCGCGCGCCCATGGCTCTGAAGATGCCGACGAAGTCGGCGCGCTGGTGCGGGAAGAGTTCGTCGAGCGCTTTGACGCGCGCAGTCTCAGTTTCCGCGACAATCATCTTGCGCACAGACGCGATGCGCTGCGCGTCGAAGAACATGTGCTCGGTGCGGCAAAGGCCGATGCCCTCGGCGCCGAACTTCACGGCGACGTCCGCGTCCTTCGGGCCATCGGCGTTGGCGCGTACTTTCATGCGGCGGGCGCCGTCCGCCCATTCCATCACCGTGGCGAAATCGCCGGTGAGCTCGGGCTCGACCATTTGCGCGGCGCCGAACAGCACTTCGCCGGAAGAGCCATCGACGGTGATGGTGTCGCCTTTCTTGATCACGCGGCCCGCGGCGGTGAACTCGCCGGTCTTGGCGTTGATGCGAATGTCGCCAGCGCCTGAGACGCAAGGCCGGCCCATGCCGCGCGCGACAACCGCTGCGTGGCTGGTCATGCCGCCGCGCGCGGTGACGATGGCTTGCGAAGCGTGCATGCCGTGAATGTCTTCAGGGCTCGTCTCTTCGCGAACGAGGATGACCTTCTGACGATCAGCCGCGAGACGCTCCGCTTCGTCGGGGTCGAACACGACGACACCGACAGCAGCGCCTGGTGAAGCCGGCAAGCCCTTGCAGATGATGTCGCGCTTGTAGCCTGCGGCGATCGTCGGGTGCAGCAATTGATCGAGCGCGGCGGCGTCAACGCGAAGCACGGCTTCGTCTTTGCTGATCAGCCCCTCGCCCACCATGTCGACGGCGATCTTCAACGCGGCTTTCGCGGTACGCTTCCCGTTGCGCGTCTGGAGCATGTAGAGCGTGCCGCGCTCCACAGTGAACTCCAGATCCTGCATGTCGCGATAGTGCGCTTCGAGCTTCTGGTAGGTGCGCTCAAGCTCGGCGAACACTTGCGGCATCGCCTCTTCGAGCGACTCGCCAGTCTCCTTCATCGCTTCGCGCGCGGCTTTCGTAAGCGCGCGCGGCGTGCGGATGCCGGCGACGACGTCCTCGCCTTGCGCGTTGATCAGGAATTCGCCGTAGAATTTCTTGTCGCCCGTGCTCGGATCGCGGGTGAACGCAACGCCGGTGGCAGAGGTGTCACCCATGTTGCCGAACACCATCGCCTGCACGTTGACGGCGGTGCCCCAGCTTTCGGGGATGTTGTTGTGTTTGCGATAGAAGATCGCGCGATCGTTCATCCAGCTTGCGAACACCGCGCCAACGGCGCCCCAGAGCTGCTCCTTCGGTTCGTCCGGGAACGGCTTGCCGAGTTGGCGCTGCACGGCGCGCTTGTAGTCTCTGACGACGGCTTTCCAGTCGTCGGCGGTCATCTCTGTGTCGGATGAGTAGCCTTGCAGATCTTTCTGCGAGCCGAGGATTTCCTCGAACTCGCCGTGTTCCAATTCGAGCACGACATCCGAGTACATCTGAATGAAGCGGCGATAGCTGTCGTAAGCGAAGCGCGCGTCGCCGGAGAGTTTCGCCAAACCTTCAACCGTCTCGTCGTTGAGACCAAGGTTCAGCACCGTATCCATCATGCCCGGCATCGACGCGCGCGAGCCTGAGCGCACGGACACGAGCAACGGATTGGAAGCGTCGCCGAACTTCTTGGCGGCCTTCTTTTCGAGTGCGGCAAGCGCCGCG
Source organism: uncultured Caulobacteraceae bacterium (assembly GCA_902826145.1). Taxonomy (GTDB): domain Bacteria; phylum Pseudomonadota; class Alphaproteobacteria; order Caulobacterales; family Aquidulcibacteraceae; genus Vitreimonas. The sequence goes on from CADEDT010000089.1 coordinate 7,531, forward strand.
TCGACTTGAGCCGCGAGTTCCGCCGGGTAATTGCGCTTGTTGTCGTAGAACTCGGTGCAGACTTCGGTGGTGATGGTGAAACCAGGCGGCACCGGCAGCCCAAGCTTCGACATCTCAGCCAGGTTCGCGCCCTTGCCGCCGAGCAGCGCCTTCATCGACGCATCGCCCGCGCTCTCGCCGCCGCC
>CADEDT010000089.1:7815-15091 GCA_902826145.1 uncultured Caulobacteraceae bacterium
CCTTGCCGCCGAGCAGCGCCTTCATCGACGCATCGCCCGCGCTCTCGCCGCCGCCGAACCCGTAAACCCACTGCTTCGTCATTGTTCGCTCTCTTCTCCGCCTCTCCCTTGCGGAGAGGGGGTTGGGGGGTGAGGGGCGTCAAGGCGGGCGCGCACTTCGGCGACAACCCAAGCAGACCGATCCCACACGTCGTTATTCTGAAACCGCAGCACGCGAAAACCTTGGGTCACTGCGTAAATCGTTTTGGCTTTGTCGTTCTCTTGAACGTCAGCGCGTTCATGGATCGAGCCATCGAGTTCGATCAACAAGCGCGCGCTGTAGCAGGCGAAGTCGAAGACGTAATCGCCGACCGGAACTTCCTTACGGAAGCGCGCGCCCTGAATTTCGCGCAACAACAACCACAGCTTCGCTTCCGAAGGCGTCAGCTCTTTGCGAAGCGCTTTCGCGCGAAGCTTCGTACGAGTCCGATCTTTTTGTCGCGGACGCTCGGTTGGATCAGGCGACCATCCATGCCCAACCTTCTTCGGACGAACTTCCTCCCCCCTCGCGGGGGAGGTGTCGCGCGCATGCGCGACGGAGGGGGGGCGATCAGCGTGCTGCGCAGGTTCGGATGGAGCCGCGAAACTTCTTCGCCCCCCACCCCCTGCCCCCGCCCCGCGAGGGGGCGGGGGATGATCCGGCGCACGTCGCTCGTTCATCCCTCGATCTTCGAGAAATCCGCCACGGCGGATAGCGCCTCACGTAACCGCGAGAGCAGCAAAAGTCTATTGCGGCGCAGCAAGGGATCGTCGGCGTTGACGAGGACCTTTTCGAAGAAGGCGTCGACCGGCGCGCGCAACCCCGAGAGCGCCTTCATCGCCGCGGCGAACTCTTCTTTCTCCACCGCCGCGCGCGCGGCAGGCAGCGCTTTTTCGAGCGCCTCGTAGAGCGCCTTCTCGGCTGGCTCGGCGAGCTTGGACGCGTCGACTTGGCCCGCGGCCTCCTCGGCGCTCCACTTATTCTTCTTCTCTTCGGCGCTCAGAATGTTCGCCGCACGCTTATAGCCCGCCAGCAAGTTCGCGCCGTCCTCGGTTTTCAAGAATGCGTCGAGCGCTTCGACGCGCTTCGAAACCGAGCCCACGTCGCCGCGAACGAATGGTATCACCGCCTCAACATAATCATGACGGAACCCCTTGTCGCGCAGCGCCACTCGGAGTCGATCGTTTACGAACCCAACGAGTTCGATCATCAGCGTGTCGATCCTCGACGCGTCTAACTTCGACTCTCCATAGCGCATACGCGCTTCCACAAAGGTCGAGCCCAGTTGCAGCCGCAGATCGTTTTCTAGAATGATCCTAAGCAGACCCAGCACCGACCGCCGAAGACCATAGGGATCGCTTGACCCAGTTGGCTTTTCACCCTCTCTAAAAAATCCAACAAACGTGTCCAGCTTGTCCGCAAGCGCGAGCGTGAGCGCGACCTTATCAGTTGGCACGCGGTCATTCGGGCCGAGTGGGCGGTAGTGATCTTCGATCGCGGCGGCGATGGACTCTTCTCCGCCCCCTTGCGGGGCGGGGGTTGGGGGTGGGGGGCGAACGTCTGCGCGCGATGCGTCTGAACGCCCCCCCTCACCCTGCCCTCTCCCCCGCGAGGGGGGAGAGGGTTCTGAGTTCAACACGTAGAGCTGACGCCCCACCTGCCCTTGCAGTTCGGGGAATTCGCCAACGGTTTCGGTGACGAGGTCCATCTTCGCGTGGATTGCGGCTTGATCGACGAGCTTTGGATCAGCGCCCGTCACCGCGCACAATTCTTTCGCCAGCGCCCGCACGCGCTCGACCTTGTCCCACACGCTGCCGAGCTTTTGGTGGAAGACGATCTTCTGCAGCTTCGCCTTGCGCTCTTCCGTAAAAAGCGGCGTTGCGGTGTCGACCTTCCAGAAGAATTGCGCGTCGTTCAAACGCGCCGAGAGCACGCGCGCGTTGCCGGCGGCGATGGCTTTGCCGCCATCCTTCGCTTCGATGTTCGCCACCACGATGAAGTGCGGCGCGAGGCCTTTCGTCTTCGGATCGCGCACGGCGAAATACTTTTGGTGCGTGCGCATCGAGAGGCGGATCACTTCGCCGGGGAGATTGAGGAAGTCGCGGTTCATGTCGCCCAGCAACACGACCGGCCACTCAACCAGCCCCGCCACTTCTTCGAGCAAGCCAATATCCTCGACCAGCTCCAGCCCCTTCGCGGCGCAGAGCTTCTTGGCTTGTTCGAGAATGATCGTCTTGCGCTCCTCGCGCTCGATCAGAACTTTGGCGCCGCGCAGCTTCGAAGAGTGATCGGCGGCGCTCGTCACCGGCAGCGCTTCGGGCGCATGGAAGCGATGGCCCCACGTCACGGCTTGCGAGCCAACGCCTTCAACGTCGATCTTCACGGCCTTGCCGTCGAACACGCAGCAAATGTTGTGCAGCGGGCGCACCCATTGCAGATCGCTCGATTGCGAGCGCATCGATTTCGGCCACGGAAACGCGCGGATGATTTCCGGCGTGATCTCTTGCACGATCGCGGGCGTCGCGCGGCCGGCGCGTTCGATCTTCGCGACGTAGAAAGAGCCTTTCTTGTCCTCGACAATCTGCGCCTCGTCGATGGACTTGAGGCCAGCGCTTTTCAGGAAGCCCTGGATCGCCTGATCCGGCGAGCCGACGCGCGGACCTTTCTTTTCTTCATTCACATCCGCCGCCTTCGCGGGCAGATCGTCGATGAAGAGGCCGAGGCGACGCGGCGCGGAGAATGTCTTGATCGCTTTCGCGTCGAGGCCCGTCGCTTTGAGCTTCTCACCAAAGGCCTTCGCCAGATCCTCTTCCGCGCGCTTTTGCATGCGCGCCGGAATTTCTTCGGAGAACAGTTCGAGGAGGAGTTGGGGCACTAGCTACGCTCCTCCTCGATGGAGGAGCTGTCAGCGCGCAGCGCTGACTGAGGAGGTGTGGCCAATAGTGGTGAGGAGTGAGCCTCGCGAGGCTCGTTCTTCAAGGACGGAGGGCGCACCTCCTCCGGCCGCTTCGCGGCCACCTCCTCCATCGAGGAGGAGGCTTGCGCATTCGTCTTTTGCACCCGTGCGGTGTCGCCCGTGCGCCAGCGCAGCATTCGGGGTGCTGCAGACGTTTCAAGCGCCGCACTCTGAATCGATCGCCACACTTCGTCGCGTGCGCGAATAGCTTCACCATTCCAGAAACGGACCACTTGATAGCCTTGCGAAGCCAACCATCCGGAACGCTCGGCGTCATGCTTCGCGATTTCTGAGTCCGCGTGCTGAGCGCCATCCACCTCGACGACCAGCCGTGCCGGATGCGACACGAAATCTAGAATGTAATTCCCAAATGGCGCCTGCTTCCGCCAATTCAGGGCCACGAGCTCGCCTTCATGCAACAAACGCCACATCGCCTTTTCATGCGGCGTCATCTGGGCGCGCATCTGCTTGGCGCGCGAGCGTATCCAATCCCGGGCGCTCATTGCTGGCTCTCCGCCCACGCAGTGGCGCACCCCTTCGCCAGATCGCGCACGCGCGCGATGAAGCTTTGGCGTTCGGTTGGTGAGACGACGCCACGAGCGTCGAGCAGATTGAACAGATGGCTGGCCTTTAGCGTGTAGTCGAACGCTGGCAGCACGTTGCCTTCTTTCAGCAAGCGCGCGGCCGTCGCCTCTGCATCGCCGAACCAGCGCAACACCATGTCAGGGTCGCTGAGTTCAAAATTGTAGCGCGATTGCTGCTTTTCATTTTCGAGGAAGATGCCGCCGTAGGTGACCGGGTATTCGCTGTCGGGATCGTTGAACGGCAGATCGTAGACGCGATCGACGCCGAACACGTACATCGCCAAGCGCTCAAGCCCGTATGTCAGTTCGCCGCTAACGGGGCGCACGTCGAGGCCGCCGACTTGCTGGAAGTAAGTGTACTGCGACACCTCCATCCCGTCGCACCACACTTCCCAGCCCAAACCCCAGGCGCCTACAGTTGGGTTTTCCCAATCGTCTTCGACGAAGCGGATGTCGTGCAGCAGCGGATCGATGCCGATGCGCGCGAGCGAGTTGAGATAGAGCTCCTGCAGGTTCGGCGGGTTCGGCTTCAGGATCACCTGGAACTGATAATAGTGCTGCAGGCGGTTCGGGTTCTCGCCGTAGCGCCCGTCCTTCGGGCGCCGCGAAGGCTGCACGTACGCCGCGCGCCAAGGCTTTGGGCCGAGCGAGCGCAATGTCGTCGCCGGATGCAGTGTGCCCGCGCCGACTTGCTCGTCATACGGCTGCAGAATGGCGCAACCCTGCTCCGCCCAGTAGTTCTGGAGCGTCAGGATCACGTCCTGGAAACAGCGAGGCGGCGCGTTGGATGCCATGAGGCGGACGCCTAAAGGCGCCCGCCCCTGCGATCAACAGGCTTCGACTTACAAACAGCGGAAGAATTCCGCTTGGGCGGTTTGGGCGATGAGCCGGCTGATCAAGCCCTAGCGGGTGCGCAGCCAGTCAATGCCGCGGACGATGAAGAAGCCAATCGCCATGAGCACCGGCGTCACCAACAAGCCGAACAGGAAGCTCGTCTGCGGATCGGCATCGCCAAACCAGCGGATCAGCACCGCTTCGACAAACTCGAACGGCTCACCGGTGAAGGCAAACACCACCTGGATGACCGCGATCGAGACGATGCCGATCAGGCTGCCCCAGTACCACGCAATGTAGTGGGCCCGTTTCGCCACATCGTCGAACACCGTGAATTCGAGAATGGCGAGCACACCGAAGGCGACGAGCAAGATAAGTGTTGGCCAATGCGTGGCCACACCTCCGAACCGCGCGAGCGCCGCACACGCGACCAGCAGAACACCGAGCACAATCATTGATCCACGGATCAGAGCACGGCGCTTGTTTTGCGAAGTTGGCAGAACAGACATGGCTCTCTCCTATTCCGCGGCTTGCGCGACAACTTCGTCGTCGCTGAAGATTTGTTCGATCGGGAGCGCAAAGACCTTAGCGATCTTGAACGCGAGCGGCAGCGAGGGATCGTACTTGCCGGTCTCGATCGCGTTCACGCTCTGGCGTGAGACATCGAGCTTGTCGGCAAGATCGGCCTGACTCCAATTGCGCTCCGCGCGCAGCACTTTGAGGCGGTTTCTCATTTGTTGCGAAACCGGATGACGGTGTGAACGACGGCGAACAGGAGCGAAAAAGTGGGAAAGATCCAAAGCATGCCGACACGCGGCAACTCGGCCCATTCCTCTAGGAAGCCCCAAGCAAAGCTGCCGAACACGATGATGGCCGTGCTGATCAGCAGCGCATCGTTCTGCATGCGCCGCTGAAACTCATCCATTGAGTTCAGATGCACGAGGTAAGCGCGCAGCATCAGCAGCGCCGGCGCCATCGGCGCGATCGCCAGCAAGATTTTCAGAAACTGCGGCGGATCGAGATGGCGCACGACCAGCGCGCCGGCGAGCACGAAGACGATGTAGAGAGCGCCCGCGACGGCGATGTCGCGCAGGTAGCGGATCGTCGCCTGCTTCTGCTTTGGATTCGTTACGGGTTCGCAGGTCATGCGCGTCGCTCCTTCAAAGCCTGAACGTCACGGCGAGCGAGCCATGCTGGACGTGCAGTGCGAGACCTTCGCTGCGGATCGAGAGCGTGATGTGCGTCGGGTTCGCGTCGGCGCGAACCGCGTGGGCGGCCTCCTGCTTCGCCGGGAGCCATTGCAGTGCGACGGCTACCGCCACCGCGATCGCAACCACCACGCCCATCGTCCGCCGCCGCATCTGCCCCTCCATCAAGCGAGCTTGTCTGCTTGCTAAGCGTACTTGACATGCGATTAGGTCTTTGTCAAGCGCCCTTGTCAAATAGCTGTGTGTCCTTGACGTTTGCGCCGCGCAACGAATCCGGACCATGCTGAGAGCATGGCGATTTGTGGGATCGATGAGGCGGGGCGTGGGCCGCTGGCTGGCCCGGTAGTGGCCGCGGCCGTGATCCTGCCGGCCAAGGGCCGCCCCAAGGGGCTGGACGATTCCAAGCAGCTCTCGCTCGAAGCCCGCGAAGAATTGGCGCTGAAAATCCGCGCCGTTGGCATCGTCAGCGTCGGCATCGCCAGCGTCGGGGAGATCGATCAGCTCAACATCCTGCGTGCGTCGCATTTGGCGATGCGGCGGGCGTTTGAGGGGCTTTCGGAAACGCCGGTGGCCGCGCTCGTCGATGGCAATATGAACCCCGATCTGCCGTGCCCGGTGGAGTGGGTGATCGATGGCGACGTGATCGTGCCGATCGTCTCGGCGGCTTCGATTATCGCCAAGGTCGAGCGGGACCGGATGATGAATGAGCTCTGCGCGCTCCATCCCGGCTACGGCTTTGCCAAGCACAAGGGCTATGGCACGCCCGAGCATCAGGAAGCGCTGAAGCGGCTCGGCCCCTGCCCGATCCATCGCATGAGCTTCAAGCCGGTCCAGATCGCCGCAGGCATGGCCGCCTAGGTTACGCGCAGTTTACAAGGCCAAGCGCCTCACTATGTTCCGCGGCATGACGACCGGGGACGTACAGCAACAAACGCGCGGCGATATTTCCGCGCTCGCGGTGTGGGGCGTGTGTGCGCTCATCTATGTCGTGTTCATGTGGTTCGCGTTCACGAACCCGGACGTGCTCAAGGGCGAGCTTGGGCTTTTAGAGAACACGCAAACCGTTTTTCTGATCATCGCGCTGGTGCTGGCGATCGCGCTTGCGGTGCGCAAGCAGGAGAAGTGGCTGCGCTGGTGGCTGATCCTGATTTCTGTCGGCGTATTCTATTTGCTGACGGAAGAGACGAGCTGGGGCCAGCATTATCTCGGCTACGAGATGGGTGGCTTCTTCTCGTCGTTTAACGACCAGGGCGAAAACAACATCCACAATTCGAGTTCGTGGTTCGATCAGAAGCCGCGCGCCATTCTGTTGTTCGGCATGATCCTTGGCACGATCATCCACCCGCTGGTGAAGCGCTTCCGCAATGGGCGCGGGCTGTTCGACAATCCGTGGTGGCTAGCGCCAACGCTTGTGTGCCTGGGGCCAGTGGTGTTTTCGCAAATCGGCGCGCTGCCGGAACGCATCGACGATCTGAATCTGAGTTCGATGTCGGTGCAGGCGCTGACGGGCAATTATCGTTCGAGCGAGATGGAGGAGGTGTACATGTACATGTTCTTCATCACGTACCTGCTCTCGCTCGGCCGCAGGCTGAAGAAGACCGCCGGCACGGCCTGAAAAATAACATGGTTAACGGCCGCGGACTCTTGATTCGCGGACTCCGTCAAGCGAGGATTC